>NZ_JBIUVJ010000010.1:0-123483 GCF_044742875.1 Pseudomonas sp. NPDC087817
GTTCACCTACCGCAAAATCACCTGGACCCACGAAGTATCCGGTACTTCGGGTTCCGATGACTGGCGTGCTCCAGTCGTTTAATTACGGCTGATCGCTTCACACATCGGCCAGCTCTGCTGGTCGATGTTGTTTACGCCCCTCCAGAATTTCGCGTACGTTGAGCCGCTTTTGCGGCCGTCGACGAGCGCCGCTGTACAGCACGAGGAACAACGGATGTTCGCGCCGGCCAATGAAACTCACTTTGCCCTGACCATCGAAGGTCTCTCCGCCGACTTTCAGGTGTTTACCCTGCAAGGCCGGGAAGCCATCAGCCAGCCTTTTGTCTTCGAGGTGGAACTGGTCAGTGAGCAGCCGTCGCTGGACCTCGAAACCCTCCTGCACAAACCGGCCTTCCTGCAACTGTCGCCCGACGGCAGCGGCATCCACGGCCAGATCTACCGCGCCGCGCAAGGCGACTCGGGCAAACGCCTGACCCGTTATTCCGTGACCCTGCGCCCGCAACTGGCGTACCTCGCGCATCGGATCAACCAGCGCATCTTCCAGAACCTCAGCGTGCCGAAAATCATCGGCATGGTCCTCGAAGAGCACGGCATCCAGAGCAACGCCTACGAATTCCAAACCCACTCGATCTACCCTGAGCGCATTTATTGCGTGCAGTACGACGAGTCGGACCTGCACTTCATCCAGCGCCTGTGCGAGGAAGAAGGCATTCACTACCACTTCCAACACAGCGCCACCGCACACAAACTGATCTTCGGCGATGACCAGACGGTGTTCCCGAAACTCAAACCCGTGGCCTATCAGCAAGACTCCGGCATGGTCGCCAGCGACCCGGTGATCAAACGCTTCGACCTGCGCCTGGAAACCCGCACCAGCCGCACCACGCGTCGCGATTACGACTTCGAAAAACCGCGGATCACCCTCGAAAGCGAAAACCGTGGCGACGCCCTGCCCGACCTCGAGGACTACGACTATCCGGGCCGCTTCGTCGACCGCGAGCGCGGCAAACATCTGGCCAAACGCGCCCTCGAACGCCACCGCAGCGACTTCCAACTCGCCGAAGGCAAAAGCGATCAACCGTTGCTGGTCAGCGGCCATTTCCTCGCACTCACTGCGCACCCGAAAGCCAAGTGGAACGACCTCTGGCTGCTCACCGAAGTCCTCCACGAAGGCAAACAGCCGCAAGTCCTCGAAGAGTCGGTGACCAGCGACACCACCGCGCTGAAAGACGATTTCCACCAGGGCTACCGCAACCGTTTCCAGGCCACCCCGTGGGACATACCCAACCGCCCGCCCCTGCGCCACCCGAAACCGCGCATCCTCGGCAGCCAGAGCGCCGTGGTCACCGGCCCCAAAGGTGAAGAGATCCATTGCGACCAGTACGGCCGCGTCAAGGTCCAGTTCCACTGGGACCGCGAAGGCCAGGCCGACGACAAGACCAGCTGCTGGCTGCGCGTCTCCAGCGCCTGGGCCGGCGCCCAGTACGGCGGCATCGCCATCCCGCGCATCGGTATGGAAGTCCTCGTGACTTTCCTTGAAGGCGACCCCGACCAACCGCTGATCAGCGGCTGCCTGTACCACAAGGAAAACACCGTCCCCTACGAACTGCCGGCGAACAAGACGCGCACGACGTTCAAAACCCTGAGCTCCATGGGCGGTGGCGGTTACAACGAACTGCGCATCGAAGACAAGAAAGGTCAGGAGCAGATCTACCTGCATGCCCAGCGTGATTGGGACGAAAACATCGAGCACGACCAGAAGATTCGGGTCGGCAATGAGCGTCACGACACGGTCGAGAAGAACAGCTACACGGAATTCAAGGCCGAGGAACACCACACGGTTTTTGAGGACCGCAAGGTTGAAGCGCAGGCCAATGATCACCTGACGGTTGGGGTGAATCAGCACGTCAAGATTGGCACTGGGCAGTTCATTGATGCCGGGCAGGAAATCCACCTGAGCAGCGGCATGAAAGTGGTACTGGAAGCCGGCGCCGAACTGACCCTGATCGGCGGTGGCAGCTTCATCAAGATCGATGCCGGCGGCGTGACCATGAGCGGGCCGGTGATCAACATCAACTCAGGCGGTGGCCCGGGCAGTGGCACTGGGGCAGCGCCGTTGTTGCCGGGGCCGTTGAAGCAGGCGGATGCGGATAAGGCCGGACAGTTGCTGGTGCCGGCCTTGCGTCAAACCCTGCAACGAGCAGCCACAACGGCTCAGCCAGTCTGCGAGATATGCGAAAAACTGAAGGCGATGAAATGATCCCCGGTACCACACGTTATCTGCTTCTGGATGGAGCAAAGATCGAAAACCTTCCGGCCCGCGTATACAGCCTGGATGAAAATCCGATTGTCGAATGGCTTTACCACTCAACCCCCTTGCAAGAGGTGTTTGATGTCGGCCCTGCGCTGGTCGTCTTGCGCGCCAACACCGCACTCGAAAAAGCCTTCACTGAGGACTGGCAAAACGATGCTGGCCTGATCATCGAAAGTGATGCGCCCATTCAGCAATTGACTGAACATCTGCGCAGCCTGATCCATGTACGGGTGCCCGGTGATGCGTCAATGCTGTTTCGATACTACGACCCGCGAGTCATGCGCCATTGGTTGCCGCCCCTGAGTTCAGCTGAAAAAGATCACTTGATGGGACCGATCCGCCGCGTGCGTCTGCCGGCCCGAGAGGGTGAGCAAGAGCAGTGGATCGTTCGTGAGCAAGATCGCCAAAGTGCCCAGCAATATGCCGAGCGACCGTGGCTATACCTCGATGAGCAACAGTTGCAACAGCTCAATCAAGGCAAGCTGGAGCTGTTTGATCAACAGCTGCTGGAGCACGTCAACACCTACTTCCCTGATTGCCTGGCCCAGCGCTCGTCCACGGAGCAGCAGCAATGGGTAGTGCTCTGCCGCGAAGGCGCCGCCAGCCACGGTTACTCGGCGCCCAAGGAAGTGGCGCGCTGGTCGGCACTGGTTGCCGAGCATGGCACCGAGTTTCCGCGAGCACCTGAACATCAGGCCTACCGCGAGATTCTGCAAGAACCCACGCTTAACGCCACACAACGCCTGGATGCCTTGTTGGTAGAACTGCATCGCCATTGGCTGCTAACTGACAAGGAGTCTTTTGCATGACTGCCCAACCGCTCGATAAAAACCGCAATCTGGCCGCCGCTGATCAGGCTGCACAATGCCAGTTCCGCGACGAGGAACTGTCGAGCCCAGGTACCACCTGCCCGGCCAAACACCCGGAAATTTTCATTGTTCCCGCACGCTACGCGAAGGCCGAACAGGCCGCCGAACATGCTGACTTCAATCCTCCCAGCCCGACCAAAAGCCACCCGATGGCACTGCGTCGCCTGCGCGCAGGTTATGTCTACCTGTGGCACGCCGAAGGTCCCTTGAAACGCTACGGCGTAGGCGCAGATGGCCTGCTGGTCGAGCAGTCGCTCACCCAACCCCACGCCGAAATCGCCACAGGCGAAAAAGCCGGTATCGCCCTGAACAAAAGCACCGACGCCTGGATGCTCTACAGCGAAAGACCGCTGAGCAAAGACGCCTGCGAGAGCCTGAAAAAGAACGGCGAACGACGCAAACGCATGCGTCAGGTAGCACTCACCGAAGTCGCCAAGAGCCTGACAGCCAAACACTGCCCACCGCTCGAAAAAGCCCCGACACTTATCGCCGAGCTGATGCCCAAGGTACGTGATCAAGCCCTTGCGCATGATTATCAGCAGAACGGTGCGGCCCAGCGTGAAGACGTCAAAGAACAACGCAAAGTGGCAAAAGCCGCTCCTACTCAGGAAAACATCAAAGCTTACTCCGCCAGCTCGCAGTCCCTCCACGAACGCGAACAGGCAGCCAGTGCACAGCCACCGGGGAAACCAGCGGAAGAGCCCGGGACCTGGAGCGCTACACCCTGGGAAGTGGCACCCACTCAAGCCTGGCTGGATAAAGCCAAGAGTGAGTCGGCGCCGCTTTATGCGGTGTTTGCTGCGCTGGATGATGACTTGGGGGTGTTACGCGATATCAACCATGAGCAGGAATTGGTCGAGGCGGGCCATGAAAAATGGGTCGGTGATAACAACCTGCGCTTGAGCATCGGCGGATTCATTCGCAGCTTGATCACCGAAGACGGAGCCGAGTTGGCTGGCACACTCAGTTACCGCTACAAGGACCGAGACATCAAGCTCACGCCTGATCAAGGCCGGACCATACTCGATGCTCAGCACAAACTGGATGATCAACTCAGGGCAGAAACCCAGGCACGTCGATACGGCGGCCAGCCAAGTCGAACTGAAGCCACTGCGCGTGATGCGCGTATTGCCGAAATCGTGGCACCTGTGCGGGCCTTCATTCCGGCAGATTTGTACAACGAAGCGGAATACGTGGTGCGCGAGTACCGTGCCGAAAAACAGGCCAACCTCGACGACGACTTCCTCAGTGCCAAGGTGAGTAAGTACATCGATCTTGAGGCGATGAACACCTGGCTCGACACCACCGCCCCCACGCATTTCAAGCAGATTGAACAGCGACATACAGTACTGTTTGAGGATCGAGGCTCGTACCTCAAACGCTCAGACAATGGCACCTGGTTTGTCGACTACAACGACCTGGAAACGCGGAACTGGTTGAGCGAAATGGCCACTGGTTGCCTGACCGCCCAGTGCATTCGTGCGAAGGGCGCCGAGCAATATGCCGACTATGTGCGAGCGGCCGATGGCGGTGCACTGACGCAACTGTTCCGCGCATGGGCGCCTTCGATCGATGCGGGTATTAACAACACAACCCGTTTGGGCGAGCTAATGGCAGCGCTCGAATCCGATAACGTCACCGCGACCCGTCAGGCACTTGCACCACTGACTGCACCGATTCTGGATGACATCGCCTCCATGGCCCGTGACGCTAAAAGTGCATGGAGCGTGCTGGTCAACCGTATGGCGGCATCGCTGCTGCTGCTCAAAGGCGCGAAGACTTTCAGTAGCGCCTGGCTCGGCATATTGATTGCTGCTCGCTTGGGCAGCGATGTGCGTTTACAAGCTGTGAGCGAAGCTGGCCGACAGGTATGGAAGTTGCTGGGTCAAAGTGCCGAAGGGCTGACGCAATGGGCTAATACCACCGGAAAAGCCATTGGTGCAGGGCGCGTAGCAGGTATTACCAATTCCAGCTTCGTAACCAGCAGTGGCGGGGTCGTACCACTCGCGGCGTTGCTGTTGAATACGTTCAATGCGAGTAACTATTTGAGCCAGGCTGGGAAGCTGGAGGGAATGGACGATCAGCGGGTGAATGACACTATTTCGGCGTCAATGTACGCGGCAGCGGCGCTGGTGGCGGTGATTGATAGTCAGGTGCGGAAGGGGTTGGGAGTTAAGGAAATTGGTAGAGGTCAAACACTAGCGCCAACCCTTACCTTATTTGGAGGGGTGATCGGTGGATTATCATTTGCCGCGGCTGTTAACGAGTACAGGTCTTTGCAAATACAATTGGAGAGTGCACAAACGCATATTGATCCATGGCTGACAATTCGTAAGACCGTGGTGGCTGGGCAGATCACCGCCTACGGCGCCCAAGCGCTACTTGGAGTAGCTCAGACCGGCAGAGCCTTGGCCGGTCTCATAGAAGTCGAAGCCGCCATCATGCGTTATTCGTTGTGCATGGGCCCGCTGAACTGGGTCATTTTCATTTTGGGCGCGCTGTACCTGATCACCTGGTTTTTTCAGCAGACGCCGATGCAAAACTTCCTCAACTTCTGTTGCTGGTCAAAAGAGCGGGCAGGCAATCTTGATCCTATCGCGGCCAAGGCACAGCAAGACGAACTCAATCTGCTATACGGCATTCTGTACACACCTCGAGTTAGCATGGAAAGCCGCTCTGTGATGGTCAGTTCCAGTGGCCCTTCCGGACTGGCCTCTCAAAGCGACATCATCTCACTCACCATCGACTTGCCCGGAGCCGAGCCTGACAGTGCTTACCTCGAGCTGAGCATGGCGGGCGATCCGGTCGATACTCAGGCGTCTCGCGACCTGATCAAAAACAGCCCGTACTCCGCCTACAAACCACCGCGTCCGTGGCGTGATCTGGCAATGCTCTGGCTGAAGACCAGTACCTGCAAATGGATACCTTTCCAAGAGGGTCAGGGCTTGCGCCTAAGTGGAGCGTTCCAGCCCGTCTCGAACGTCTTTAGTACACTGCCGAGCACGGTGTCTCTGCGATTGCGATATCGCACGCCATTGATCGCGATGTTGGGCGGCGAAAATTTTGTCGGTGGTGCACGTGGGGTAGCCTTTACCCTGAGTGATAACACCGGGGTAATTGCCCTGCGGGATGATCCGACACCTGAACTGGATCGTGTGCCAAGCTACGCGCTCGGCGATCAGAAACCCGAGTCGATTTACCTGCAACCCAAGGAACAGAAATGAGTACGCCACCGGCAGGCACCACAAAAAAACGGTTGTTTTCGCGCAACGACTATTTAGCGCCGCTACCCATTCCAACCGGTGAAAAACCCTGTGATGTGCTTAACACCATCTGGCGAAAAAACGAGGTTTTTCTCGACATCGGAAACTACAGCATCGGTTCAGCCGTGATGGTGATCTGGCCGATGGTCATGCTTTTTGCGCTTTTGAGTTACATCACGCCTGACCCTCTGATATGGGGAGGGGGATTAATTATCGTGGGTATCCCAATCTTGTTTGTGATCCAGGGCCTATTCCGCGATGTCCCCCTACCCGTGCGCTTCAATCGGCAACGTCGTGAAGTATGTGTGCCGCGAGAGAATGGCGAATATTGGCTAGTGCCTTGGGAAAGCGTCACAGCGGCAGCGACGCAACATTCCTCGGTGAGCCAGGCAGGTAAAGCCACCATGGGCTTACTGTTCATCGGCTTTGAGAACCCAGACCCGCACGCCGAAGAAGACAACAAACATTTTTCATTCGGTTTCAACTGTGGCGGTGGCACCACGGCCATGGCCTTGTGGGAGTGCACCCGCAGTTATATGGAGGTAGGGCCGGACGCCGTACCCAATAGCCGAGTGGGTATTACCCCCTACGAAAAATCGCAAATCGGTTCGCTCATCATCGATCTGCGTAAGGGAGACCTGATAGGTGTTGTATGGGGGATATTCTGCATCACGATTCTGGGAACCTATTTCGCGGAAAAGCTGCAGAACTTGAAACTGTCTTACCCACCCGATCTGCTCTACCCCGACATCATCGAATGGTCAAAACCCCTGCCGCCCGAGCAATGGGCCAAACGCTCCCCAGAACTGGAAGAAGCTATCGCCAAGCGTGAAGCCGAATTAGCCGCCCAGACAGATCAAGCATTAGCTTGATGATGAGTAGCGGGACTTACAACCCAAGGAAGCACATGAGTACGCCACCGGCAGGCACCACAAAAAAACGGTTGTTTTCGCGCAACGATTATTTGGCGCCGTTGCCCATCCCCACGGGTGAAAAACCCTGTGATGTGCTTAACACCATCTGGCGTAAAAACGAGGTGTTTCTCGACATTGGTAATTACAGCATTGGCTCGGCGGTGATGGTGATGTGGCCGACGATGATGCTCTTTCTGGGGCTTGCCTTTGCGTTTAGAAATATCTCCCCCGATCTCAGTGTATTTATTCTTGTGGGAGGAGGAATCATTATTGGTGTACCCGCGCTCTTTATTGTTCAGGGCCTATTCCGCGATGTCCCCCTACCCGTGCGCTTTAATCGGCAACGTCGTGAAGTATGTGTGCCGCGAGAAAATGGCGAATACTGGTTGGTTCCTTGGGAAAGCGTCACGGCGGCAGCAACGCAACATTCCTCGGTTAGCCAGGCTGGTAAAGCCACCATGGGCTTGTTGATCATCGGCTTTGAGAACCCAGATCCGCAGGCCAAAGAAGACAACAAACATTTTTCATTCGGATTTAACTGTGGCGGTGGCACCACGGCCATGGTCTTGTGGGAGTGCATGCGCAGCTACATGGAGATTGGGCCGGACGCCGTACCCAATAGTCGAGTGGGTATTACCCCCTACGAAAAATCGCAAATCGGTTCGCTCATCATCGATCTGCGTAAGGGCGACCTGATAGGTGTTGCATGGGGGATATTCTGCATCACGATTCTGGGAACCTATTTCGCGGAAAAGCTGCAGAACCTGAAACTGTCTTACCCACCCGACCTGCTCTACCCCGACATCATCGAATGGTCAAAACCCCTGCCACCCGAGCATTGGGCCAAGCGTTCGCCAGAGTTGGAAATAGCTCTTGCCAAGCGTGAGGCGGAACTAGAAGCACAAATCGCATAACTGTCTTCGGCAACCGGAATACCTGAGTCCACCTCCATCAACAAAGGCTCACCCCGAAAGTGCAACATCCAAGCTACTCGAAACAAAAGTGAAGGCATGACCTTACCCGACAGCCGCAAAGGATCGCTTTCACCCTCGGGCTCAGTACCGAAACAGATAGCGAAAAACGCCAACACAAAAAGCCAGTAAAAATCGGACAACCAAAGCCAGGATGCTTGTATGAATACCAGTGTAGAACCCCGCCCCCCATCAACGGCCTACCATAGCGACTCTAAAGCTCCCCTCCCCCCTCCAAAATGGGCTGAAGACAACAACCGCTCTGGTGGCTTCGATACTCATCTTGCATTCGGAAATTATGCTTACTTAGAGCCGGAGATGGAGGTCACCACTCAGTTGCAAGCCGACGAGGCCAACATACTTCAGCATCAGAAAGAGCGGGGATATAAAGAAGAGGTTTACTGCGACGCAAGGAGCTGGCGTTTTCAGAACTCGAGTAAAATTCCGCATTTTCTTTTCGTCAGTAAACTCATGTGCCAACCCTTCGCTACGATTGCATGGGGAATGGGTATAACAGTTGCTTTTTTACCTACGACCTGGAGAAAAGATATTGAAGCGTTTTATGTACTGTGCTCATCGCTAGTAACCGTAGCAATCGCCATTTTCGCGTTGGCCTTATTTATGGATGGAAAAAAAACTGTCCATCGCATCCAGCTATCCGGATTTTTCATTCTCTCGGCCATTGTCTATTGGAAAGAAAAAGCACTTTTTGGAGACAGTGACCTTCATCGGACACTGTGGATAGGCGCCTGCCTTTATTTCATGGGTGCAATCGGTATCGACGTCCTGCTCTTTTTGCATAGCAAAATCAGTGTCTATGACGGCAGTGAGTTCAATCGAACGGATGGCATGCTGAGGTTTAAAAGACGTTTCCGTCGAATGTTCGTTGCGCCCTTTGAAGAGTTCGATCCTGTCTTGCAGCTCCTGCCAAGTGGTTACGGTTCTCATGACTATGCCCTGTGGTTGCATCATCGCTACACCGATAACAAGATCTGCCTCGCCGTCAAACTTCACGCGTTAGGGCTCGATCGAAATAATGCCTTGGCCTTTTGGGATTGCCTGCAACGCTATATGGATATCACGCAACCTCTACCTGACTTGCCAGTGCTGGAACAGAGCCGTCATCTCGACCCAACAACCGTAATTCACGATGCCAATACCGGTCGTAATCCTCGGCGATGGAGAGACCAGGCGCGCAGGGGATGGATTGCAGGTGGCCTGAAGACGCTGAGCAAGCAGCTCGAGGAATACCCATGGCAATCGCAGCCCTGCATCGTGAAAGCGCGGATTGATCGTTCCTTGACGATTGAAGCTTATTACCGCGCTCAAGAAGCCAAGGGTATCTATGCATCTCCAAAAGCTGATGATTTTGATGACGTACATCGCCCGTGACGGGGTTACTGACTGCCAGTCGTACTTACCGCTATTACGCCAGTGACTTATCCCACAGGCAGAAAAACAGAGAGTTTCGTTGAAAATATGGATATTTTAAGTTCTGAACCGCTCCACTACGGTCCAGCCGCATTCGATAGCAGCAAAATTCCGTCCCAACCCCGTCACAAGTGGCGGGAAGACTCAAACCGCTCAGGCCTTTTTCGGACGACGCTGCGTTGGGGTAATTATGCAAACCTGGAGCCCTGGCAAGATGTCAGCGCTCAACTAAAAGTCGGTATACATAACTTACCGCCTCAAGAAAACAGCTCTGAACTCTATATAAATCATCAGCGCTGGACTTTCGAAAGGTCAAGTATATTTTTGACGCTTGCGCCGTTCTTGAAATGGTGGTCCATCGCATTCTTTCCATGGATATTATGGCAGCTTGCAATGATTGGAGCACTTTCAAATCTATTCGATGAAATCACAGCCTCCAAGGGCGTATATATTGCCATGTCGCTAGGAATATTCTTAGTAGCGATCACACTCATTTCGTTTGGATTAAGTGCATGGATGACATGGAGAGACAATCCAAAATACAAGCAGTACTTATCATTGCTGCTCATTGAGTTTTCTATAGCTCTCACCTTGTCCCTTTTCTACTCCGACATCAAATCAGACGGAGTTTCGCCATTATGGCTAAGCATCTCCATGGTAGTAATTGCATTTATGGGACTAGTCGGGTGGGACTGGATAGCTGACCGTTACTTCAACTTTCTTAGATCTGCGGGAAATGAATTCAACAGAAAAACCGGAATGCTCACCATCTCTCGTCGATTCCGCTCAGCCTTCACAGCACCATTCTATGAGTTCGATGCGACCATGGAATTTCGGCCAGGCCCGTACGGTAGCAGTGGCACGGCTATCTGGTTACATCATCGATACTACGACTTTGAGATATTCCTCGGCGGGAAAATTCAATCGCTGGGAATGAGTCGTGAAGAATGCATGGCTTTCTGGGATACCTTACAGCGCTACATGGACGTAAGTCAGCCACTACCGGAATTACCATTCCTGGAACAATTCCGTGATCTAGACCCCGCCACTTCGGCCCATGACAAACTCTCCAACCGTAATCCAAACCGCTGGCGTGAGACGAAATCCAGAGTCTGGGATCGCACCATACTGCCCGGCATGATGAAAAAAAACCTGGATTACCCTTGGCAGAATCAAGGCTGCGTTCTAATGGCTAAAATCGACCCGACATTGACCATTGAAAATTATTATCACGCTCAAGAGGCTAAAGGCATTCACTCAACGCCCAAGGCAACTGATTACGATGATATCCATCGTGGTTGAACATGAACGCGTTAACGGAACCCGCATCTGGATTACTCACCAATCACGAGCACAAAGATGAGCATTATTGCGACCTACCTGATGCTTTTCACGCTGACATTTCCCGCTGTTTCTCAAGCAACCGATACCACCAGTCCGCTCCCACCCGACGTATCCAGCTTCACCAAAAACCGAGACAACTGCGACACTCTAAGAGGAGAAATCCCCGAACCTGATCCGGCAGCCCTAGACAGTCTCAGCCAGGTTATCAGCGCCATCAATCAAGTTTGCAAGGGCACGGACAAGCAATTGATGCAGCTAAAGAACAAGTATTCGACCGACGAAAACATCATGAAGAAACTATCGAGTTACGAAGAACGCATCGAAGAAGACATGAGCCTTTAAACCCCGGCCACCTGAACACTCATGCCCCTCAGTGCCTGCGAGGTGAAGATTGAAATTCAACGACACGTTCATCAACCGGACCGAACGCTTCACCCTCGGTATCGAAACCATCACCGGTGCACCGTACCTTTCCATCCCGGTGAGCAACCGTTTGGTAGATTACGAGGAGTACTACGAAATCAGCAGCGACTCTTACGAGCTGTTCCTGAACGATCCATCCGCCGCATCAGATTTTGCCGAGCGCTGCCGCAACCGCGAGGAAGACCAACGATTAATCCTGAAGCCCGGATCAGATCGCGGCGTTGCTTCATAAGTACATTCGCAGGCAGCATCGTATTCACTTAGCCATAGCAGGACCCTCGCCAGTGACGGCCACTTTCCAACACGCTTTAGATCACCATGAAATCGCGGATTTCTTCAAAGGCAACGGGATCTACTTTGCCCGAGGCTGTGACTGGGGCGATCACTTGCATATAGGCAACTGGCAAGGAATGTGCGCGGTGCTGAAGCATCAGGATTCAGCGCAACAACAGCTGACCCGGCTGTTTGAGGAGTACGTTGCAAGCCTCGATCAGAACTACGTCGATGCGGAAGGTTTGCTGTGCAACATCACGGCCTACTACATCCTGCGCAAAAAGAACGCGTTTCTCTACGCAGGGGGTTATGACCTGATCGCCGACCTCGATGAAACCAGTCAACAAACCATCGGGGCGCTGTTCAGATTGCTCCGGGTAATCTATGACAAAGAAAACGCAGACCTCCCGAAGTACTCGTTCGACCAGGAACTTGAAAGACTGAAAAGCCACGGTTGTACCATCGAGTTCGAAACGCTCTAACCCGAAGAATTGGAAATCCCATGAATAAACGTCAGATCACGCTCGCCAACGGCTGGACGGCCACCTTTGAAAACTGGGGCGAGTTCCGCATGGGGGCGGAGGGCTGGGGCTTGGTTCTGCAGGGGCCGGACGACAGGACTATTAAGTACTTCGCTGACCAGATCATTCTGGTCAACGATGAGGATGGCACTCAGGCCAGTTCGTGCATTCGGCTCTCAAGCGACGGTGTGTACGGCTACTTGAGTGCAGCGATTAATCATTGCTGGGTGATCGACTTTGCGCGGGGCATGATCGCGCCCCATCGAGCGAGCATCTATCACTACCATCACGCCTACGACGAGAGCATCTCGCATTACGAACAGCCGGCGTTCAAACGTGAGCGGCAATACATCAGCGTGGTGGGCATGCACATTTATCTGACCTTCCCGCTGACTCGGGACGAGGATTTCCCCAAGGTTTGGGACGAGTATCTGTCGATCCGCCGACGCCAACTGGACGAGTTGTATTTCAGGAACTGATCATCGTCGGCGCGCATGCTCGGTACAGCATTCAGACGCGCCCTACCCGATCAACTCGTCGGCCACTTCATACTTGACCACCACGCGATTGCGATAAAGCAGTTCCCGAGTCACCAACTCGCCCACCTGCCCCTTGTTTCTCACTTCTCGCCAGATCTCGTTCTCGCGGAATACCCGCCCCGCTTCCCGCACAAACCGATGCGCCTCCTGGAATACGTGGTAGCGATAGGCGCGCACTTGATCGCACAACAACTCCCCTTCGAGTTGCGTTGCCCCGACATGCAGCTTCAACTGAAAGTGGCGATCCGTCGGGTTGTGCAGCACCAGGTCGATGTAGTTATAAAAAATCGCTGCGCCGGAGCCGAACGGCAATACCCGGCCCTCATCGGGGAACGGATCGAAGCTGTGGTTGGAGCGTTCCACCACCACCAGCGGCGAGTGAATGGCCATCCAGTGAATCAGGTTGCTCAACTGGCAGATGCCACCGCCCACGCCGGTCCGGGCCTCGCCGAAAGACAGTTCCATGCCTTCGACGTATCCGCGTTTGCGCGTCGGTTGGCCGACGAGGCGGCAGAAGGAGAAATATTCGCCGGGGGCGATGATGACGCCGTCGATGGCCGCGACCGCGAGTTTCAGATTGATGACTTTGTTGTGTTGCAGGGCAAGGTCGGAGTCGCCGAGTTTGCGGATCAGTTTCGAGGTGTGTTTGAGGTAACGGAACGGCAGACGTTCAGCGGCAACCGCAGGCCGCGCATAGCGTTTGCGCGAGCAGTGCCAGGCGATTTGACGGAACAGCCTTTTTTGCCGCACGCGCAGCCAGTACAGGGCCGGATGGTAGAGGGAAAGTGGTTTCATCCGTGACACAACGGCGCTCGCCGCTTCTTCCTTGAGCCGTGAAAGGGGCGCGCATTTTAGCCTGTAACCCGTGTAAGCCAAGCAATAACTTCGGGCCTTTTTCCAGTCTCACTTCGACACACTCCCAACCACTGTCGAACCTGCAAATTAAGGTTGGCCTAAGGTTGCGTCGCTACCATCCCGGCCCATGAAACCCCTGTTGCCAGTGAACTGCGGATGAGCCCTTCTGATATGAAAGCGTTTGATTTTCCAGCCGAACAGCCGTCGAACTTCAGCCTGGTATTGGTCAATTACAAAACCCCGGACATGACGCGGATGTGCCTGGAGTTATTGCACCAGCACGTCAAGGAACAACGCATTCCGGTGTGGGTGGTGGACAATGATTCGGCCGATGAAAGTCTGGATTACTTGCGTTCGCTGGACTGGATCAATTTGATCGAGCGCCCCTCGCCCTGCAAAGAAGCCGGGCATATTGCCCATGGCAAAGCGTTGGATCTGGCACTGGAAAAGGTTGAAACCGATTATCTGTTTCTGCTGCACACCGATACCTTTGTCTACGACAAAGAAGTGTTTTCGATGATGATGCGCGAGTGCACGAAAAGTGCAGATATGGCGGCAGTCGGTTGTGTCGAACAACTCAATCGTGGGGTCGTGCGAGATACCTGGCGTTTAACTTCGCGCTTTTGCAAGCATTATGTTCGCCATATCAAAGTCCGCCTGGGTTTGAAGTCGAAACCGCCGAGACCCTATAAAGAAACTCATCTGAAGAGTTTCTGTACCTTGTGGAATGCCCGTTTGATGAAATCTCGAGGACTGCACTTCTGCATGGATGACCGGGTGCCCGGTTATACGCTTCAGGATCGGATGGTCGCTCTGGGTTACGGCATCAAGTTTTTGTCTCCGCGCAAGATTTTCCGTTATCTCGACCACATTCAGGCAGGAACGGTCGCTGCCGCAGGTACCTACGGGGAAAATCACCGTCGGACGAAAATGTATCAGGCGACGATCAAGCGCTTCCGGGGGCAGCAAGACAAACCGGGAATACAAGGATCGATATAATTTGCAGGCACAAAAAAGGGCGACTTTAAAGTCGCCCTTTTTTTGTCTGAAATTGTATACATCTACTCCACTGGAGGTGTTCGCCCAGTGTAATGGCCTGGCAATCCATGCACCGGTAAAGAGCCCTGACACTGGGCGAACGGGAGGGATTTTAATAGAAGTTGGCGGATATGTCGCCCTTCTTGAATGTAAAAATTATGTACGAAAAAGTTAATAGATAATTATCGACGAATGCATTCGTGAAACTTTCAAGAAATGCAAACCGAATTAATAGTATGACTACTCTCATACATTAACTGTACAAGAGCAGTCATTCTGTAGAGTTAAAACTCAACTTTCGTGTTGACTGGTCACTTTTAATACATCGGTATACGTCACGACGACGCTTTGTCCGACTTTCAAATCTTTGAGTTTGGCTTGAATTTCAGGCTTCTTCACATCAAGGGTTTTCGACTGGCCCGCGGGGTTTTTCAGGGTCACCTGATGGGTCTTCAAATCAATTTTGGTGATTTCCAATTGCACCTGGACCTGACGGTAAGCTTCGCCGCCCGGATTATCGCTGCCCGGAGCGTTGCGCAGTTCACCGCTACGCTCGACGGTGCCAGGCAGACCTTTATCCACATCGGTATCGAGATAGGCCGCGACGGAACGCTGCACTTCGATTTTGACCTGGTCGCCGACCTTCAGATTAGCCAGATTTTTTGCCTTGTCGCTCAGTTGAACATGCACCTGACGCCCTTCGGCACCTTCGAGCACGACCTGGTGATTGGCCGCATCGACCGCCAGCACTTTGGTGGTGACCACATCCGCTTCGACGGTGGCGGACAGCGGGATATCGGCAGCAAACGCTCCGAAGCTGGTGGCGGACAGTACGGTTGCAAGAGTGATGGCCTTGGCCAGTGCGTGGAGTTTCATAAGCAATCCTTTCCCTGTGATGAATGGCAGCACCCGCCGCCGAATCGCGTTCGACGACGAACGTGCCACTGAGCATAGACGCCGTTCAGGGCTTGGCTTTGCTTTCTGCTGCTGCAGTTTCTTGCGCGGTGGATTCGCCACTGGCGGTGCCTTTGCCGCTGTTCTGCCGCTGTTTTGGATCAGTGGGCCGCAGGGCGTCGTTGTCACGCTCGGTTTCCCCGGGTGGCCGGGGTTCATCGGGGTGTTCGTTTGGCGAGACGGGTTTCATGGTGGGGTCCTCAAGCTTGGGGGTCGTCCAGTTCGCGGGCGACGTTTACGGCGGGGGAATCCTTGTGTTCGTCATCGGCTTTGGCGCGCAGGATCTGCCATTGCTCAAGGTCGATGGCGCCCTGACCAAGCAAGTCGTCGGCGATACGTTGCAGGTCGAGGTAATGGGCGTCGGGGGATTGCTGCCACAGGGTTTCATCGTCGAACAGACGCTGCCAGGTTTTCATGTCCGGGGGTTGCAGGTCATCGCTCACGGCAGATCCTCCACAGGTATTACTGTGTAGAGGTTCAGCGAACAAATGGAGTTCAACCCAAATCCGCGCCGGAAGGATTTGCGTCAGTAGCCGGTCATTTCGAGGTAACCGTTGCCGCCATGACTACCGCTGATCCGCACCGGGCCTTCCCAGTAGGGAATGCGCAGGTTCATCCATGCGTTGGGGTTGAGCGCCGAGAGGCTGATGTCGAGGTGTTTGTCCGGGATGCTGATCGACCAGCGCACGGGCATGGAGCGACCGGCGACAGTTGCCGTGTCTTGCGGTGTGAGTTTGATCTGCTCGCTGTGCAGGGTCTGCGTCTGGCCGTCGGCGTCGATCCAGGTGCCGGTCAGGTACGGCGCGCCGTCCTTCTGGCGCATGCGGTACAACATGACGTGCGCGCCGCTGTCCAGGTGCAGGGAGAACCAGTCCCAGCCAGTCTGGTTGGCGGTCAGCGGTTGGCTACTCCATTCGCGATCGAGCCAGGCCGGGCCGCTGACCGTGTACGTCTGACCGTCGATTTGCAGCGTACCGCTGGCCTGAAAAAACGGTTGGCTGTAGTAATACGAGGCCTGACCCTGTTCGGATTTCTGACTGAAACCCTTATCTCCCTGCAGCACCAGCGGACGGCTGGCGGTGAGGTGCAGTTGATAGCTGAAGGATTTGTCCCTGGCGCTGAGTTGCATATCGCTCAACGGTTCCTGCGTGCGACTGGCGAACTGCCAATCATCGATCCACGCCTCGAACGGTGCCAGACGCACGCCAGCCTGACCCACACCGCCGCGGGCATAACGCTCGGCAGCGTGATGCGCAGTCGCCGAGGTCACCGCCGCATGCCCCAGCCAAATCGTTTGATTACCCCACCCGGCCTGCTCCGCCACTGGTTTCAAGGCACTGCGAAACAACGTCCATTGCACGCCGAAATCGTTGCCTTGCTGATCCTTGAGATTGGCGGTCACATACCACCACTCAATGCGAAAACCCTCATGGGCGCCGTGGTCCGCCGGAAAGCTGAACACCCGCCCCGGCACCACCGGGGTAAACGCTGACGCCTGATTGCCCATCCCGGCAAAGCCCTTCTGCTCGGGTGCTGATTGATCGCAGCCACCCAGCAATAACAGCACGCTCAACCCCACCACCGCGTTAATCCTCATGGGCAAACGTCCTCAGCAGGTCCGCCGGTTGTGTGCGGTACAGCGAATACAACGGCCACGCCGACGCCAGCAATGTCGCGAGCAACGCCAGGCCCAGCAGTTGCAGCAATTGCCAAGGGAAGACTCGCAGCGGTAGACGCCAACCGAACGCTTGCACGTTGATCACCGCATCCAGGCACCACGCCAGCGCGATACCCAACGGCAGCGCCAACACCAGCGTCAGCACCGCCAGCAGCCAGGTCTGACCGAGGTTGAGCAGCATCAGTTGGCGTCGGGTCACGCCCAGCGCCCACAGCGGTGCGAGCTGGCCAAGACGGCTTTGGCTCTGCGTCAGCAGGCTGATAAACAGCGCCACGCCTGCCACTGCCAAGGTCAGGCTGTTCAGCGCGGCGGTGGCGGCGAAGGTGCGTTCGAACACCTGAACCGACCAGCCCTTGAGTCGCGCCTGATCGACGATGCGGCTGTCATCGAGGGCAAAGCGTGCCTGCAATGCGGACAAAAATCCCGGGATGTTTTGGGCGTCGATGCGCAGGTTGAAACGGTTCGGCGTCAGTTGCGGCCAGCCGCGCAGCAGGTGATGGATGTTGACCACTAAATGACCTTTGGGATTGCCGTAATCGGCGTAGATGCCGACGATGCGCGGCGACCACGAACCATTCGGTGCCGGAATCGTCAGTCGATCGCCCGCGTGCACTTTGAGTCGCCGCGCGAGTTGCTCGCTGAGCATCACCGCATCGTCGGTTGCCAGATGCGCCCATGGATCACCGCCAGTCGCATTGAGCAGCGGCCAGTGCTGACGATAGTAGGCGTGGTCGATGATCCCGAACACATCCGCCGGCCAGCCTTGCAGGGTCACCGCCACCTGCCAGTTGGGCAGTATCGCAGTGACGTGCGGCTGCTGTTTGAGCCAGCTATACATTTCGCGGGCCTGAGCCGGGTTGGTCGGGTTGATGTAGAGCTCGGCGCTCAGGCGTTGTTCGAGCCAATCGTTGAAGGTCTGGCGAAAACCGGCCGTCATGCTGCCTGCGCCAATATTGGCTGCGAGCGCCAGAAGCAACGCCATCAGCGCCAGGCTCAGCGCCGGCAATTGCTGACGGCAATCGGCGAGAAACCATTGGCCGAGCACCGAACGACTGCGCCCGAGCAGTGGACTCAGCATCCCACTGAGCAGCACCGGCAAGGCCAGCGCGGCACCGAGCAGCAGCCCGGCCATCAGCACGAAGCCGCTGGCCAGGCTGTCGCCCCAGAGCAACGCCGCGAGTGCGATCACGCCCAGCACCAAGGCCAGCCAGCCCTGCCGTCGCAGCCAGCGCGCGTATTGTTGATGCCAGGCTTGCGGATCTGCCACCGCCAGCAACGGCAGACGCGCCGCCCGCAATAGACTGTTGGCGCCAGCGAGCAACGCACCCAGCAAGCTCAAGCCGATTCCGCTGAACCACCACCACGGGCTCAGCCGCAACTGCCCCGCCACTTCCGCGCCGTACAGACCGCGCAGGCTGGCGGCGACATCCGGCAGCAACACACTGGCCAGCCAATACCCGCTGATCACACCAAAGGCACCACCGATCAGCGCCAACACGCCCAGCTCAACGACAAGACAGCCAATCAACAGGCGCGCACTGACCCCACAGGCGCGCAATGTGCGCAGCAGTCCGCGCCGCTGTTCAAGGGCAAGGCCGATGGCCGCATGGACAATGAACAAACCGACCACGAACGAGAGAAAGCCCAAGGCATCGAGATTGAGATGGAAGCTCTCGGTGAGTCGCGCCAGATTGTTTTCCTCGCCACTGCTCTTGAGCTGCAACTGGCCTTTGAACGTGGCCGGCAACTCACCGTGAAAATCCTTGGGCAGCAACAGGCGGGACAGTTGTCCGGGTT
Source organism: Pseudomonas sp. NPDC087817 (assembly GCF_044742875.1). Classification (NCBI taxonomy): domain Bacteria; kingdom Pseudomonadati; phylum Pseudomonadota; class Gammaproteobacteria; order Pseudomonadales; family Pseudomonadaceae; genus Pseudomonas; species Pseudomonas sp. NPDC087817. Next base: position 19,185 of record NZ_JBIUVJ010000010.1, read on the forward strand.
GTTCGAGCAGGGTTTGCGCGACCCCGATGTCAACCAGCAACACGCCCGGGGCCATGTCTTTTTGCGCCAGCAGCGGCGGCAGCGTCTGGCCATTCAGCGTTTGCGGGGTGGCGCCTTCGTGCAGGTTCAAGGCCTGCAGGGTTTCCGGGGAAATCCATGTACTGCCCGGTGGCGTGAAGAATTCGACGACCCGCTCGATTGACATCGCCTGCCCCGCCACCGCCGAATCGGCCGGCAGCGACACCGGTTCGATGCCCAGCAGTTGCAGGCGCTGATTGTCGTGATCCCTGAGGATCAAGCGGCCCTGCAATACTGGCGACACAGGCCAGCCCTGACGGCGCAGATCGATAAACCATTGCTGTGGGAACGTCGCGCCGTTGGGCGTGCTGAGACTGGCTTGCGGTTCGCCGCCGATCAATTGGCTGGCGCGGGCATAGCTGTCGCGAGCCTGGCTATTCAGGGCCTCGACGCCGGTCAACAGGCTGGTGGCCAGCCACAACCCGGTCAGTACGCTGAAAAACTGCACCGGATGCCGCCGCCAATGACTGAGCAGCGCGCGCAGGGTTTGCCAGAAAACGTTCACGTCAGGCGCCCGTTGGAGAGCACCACGCGTTGGGCCAGCCGCGCCGCCACTCGCGGACTGTGGGTGACCATGAGCAAGGTTGTCGGCGTGTCGTCGAGCAGTTCGAGCAACAGGCGCAGCACTTCATCGCTGGTGGCTTCATCGAGGCTGCCAGTGGGTTCGTCGGCCAGCAGCAGTTTCGGTTGCGAGGCCAGCGCCCGGCCCAGCGCGACCCGTTGCTGCTGGCCGCCCGACAGTTGCTCGGGATAACGCTTGAGCAAATCGCCCAACCCCAGACGCTGCACCAGATGCGCCTGCCAGCGCGGTTCATGACGCCCGGCCAGACGCGCCTGAAACGCCAGATTGTCCTCGACGCGCAAACTGCCAATCAGGTTGAACTGCTGGAACACCAGACCGATTTCCGTGCGGCGCCAGTTCGCCAGTTGCGCCTCGTTCATGCTTTCGAGCCGATGCTCGCCGCTGCGGATGCTGCCGCTGTCGACCTTGTCGAGGCCGGCGATCAGGTGCAGCAAGGTGCTTTTGCCGCTGCCGGATTCGCCCATCAACGCCAGGCTGCTGCCGGGTTCGAGCGTCAGGTTGACGCCTTGCAGCACGGGCATGGGGCCTTGGGGGGTGAGGTAACTTTTGCAGACGTTTTCAACCTGGAGCATGCCGCCACCTGATGGGTCAGTGTGGGGCAAGAATAGCGGAAGCCGATGACAGACCAGAGCCTGGCGTTGAATCAAACGGCCTCATCGCTGGCAAGCCAGCTCCCACAGGGATTGAGGTTGTTCACAGATACCTGAGTTCACCCTCAAACACTGTGCGAGCTGGCTTGCCAGCGATGAGGCCAGCTCAGCCAGCCCAAACCTCACTGCCCCGCCGCCACACTGGTTGGCGCCTCCCCCGGCGTGACAATGCTGCCCAGATCAATATGCTTCCACTCAGGCTTGGCCCCCAGCCGCGCATTGAAGCGGTAATTGAAGGTGAACTCATCCGCCGTCGGCACGCTCAACGGCTTGCCGTATACCGCCTCGATGCCCGCCAAGTCGTACCCCATCAACTGCAGCAGCGTCGGGAAGATGTTGTAGTGGCTGGAGCGATCCTTGTTCGTCGACAGCTGCGCTTGCCAGTCCAGCGTTTTCACCCCGCTGCCCTGAATCACCACCAGCGGCACCAGGCCCTCTTCCTCTACCGGGTCGCCGCCGCAATGGGTATTGAGCCCGGGATTGCCCCGCTCGTGCAGATCCTGGCCGTGATCGGAGGTGTAAATCAGCAACGCATTGTTCAGATTGGCCTGGGCAAACACCCGCGCGAAAAACTCCCCGACGTTCCATAACAGCGTGTTCTTGTAGGCGTTGCGGTACAGCACCCAATCGTCCGGCTGACCATTGAAACCGGTGCGTTCGCCGGTGTCGGCAACCTCGGTGAACTGGCCGCGCGGCAAGGTCGGACGGTAGGCCATGAACGCATCCGGGTATTTGTCGTGCACCGGGAAATGCGCGCCGACCTTGTTGATCAGGATCAGCTCGGGTTGGTCATCGTTGAGCAGTTCGATCAGTTTCGCCGCGGCGGCCATGTCGCGGTCACGCACGCTGGTGCGGTCGAATTGCACGAACTCGTCGATGTCCTTTTTCTCGGCGTCGTTCATCAGGTTCTGCAGGTTGCCGCCCGTACGCTGGGCATCAATGTACACCGTGCGCAGCCCGGCCTTTTTCGCGTATTGCCAGATCGACGGCAGCGTACTGTTGATGCGCATGTAGTCGGCGCGGGTGCCGCCGTAGCGCAGGGTGATGTTGGTGTCGGCGCTGCAATTGGCGATGGACGCGGCGTAGCCGTAATTGAAGATGTCGACGTCTGCGTGCGCCTGCTTGAGGTTGCTGTGCACGCCGAACGGCGTGTTGATGTCCAGGTAATTGCCGGAGATGCTCTCGTCGATGATCAGCACAATGTCGTGCCCCACCACTGCCGAGTTACGCGCCAGGGTGACCGGCTCGCGCGGGCCGACGGTGTTGTGCAGTGCTTCATAGGCAAACAGGTTCAGATAAGCCAGCGGCGTGTACATGACCGGCAAGCCCCGTGCGCCCTCGCCCGCCCGCAAAAACAGCACCGCGCTGAGCAACAGCACCCCGCACAGCGGCGCCGCCACACGCAATGCGTTGGGTACCATCAATGCATGCCGAGGTTTCAGACCGATGGCGAACAACAGCAGCAAACCACTGAGCGCAGCGTGAATGATCGCATCGCGATACTGGTACGCCGCTTCCTGAATGAAGCCGCCGGAGTACACCAGCGAGACGAAGCTGCTGTAGCTCAGGTAATCCGCTGTGACCCGGGTATAGACATCAAAAAATACCGCCGAAACAAACATGGCCAATGCGAACAAATGTCGAATGAGCGTCTGTCGTATATATGCCGTTAGATATAACGCTAAAGTTAGCGCCAAAAACATCGCGCCAAAAAGAAGTACAGCCAGACCGAGGCCGATAGCATTTAACCGCTCTATGTAATATTCGGAATAAAGCAGCAGATAAATAATTAAAAGCAGTTCTTTCAGGTATCGAAACATGGCCATTCCGGGACGCAATAAACGGCATCGGGTCAATAGTTTGTCGGTCAGAATCTGACACTAGCACCCGGCCATCAAAGCGCAAGAAATGGAAGACTTTTACCCAAAGCGTCAAAAAAACGTTGACTCAAATCTGACACACTCCAGAAGCTACAAGCCTTTAATTTCGCGGCCTTCGACCGTTTATCGCTTTCTCGTGATTATGAAAAAAGCGTCAAGGACGCGACAAATCCAGCAATAGCAAGCACTTGATGGCTAATCGCCCCCAAAATTGGGGCTGTTATACAGGTGCAACATGTCATTTTGCTGACACGCTTTTCCCACCCTGCGCTATACCCCTTTTGACAGTCTCATTTCGAACTTATCTTTTTGCTCTATCGAGGGTGCGCAGATGGACGTGAGCGTATTTGGCACGGGCTATGTTGGACTTATTCAAGCCGCCGCACTTGCAGATGTCGGTCATCGGGTTTTATGCGTTGATATAGACCCGAACAAGATTAAACAACTGCAACAAGCCGTGCCGCCGATCAGCGAACCGGGACTGTCCGGCACACTTGAAGAAAACATCAAGGCCGGGCGTTTGCTATTCAGTACCCAGGCCAGCGATGCCGTCGAACATGCCGAGCTGATTTTCATCGCCGTCGGTACCCCGGCCGATGAGGACGGTTCCGCCGACCTCAGTCACGTACTCAATGTCGCCCGGCAGATCGCCTCACACATGGAGGCCGATCGCACCCTGATCATCAAATCCACAGTGCCGGTCGGCACAGCGGATCAAGTCCTCGCCGCTGCCGACAGCGAACTGCTGCGCCGCGGCAAGATCGGCCTGAAAGTGCGCGTGGTCTCCAACCCCGAATTCCTCAAGGAAGGCAGCGCCCTCGCCGACTGCATGCGCCCGGACCGGATCATCATTGGCGCCCGCGACGACGAGGCCCGCGAGCAGATGAGCGAGCTGTATGCACCGTTCTGCCGCAATCACGAAAAACTGATGTTCATGGACAACCGCAGCGCCGAGCTGACCAAGTACGCGGCCAATGCGATGCTCGCCACACGCATCAGCTTCATGAACGAACTGGCCAACCTCACAGAATTGCTCGGCGCCGACATCGAAGCGGTGCGCAAAGGCATCGGTTCTGACCCGCGTATCGGCTACCACTTCATCTACCCGGGCTGCGGCTTCGGTGGCTCGTGCTTTCCCAAAGACTTGCGTGCCCTGCTGCACACCGCCGAACACAACGGCATGCCGCTGAAACTGCTGCGCAGTGTCACCGACGTCAACGACAGCCAGCGGCACATCCTGTTCAGCAAACTGAAAGCGCAATTCCCGCAAGGGCTGGCCGGTAAATCCATTGCTGTCTGGGGCCTGGCGTTCAAACCGAATACCGATGACATGCGCGAGGCGCCCAGCCGCTACCTGATGGATGCGCTGTGGGCCGAAGGCGCCAGCGTGCAGGCCTACGATCCGGAAGCCATGTCCGAGTGCCGGCGCCTCTACGGCTATCGCGATGACCTGCACCTGTGCGCCACCCGCGACGACACCCTCGAAGACGCCGATGCGCTGGTGATCTGCACCGAGTGGAAAAACTTCCGCGTGGTGGATTTCGAACTGCTCGCCAGCAAACTCCGTTCGCGCGTGGTGATCGACGGCCGCAACCTCTACAACCCGGAACACCTCGCCGCCGCCGGCCTGCACTACAGCGGAATCGGCCTGCGCCACATCGCCCCGGAAGGATTGCGCTCATGAAAATCCTGGTCACCGGTGCGGCCGGATTCATTGGCGCTCATTGCGTATTGCGGCTGATGCGCGACGGCCATGCGGTGGTCGGCCTGGATAATTTCAATGCCTATTACGATCCGCAACTCAAGCACGACCGTGTGCAATGGGTGCGCGCGCAGGTCGGCGATTTCCAGCTCGCCTCGGTTGACCTGGCCGATGCGTCGGCCATCGAAGCGCTGTTTGCCCGTGAACGCCCGCAAGTGGTGATCCACCTCGCGGCGCAGGCCGGCGTGCGTTACTCGCTGGAGAATCCGCGGGCCTACATGGACAGCAACCTCGGTGGTTTCCTGAACATTCTGGAGAGCTGCCGGCATCACCCGGTCGACCATCTGATCTACGCCTCGTCAAGTTCGGTGTATGGCGCCAATCAGCACACGCCGTACTCGGTCAAGGACGGCGTCAATCATCCGCTGTCGCTGTACGCCGCGACCAAGAAAGCCAACGAGCTGATGGCCCACAGCTACAGCCATCTGTTCGGCATCCCTTGCACCGGCCTGCGTTTTTTCACCGTGTACGGCCCGTGGGGTCGGCCGGACATGTCGCCGATCCAGTTCGCCCGGGCGATCAGCGAAGGCGAACCGCTGAAGCTGTTCAACTACGGCGAACACCAGCGCGACTTCACCTACATCGACGACATCATCGAAAGCATCGCACGCCTCGCCGACCAGCCACCGCACGCCCATCCGGAATGGGATCGCGAGCAGCCCGACCCGGCCAGCAGCATGGCGCCGTGGCGGTTGTTCAACATCGGCGGCCAGCACCCGGTCGAGCTGAAAACCTATCTGGCGCTGATGGAAAAGCACCTCGGCCAGAAAGCCATTGTCGAGCTGCTGCCGCTGCAACCGGGTGACGTGCTCAATACCTGCGCCGAGGCCAGCGATCTGGCCCAGGCCACCGGGTTCCAGCCCCGGATCGAGCTGGATGAGGGACTTGGGCGTTTCATCGCCTGGTTCCGCGACTACTACCCCACTGCCTATCGCCCACGCGCCGCTCGCGGCTGAATTAATGCGGAGGACTCCATGACTGGACATGAGAAAGGTGTACCGATCCAACAAATGCGCCGCGACAAGCGCGTTGACCCCGAGCACCGCATGCGTCTCGATGCAGCGATTCATCGTCAGGGTCGCGGTTGGTTCACAGGCCGCGATGGCGGTCGTCCCTGGCAGCTGTCACGCACCAATCGAGTGGTGGCCTGCCTCGGCGCGCTGATGATTCTGGTGTTGATTTCGCCGCTGCTGCTGGGTCTGGCCCTGGCCATCAAGTTCACCAGCAAAGGCCCGGTGATGTTTGTGCAGAAACGTACCGGCTACCGCGGCCGCAAGTTCGGCATGTTCAAGTTCCGCACCATGGTCAGCAACGCCGAAGAATTGAAAGAGTCGCTGCGTCACCTCAACAAGCACGGCGCCGACGCCATCGACTTCAAGATCGACAAGGACCCACGCATCACCCGAATCGGCGGTTTCCTGCGGCGCACCAGCCTCGACGAACTGCCGAACCTGATCAACGTAGTGACCGGTGACATGCGCCTGGTCGGCCCGCGTCCGACCTCGTTCAACGCTTACCGCTACAAGGACAATCACCTCGCCCGTCTGGCGATCTACCCCGGCATGACCGGCCTGTGGCAGATCTCCGGACGCAGCAACATCGACTTCGACCAGCGCGTTGAGTTGGACCTCAGCTATATCGCCGAGCAGAGCCTTTTGCTTGATTTGAAGATCCTGTTGAAAACCCCCTTCAAAGTATTCAGCGGCCACGGAGCAAGCTAATGGACGGTTCAACCAACAAAAGCCTGAGCATCGCCAACCCCAGCGAATCGAACCTGACCTCGACCGTGCTGGACCTCGATCTGCGGATCCTGTTCCTGACCGCCGCCAACCCCGGCGCTGGCACCACCACCAGTGCGCTCGCCTTGGCCAGTCAACTGGCGCAAATGAGCAGCGGCCAGGTGCTGCTGGTCGACGCCAGCCAGTCGGCGAACAACCTCACCCAGCAGTTGAACCTGAGCAAAGAGCGCGGCCTGCGCGATCTGCTGTTCAACCCGGACAACCCGCCGCTGCTGCAGGACTGCGTGGTGCAGGTCTCAAGCCTGCCGTTTCACGTGCTGCCCAACGGCCGGCCGATCCGCACCATGGAGCACCTGACCGCCGAGCGGCTGAGCCCGTTGCTCGATCAGTTGGGCAGCCAGTACCGCTTCGTGGTGATCGACGGCGACGCGGTGTATTCCGCCGCCGACACGCTGGTCATCAGCACCCAGGTCGATGGCGTGGTGTTCGTGGTACGCGCCGAAGACACCCGCTGGGAAGTCGCCCAGGCCGCCGTGCAACGGCTGACTCAGGCCGGGGCCAAAGTGGTCGGCAGCGTGTTCAACCGGCGCAAGTACTACATGCCGAAATGGCTTTATAAAAACCTGTAAGCGAACGCGAGGGATGACGCCATGAACGCCAAGATTCTTGTGCTGCTGATGCTGCCGCTTGCAGGCTGCTCAAGCAACTCCGAAACCCAGAACATGCCGGTGAATATCCTCACCGCCACCCCGGCCAACGCCCAGGCCACCGACATGCCGAAGATCGAGCAGACCCTGCGCCCGCAGGATGTGCTCGACGTGATCTTCCATATCAGCACCAGTGGCTCAGACGCGTATCGCGTGCAGTCGGGTGACCAGATCGGCCTGAACTTCACCGCCGCCAGCCAGCTCAACGGCAACCAACTGGTGCTGCCGGACGGCACCATCGAACTGCCGGGCGCCAACACCTCGGTGAAAATCGCCGGGCTGACCAGCGAAGAAGCGCGTCAGGAAATCCAGCGCGCCTATCAGCGCAAACAGCTGTTCCAGCCCAACCGCAATCAGTTGACCGTGCAGATCATCAGCCCGCTGACCAATGAGCAGAACCTGAAAAGCGCGCTGAACCATCCGGCCACCGGCATGAGCCGCGAAATCACCGTCGGCACCGACGGTTACGCGAGCTTCCCGGAGATCGGCGCGGTGCCGCTGCAAGGCATGACCGTCAATCAACTGGAAACCTTCCTCAACAAGAAATACGCGCAACTGCCCGGCCGCATGACCGTCGACGTGTTGCTCAAATCTACCGCCGGCAACGAGATCTACGTGCTGGGTGAAGTCGGCCAACCGGGTTCCTACCCGATCCGCCGGCCGGTGTCGGTGCTTGAAGCGTTGACCCTGGCCCGTGGCACCAACGTCAAGGCGCGGCTGGATTCGGTGGTGATCATGCGGCGCAACGGCAATCAGGTGCAGGCGGTGCGTTACGACGTCGAGAAAGCGCTGTCGGGTGATGCCTCGCAGATCGCCTATCTGCAACCGGACGACATGCTTTACGTACCGAAAACCAAACTGGCCAGCGCCGGCGAACTGGCCCGGCAATTGGCTGACGTGGTGTTGTTCCAGGGCGTCGGGTTCAGCTTCGGCTACCGCGTCGACAACAAAGACAGCAACAACAACTGACTCTCAGGTGACCGACATGAATCCAAAGGAAAACTACCTGCATGAGTTCTTCAGGATCTTCTTCGCCAACAAGCAACTGGTGAAACGGGTCTTCCTGATCTTTGCAGTCATCGCCCTGCTGCTGCCGCTGGTGCTCAAACAGAGCTTCGATATCACCGCGCAGGTGATCGTGCAGTCGAAAAAACTCTCCCAGGGTGACGCCACCACGTCACTCACGGTGGACAACGCCACCTTCATCCCGCCGTCGCTGGCGGACATGGAAACCGAGAGCAATATCCTCCGTTCCCCGGCGCTGATCCGCCAGACCATAAGCGAACTGCGCGACAAGGGTGAATACACGCCTTCGCCGGGCATTTTCAGCAAACTGGTGGCCGAGCCGTTCAAACGCTATGTCAGTTCGCCGCTGCGCCAGTACGTGATCAACCCGGTGCGCAACATGCTCGGGCTGGAAACCGACCCAGTGCGTGACACTGCACTTGATGCATTGACACAAGAGGCCATCGACAAGCTGAAAATCGAGACCCTGCCGGGTTCCAACGTGATCTCGATCGTCTACAGCTTCCCCGACCCGCACCAAGGCACGACGTTCGTTGCGGCGCTGCTGCAGAACTACCTGTTCAGCCGTCAGGCGCTGCAATCGATCGACCTGCCGCAATCCTTCTACGAGTCGAAGAAGCATCTGTATCAAGTGCGACTCGATGGCCTGGAAGGCAACCGTCAGGCGCTGCTGGAAAGTGTCGGCTCGTCGGATCCGAAGGAAGAAATCACCTTCCGTCTCAACGCGATCAACACCGAAGAGCAAGCCCTGAACCTGTACCAGGATCGCCTGTTGCAGAGCCAGCGCTGGCTGGAATACCTGAAAACTGCGCTGGCCGCCGCCAGCAATAACAAGCTCAACGACTACACCTTCCCCTACACCTTCACCACCACCGTCGACAACGTGGCGTTCGAAGACCGCGAAATCAAACAGATGGGCGAGCAACTGACCACTCAGGTCAGCCGCTACATGAATGACCTGGCGGTATTCCAGCCCGGCAGTGAACCGATGCTGCTGACCCGCGAGCAGATCGCCCGCACCCGTCAGCAATTCCTCAAAGTGGTGAGCAACCGCATTCAGGAACGCACCAACGATCTGGCGGTGGTCAAGCAAGTGATCGACCAGAAAACCGCACGCATCGCCGAGTTCAAGAACCGTATCCACGAGTTGCAGCAGACCCAGAGCAAGCTGCGGCAGATGGACACCGAAATCGATGCGCTGCACGCCGCGTTCTCGACCTACGCCCAGCGCTTTGCCGAAAGCAGCACCACCGGCGCGCTGAACGACGATCTGTCCAACGCCCGGGTGCTGAGCCCGCCGTTCGAACCAACCGAAGCCGCGTTCCCGAAACCGGGCCTGATCATTCCGTTCGGCTTGTTCACCGGTCTGTTGCTGGCGATTGCCCTGGTCTACGTGCGTGAGTTCTTCGATCACCGCTTCAAACACCCGGCGCAAATCAGCCACGAGCTGGGCGTACCGGTGCTGTTGGTGATCAACGACCAGAACACGCTGCCGAGCAATCCGCACAAGAACTGGACCGTTCCAAGCTTCCTGCACTGGGTGCGCAATTGAACACCGCACCGTCCCCGAACGCCGCGCTGCCGATCATTCATTTGCTCAGCAGCGGCGGTTTCTATGGGGCCGAGCGGATGTTGCTGGATCATTGTCTGGCGACGCCGGGGCAGCATCAGGTGCTGTTTCTCGACGCGCCGCCAGAACTGATCGCGCGCTTTCGTCAGGCCGGGGTGGACTGCCGTGGCTGCGCCGGACTGGGCGAATTGCTGCGGCACTTGCGCCAACGGCAAAGCGAGCGGCCGCTGATCAATACGCACAATTTCAAAGGCCTGCTGTTCGGCTGGGTCGGCGCAACCCTGTTGCGCCTGCCGCTGGTGATCACCCAGCACGGTTTCACGCCACGCAGTCGCAAGCAGAAGTTCTACACCTGGCTCAGTCTGCAACTGTGCCGCACCGCGTCGGTGGATCGGGTGGTCTGCGTGGCGGAAAGCATCGCCGTGTTGCACCGTCAGGCCAGCGTACGGGCGGAGAAGTTGCAGGTGATCCCCAACGGCTTGCCCGCCGCCCATGGGCAAATGATTCATGACGCCGATCGGCAGCGCTGGCTCGCCGGTTATGTCGGCCGGTTGAGCAGTGAGAAAGGCCCGGATCTGTTTCTCGATGCGCTGATCCCGCTGTGTCATCAGCATCCGCAACTGGATGCGGTGATGCTCGGCGACGGCCCGGAGCGCGAGGCGTTGCAGGCGCGCATCGACAGCGCCGGTTTGCAGCAACGGATTCGCCTGCCGGGCTACCAGACCGTCATGCAACCGTGGTGGCAGCGCCTTGATGCGTTGGTGATCAGTTCGCGCACCGAGGGCACGCCGATGATTTTGCTCGAGGCGATGCAGGCCGGTGTGCCGGTGGTCGCTTTCGGCGTCGGTGGGATTCCCGATGTGCTGGAACACCGGCACAACGGCTTGCTCGCCGAACCCGCCGACAGCACCGCCCTCGCCCGCCAGCTCGACACGCTGTTGACTGAGCCGAAGCTGGCGCGGCAACTGCGCGACAACGCGAAACGCACGCAACAGGATCGCTACGACCTCAAGGCCCTCGCCGAACGCTGGTCGCAGCTGTACATCCGCACGGCACGGGAGGCACGCGCATGATTTTCCCGCTCTCGATCGTCAGTTTGCTCGGTCTGGTCTGCATCGCTTTGCTGGCCAGCCCTTATCCGTATCTGGCGCCGGGAGCGGTGCTGGGCCTGGTGGGTTTCGCGGTGCTGTATCGCAAACCGACCTGGGGCCTGCTCGGGATTGCCGCGCTGGTGCCGTTCGAGGGTTTCTTCAAGGACAGCTCGCTGTCGGGCAGCAAACTGATCGGCGCTTCGCTGGCGGTGATCCTGATGCTGCAACTGGCGCTGCACCAGATTCCCTCCGAACGCCTGCGCAGCAACATCTGGCGTTACCTGATCTGGTTCATGGTTCTGTACTTCCTCAGCCTGCTCAACACCGATGACATGGGCATGTCGCTGGGGCATCTGCGCGAACTCAGCGTTGGCCTGATCCTTTTTGTCATCACCCTGCTGATCGGCCGTGAGCTGAACCTCGACCTGTTCGCCCGACTGGTGACCCTCGCCGTCAGCGCCACCTGTGCGATGGCGATGTTCTCGACCAAGTTCCAGGACCAGGGCCGCGCCGCCGGTCTGCTCGAAGACCCCAACGCCTTTGCCATGCTGATCGCTTTCGCCATTCCGCTGGGCCTGCTGTTGGTGATCCGCAGCCCGAATCTGCTGCACCGCTTGTTCTGGGGCGGTTGCTGCCTGCTGTTGCTGGGCGGCATGACCAAGACCGAATCGCGTTCGGGGCTGGTGGTGATCGCCCTCAGTCTGTTGATCGGCTGCTGGCATTACCGCACGCAACTGACGCGAATTCGGCCGCGGCATCTGGGTTTTGCCATGCTCGGCGCGGCGATCGTGATTCCGCTGGCGATCTATGCGATGCCCGCCGGCTACATCGCGCGGATTCAGTCGCTGAGCGTGTTGAGTGCCGGCGCCAAGGGTCACAACGACGAATCTCTCGGCCGGCGCGCCTCGTACATCGTGGTCGGTAGTCAGATGATCCGCGAGAACCCGCTGCTCGGCTCCGGCCCCGGCACCTTCCCGCTGCACTACGCCACCACCGGTTACGCCAAGGCGTTCTCCGCCAACCGCAAGATCGGCGATCTCTACCGCCGCGCTCACAACACTTACCTGGAAATCTTCAGTGAACTGGGGATTCCCGCCGGGCTGATGTTCGTCGGCATGCTCGGCCTCGGCTTGTACAACCTGATTCGCGCGCGCACCGCGTGGATGCTGCGGCGTGACTGGCAACAAGCCGACTTGATGACCCACCTGGGTGTGAGTTTTCTCTCGCTGACGCTGTTTTTGATGTTCCTCAGCGCGCCGAACCAGAAGTACGTGTGGATCATGCTCGCGCTGACCAGCGTCCTGCGTCTGAAAGCCGAGCAGGCGCCCCTGACGGAGGCCCGCGCATGAGCCGGATCAGTATCGTCATCCCGATGTTCAACGAAGCCCGGCATATTGGCCGCACGCTGCTGGCCGCGCAAAAAGCCGCGCACGCGGCCAATATCGAGTGCGAACTGATCGTGGTCGACAACGGTTCCAGCGACGACGGCCCGCACATTGCCCGGCAGTTCGGTGCACAGGTCTTGAGCCTGCCGGGGCTGTTGATCGGCGCCCTGCGCAATCGCGGTACGGCCATCGCCACCGGTGAATGGCTGGCGTTCATCGACGCCGACATCGAGATGCCGGAAGACTGGCTGACGCCGCTGTTCGATCTGGAGGCCAGCGCGCAGGCCGACGTGTTTGGTCTCGATCTGCACACCCCGGCCGAGGCGCCGTGGTATGCCACCGCGTGGCAACGGCGCACCTTGCGCGTGTCTTCGCAGGCCTCGCATGTGGTCGACTGGCTGCCCAGCGCCAACCTGTTGATGCGCCGGACGTGGTTCGACAAGGTCGGCGGGTTCAACGAAACCCTGCGCACCGGCGAGGACAAGGAGTTCACCCTGCGCCTGCGTGAAAACGGCGCCATCCTGTTGTCGGTCAACAACAACGTCGCCCTGCACTGGGGTTACGAAATGAACTGGCGTGAATGGATGGGCAAGGAGCTGTGGCGTCAGGGCAGTCATCTGCAATTGCTGCGCACCCACGGTTTCAGCCTGCGCCTGCTGCGTTTTCCGATGCTGTCGATTGCCGTTTGGGTACTCGATTTTCTGGCGATCTCGGCGCTGCTCGACGGTTTCCCGCATCACGCCGCAATCATGGTGATCCTGACCCTGATTCCGGGCCTGATCCTCAGCCTGCGGCAGAGCGCCAAGCACCACAATATCGGCCTGACCCTGCAACTGTGGGGCCTGCACTGGGTGCGTCTGCACCTGGCCGGCGCTGCGTTCATTCTCAGTCTGTGTCATTGGAACGCCAGGAGGCCTGCCCGTGGCTGAATTCATTTTCTGGATGTGCCTGTTGCTGCCGGTGTACGCCTATGTCGGCTATCCACTGCTGCTGACACTGTTGGCGCCGCTTTTTCCGGCCTGGCGCCACACGCCGGCACCGCCGCTGAACATCAGCATCGTGATCGCCGCGCATAACGAGGCGCGGCACATCGAGCACAAGTTGCGCACGTTGCTGGCGCAGGATTATCAGCCGGCGACGTTGCAGATCATTCTCGCCAGCGACGGCTCGACCGATGACACCGTGGCTTGCGCGCACAAAGTCGTCGACCCGCGCATCACCGTCCTCGACCTGCCGCGCCAGGGCAAAGCCGCCACGCTGAATGCCGGCGTGGCCGTGAGCACCGGCGACATACTGGTGTTCACCGACGCCGACAACCAATGGTCACGCGAGACCCTCGGTCATCTGCTCGCACCGCTGAATGACCCCAACGTCGGCGGTTGTGCCGGGCACATGGTGATTCCGGTTACCGGCGGTGGATTAAGCGTCGGCGACAGTCTGTATCGGCATTACGAAGGCTGGTTGCGCCGGGTCGAGAATCGCACCGGTTGCATGGTCTCCGCCGACGGCGCCCTGCTCGCCCTGCGCCGCGAGTTGTTCCAGAACGTGCCGGCCGAAGTGAATGACGATTTCTTTATCAGCACCTGCGCACCAGTGGCACACAAGCGCATCGTCTATGTGCCTGAGGCACAGGTAATCGATCACGGTGTGGATGAAGCGGACAAACAATTCCGCCGTCGTCAACGCGTCACCGTCGGCGGCCTGCAAAGCCTCGCGCAGCGCCGCGAACTGCTCAATCCGCTGAAATATGGTCTGTATTCGATTGCGTTGATCAGCCACAAGCTGATCCGTCGTCTCGCGCCGATCCTCCTGCTGCCGCTGTTGCTGAGCAATTTCTGGCTGTGGGATGACCACGGCTTTTATCGCCTGGCACTGATCGCGCAACTGTTCGGCTATGCCGTGGCGATTGCCGGTTTGCTGGATTCGCAACACCGCTTGCCCAAACCGTTCCGCCTCGCCGCGTTTCTGCTGGTCACCCTCGCCGGGATGAGTCTTGGCCTGTGGCAGTTCCTGCGCGGTCAGCGATATGCCCAGTGGAATCCTGAACAGAACCGTTAAGAGGACCGAAGCCATGGCGATCAAACAACTGATAAAACGCACCAGTGGCTGGCTCTATCTCAACTCGTCCGTGGGCCGCAACCAGTTGCACGGCGCCGGGGTGATTCTGATGCTGCACCGCGTGCTGTCGAACGACCGCGCCGCCGACCTGCCGCACCGCAACGAGCTGTGTGTGGGGCCGAAAGCGTTCGAGCATTTGCTGGTGTGGCTGCGTCGGCATTTCGATTGCGTGCCGCTGATGGAAATCCTCCAGCCCAACTCGCTGCGCACCGAGCGCCCACGGGTGGCGCTGACCTTCGATGACGGCTGGCGCGACAACGCGGTCAACGCCTATCCGCTGCTGCAGAAACATCAGGTGCCGGCGAGCATTTTTCTCTCCACCGACTTCATCGGCAGCCGTCAGCGCTTCTGGTGGGAAAGCCTCGGCGAAACCCTGTGGGGCAGCCACGGCGACAAGGCGCGCATGCACCTGATCGAATGCCTGCATGCCATGCATCACCCCTTGCCGGTGCTGGTCGATGACATTGATGTCGAGCGCCGCAGCCTGGCGCTGCTGCATTATCTGCAAGGCCTGAAGACCCTTGATCCGCAGGAGCTTGAACGCCTGACCGACGAATGCCCGCAAGAGTCGCAACCGCAGGCGCTGGACTGGCATCAAGTGCGCGCACTGGAGGCTTCCGGGCTGGTGCGTTTCGGCCCGCACGGCGCCAGTCATGCGATCCTCACCGGTCTGGACGATGTACGTCTGGACGAAGAAATCAGCCGCAGCCGCGATGCCCTGCACAACGGCTGCAATCGGCCGTTGCCGGTGTATTGCTACCCCAACGGCGACAACGATGAACGCGTGCGCCAACAGATCGCCAGCCATGACTATCCGTTTGCGCTGGGCACCGGCACGGGGATTTATCGCGGTGAAGGCGATCCGCTGAACTTGCCGCGTTTCGGCGTCAGCCAGCGCACCGCGCGCAATCCGGAACTGCTGTCGTGGCGGATCTTTCGCGGGGCGCGGCCATGAGCCGAGGCAACTACCTCAAGCATCTGGCGCTGAGCATGGGCACCAAACTGGCGATGATCGCCCTGCGTTTGCTGCGCAACGTGTTGCTGGCGCGGATACTCGGGCCGAGTGAGCGCGGACTGTTTGCGCTGCTCAGCACGCTGCCGGATCTGATCAGCGCGGCCACCAGTGGCGGGCTGAATTCGGCGGTGGGTTATCAAGCGGCCAAGCAGCGACCGATGGGGCTGCTGCTCAGTCAGGTGTTGGTGTTCGGCTGTTTGCTCGCCGCGTTGCTGACCTTGCTGGTGGTAGCGTTGGTGCGCGAGTTTGGTGCTGAACTGGATGTGACGGTGCAGCTCGGGTTGCTCGCCTGGTTGTTGCTGCTGGCAGTGCCGCTGACGGTTTTGAAAAGCGGTCTGCTGACCTTGCACAACGCGTCGGGCGGCGTGGTGGCGTTCAATGCCTTGCGTCTGGTCGAATCGCTGGCACCACTGCTGCTGTTTCTCGCCTTGTTCTGGATGTGGCAAAGCGCCGCCCTCGAAGCGGCGCTGATCAGTTGGCTGGCCGGGATTAGCCTGGTGGTGCTGGTCGGTTGGGTCTGGCTCAAACGCGCACAACCGTTGCAACTGCAATGGGACCGCGCCAGCCAGAAAGAACTGCTGCGCTACAGCGCCCGCAGCCATCCGGACCTGCTGTTCCAGCAAGTGATTCTGCGCTCGGATTATCTGTTCATCGGCGCCCTGCTGGGCAGCACCGCGCTCGGTCATTACGCCATGGCCAGCGCTGCCGCCGAACTGCTGCTGATCGTCCCGGAAGCGGTGACCACGCCATTGATGAAACGCCTGCTGCAGCAGGACGAAGGCATGGATAAAGTCACTCCGTTGGCGTTGCGCCTGACCGCGACGGTGATGCTCGGCGCTTGCCTGACCATGGCGGTGATCGGCGAATGGCTGATCGTCACCCTGTTCGGCGTCGCTTACCAACCGGCGTATCCGGCGTTGCTCGCTTTGCTGCCGGGGCTGTTGGGCCTTTGCTACGCGAGCATTCTGCGCCTCGACTTGCTCGGCAAGAATCGTCCCGGCACGGTGTCGCTGCTGATGGGCCTGGGCGCCCTGCTCAATCTGGCGCTGAACCTGGTGCTGATTCCGGCCTATGGCATTGTTGGCGCGGCGGCGGCTTCGTCGATTGCCTATCTTTCGGTGACCGTGGCGATGCTGGTGCTTTACTGCCGTTTGAGCGGCGTGCCGTTCTGGCAAACCCTGATCATCCTGCCGCGCGATGTCCTGCCCATGCTGCAGATTCTGCAAAGGAAAGCCGCATGAAAGGCCTGGCCCTGCTGCTCGGTCTCAGCCTGTCGCTGGACGCGTTTGCAGCGTCGATGCGTTGGGGCGAGATCCGTGACGGCAGCCTGTATCTGCAAAGCGATCGCCCGGACACGCTGACCGTGCGCTGGACGCCAGCGTGGCAGGCGGATGCCAACGAAGAGCATCTGTACCTGCTCGACGGCCAGGGCAAATTGCAGGGCGATCGGTTTATCAAGGCCAGCGAAACCCGTGGCAGTCAGAGCTGGCCATTGCTGCCCGGCGCAGCCAGTTATCGACTGGAGATTCCCGGCTACAGCTTTCGCAACTATCGCATCGAACATGACGAGCGCACGGTCGCCCTGTTCGCCCCGGCCAAAGTGCATTTCAGCGCGCAGACGCAGAACGGCGACACGTTGTATTTCAAAGTCGCGCCCGGCGAACACGCGGTGCTGGCCGGCAAGTTTCATGGCGGTGTCAGTGCGTTGCAGGCGCAGCGCGTGGGTGACGGGCAAGCGCTGACACTGACACTGAAACCCTATCGCGCCTATTGGCAGTTCGATCAGCTCGCACTGCCGGTCAGCGCCCAGGAACAAGTCTGGCGCCTGCGTTTGCAGGGCAGCGGTAAAGCGGCGTTCTGGCTTGATGGCACAGCCAATCTGTTCGCCCAGAACCCGCAGCAACTCAAACCGCTGCGCGAAGACGCCGGGCAGATCCGTTTGACCCTGCACGACAAAGTCCTCGGGCGCACGCCGGATCTGGGCATCGCCCTGCCCTACGTGATGCCGCCAGCAGCCAGTCATGCGGAGCTCGATGCGCTGAAACCGACGGCGGCGAGTTACTACAGTTTTGTTGATGTGACGGCGAAGAACCCGCAGTTCGAAGACGCGTTCCGTCAGGTTTATCAGGATCGTTTCGGCATCAAACAGGACATCACCCTGCTCGCCGGCAGTCAGCGTCAGGCCGATTTACGCGCCGATGTGCAAAGCAACAGCGGCCTCGATGCGTGGCTCGCCAGCACACGAGCACTGGGCGGCAAAGGCACCCACTACATCGGTTTCGCCGACGAGCCGAACCTCAACTATTCGAGCTACGCGCAGTATCAGGCGATTTTCACCAGCATGGCCCGCCAGGTGCGCAGCGACCCGACGAATGCCAAGGCTGGCGTGCGCATCGCCATGCCGGCCAGTTCGCGCCTGGTCAACGGGCCGTTCGCCAATAACGCGGCGGACAAGCGCGGCATCGACTGGGCGCGGCGTTTGCTCAACGAGTCCGCCGATCAGGTAGATGCGCTGGCCTGGCACGAATGGATGATCCGCGATCTGCTCGCCACTCGCGTCTACCGCGACAGCGTGCGTCGCGCCGCCGAATTGGTTGGCCTCGATGGCCAAGGCCAGCCGCGTAAAGCGCTGTTGCTGGATCAGACCAACCTGTCCAGCGGGTCCAGCCTCAGCCCCTACGATCAGGAAACCCATTACACCTCGCTGTGGTGGGCGTCGGTGGTGATCAACGCTTCGCAGGACGGCTTGCTGACCATGCTCAACTGGTTCCAGGCCGCCGATGAGCCGCAGTACCCCAAGGGCATGTTGCGGGTACTCGGCGATGATCGTTTCGAGTTGAAACCGGTGGGCCTGGCTCAGCAGTTCATCGCGCAGCACTGGCTGCATAAGGTGCTGTGGCTGGAGAACGATGCGTTTGAAGTCGATGTGCTGGCGATGGCCGGTGACGAGCAACGCGGGTTGCTCGGGGTGAACAAAGGCACGCGTTTGCAGCGTATTGATCTGAGCGGCGCCAAGTGCCCGCTGAACAATGGCGCCCTGCGCTATTTCGGCGCCGACAACCGCAGTCGCGACGCACCGTTTGCCTGCCGCGATGGGCGCGTCAGCTTCGATTTGCCGGGGGAAACCCTGTTTGCACTGAGCTGGATCGCGTCATGAAGCCAATTCCGATTATCAGAACATGTAAGGCGAACAAAGATTTGTGGGTAGGGAGTTTTTGTGGCGAGGGGATTTATCCCCGATGGGCTGCGAAGCGGCCCCGCATTTACAGGCTAAAAGCGACGACTGCTGCGCAGCCCATCGGGGATGAATCCCCTCGCCACAGAGCCCCTCGCCACAGTCGTTCGCCTTGCCGGAACTCCGGAGTACGCACAATGGGCATCGTCAGCAAACTCAGCGAACACATCAAGCAGAAAGGACTGTCTGCCACCGTCAAAAAGGCCTGGAAGCACTACATCTTTTCCCACCAGGAGCTGCTGTGGATGGAGCGCGATCTGGTCAGCCCGGTGCCGCCGCACAGCCTCAAGCCCTACCCGCCGTTGCGGGTGGTGAAGATCACTGCAGACAACGCGAGCGCCTTCGCCCGTTACTTCGGCGACCGGGTCGGCACCATGGCGGAACTGGCCAACGAGGGCCACACCGGGCACATGCACCTGGACGATCAGGGCGATGCCGTGGCGTTTATCTGGGGCAGTGCGCGGGACTATTTCGACCGCCATTACTACGGCTGCCTGTTCCCGGTGAAACCCGGCGAGTTCTTCGAGTTTGGCGGTGAACTGACCCGTGCCTATTGGGGCTCTGAGCTGTCGGTGGATCTGCAACTGGAGCTGTGGAAAGCCATGGCCGCGCAAGGCTGTGACAAAGTCGTGGATGTCTGCGAGTTCCACAACATCCCGGCGCTCAAGCTGCACCTGCGCATGGGCTATACCGAACAGGGGCGGATCATGAACGTCTACACCCTGTTCAACCGCTGGCGCTTCTATCGCGAAACCCGCTACAGCGGCTCGCGTCTGGATGCCTTGCGCAAACCTTCCCGTCCACCTGTAACAGCTACGGCGGCCTGAGCCTATGGCGACGCGATTCGAATGGTGCACTTCACTGTGCGCCGCCGATTTCCCGGCAGCAGCGTATGAAGCGCTGCGCCTGCGGGTGACGGATCACACGCCGTTCAACAACCTCGGTTGGTTGTGTGCGGCCGAGCAGGCACTCGGTGAGGGTGAGCGTCTGCACATCCTGCTGGGTTGGGAGACGGATGAATTGCGTCTGTGCCTGCCGCTGGTGGCGAGTCGCGAGCGCTTTTTCGGCGTGCCGTTCCGGGTGCTGCACCACTTGGGTTATCCGCTGGCGGATCGCCTCGCGCTGCTGTCGCTACTGGACAGCGAAGGTATGCGCCAGGCGCTGTCGTTGATCCGCCAACGTGTGCCCCACGCGCAGCTGCAGCTCAATGAAGTGTCCGAGCCTGCCGGTGAGGAAAGTGTGCTGACCGAATGGATGACGCGCAGCTCCACCGCTGAGCGGCGCCTGAGTTGTCGGGTGCCGGTACATCTGATCAGCGAGGCGGATCATCAGGAAGTCTCCGGCGATCCACGCTACAAACTGCGCCGGGCGCGTAAACGGATTGCCGCGTGTGGCGCCGAGGTGCGGCGGATCATTCCGGATGCAGTCACCATGGGGCCCCTGTTGCAGGCGATCAGTGAAGTCGAAGCAGTGAGCTGGAAAGGTGACGAAGGCGTCGGGATTTTTGCCAGCGAACGCAGTCGACTCCTGATCGAGCGCGCCTTCACCGCCCTCGCCGGCCAAGGCCTGGTGCGGCTGGTGACGCTGGAGCTGAACGGGCGGTGCATCAGCTATCGGCTCGGTCTGCTCGAACAGAGTCGACTCTACGATTACAACCTCGCCTTCCTGCCGCAATACGCCGACCTGGGCAGCGGCCGGGTGTTGCTGGAGGAATGGATTCGCTGGGGGCTGGACGAGCACTGGCACTGGATCGATGCCTCGCGGGTCAGCCTGGAAAACTCCAGCCATCAACTGCATGAACGCATGACCGGACAACTGGAGCACTGGCGCTGGAGCTTTTACTCCTGGCGGCCGAGTGGCCTCGTCCTCGGTCTGGGCTTGCGACTGTGGCATCGACTCAAGCCGCGCGTGCAAGGCTGGCGGGCGCGGCGCGCAGAGCTTGCGAAACCCACACTGAAACCTGTCGCGATCACCACGGAGGGCGAACATGCCTCGCCAAGTCATAGTCAACGCTGACGATTTCGGTCTCAGCCCGAATGAAAACGCGGTGATCTTCGCTGCATTTCAGGCCGGGGTCATCAGTTCTGCCACGGCGATGGCCAACATGCCGGCGTTTGAAGCGGCGTGTGCCATGGCCCGGCACCCTGTGCTGGAAGGCCGGGTCGGATTGCACTTCAACCTGACTTACGGGCGCCCGTTAAGCCGGGCCATCCTGTTGCGCCGAACGTTCTGCGACAGCCATGGTGTGTTCGACCTCAGCCTGCCGCGCCACAGTCTGTGGCTCAGCCGTGAGGATCGTGACGCGGTGCGTGAAGAGTTGCAGGCGCAGTGGCAGCGTTGTGTCGACCATGGCGTGCGCCCGAGCCATATCGATTCGCATCAGCACGTGCATAACATCTGGCCGATCGGCGAAATCGTCGCCCGCTTCGCAGCGCATCAGGGCGTACCGATTCGGCTGGCGCGCAATCTGGGGCAAAACCTCAACCTGGCGAAACGGCTGTTCAAAGGTTTGCTCAATTGGCGTTTGCAGGTTCTGGCCGGTGTGACCGCTGACTATGTGTGCACGCCGATCGACTTGCGCAACGACTTCGCGCCGACCGACGGTGTGCTGGAAATCGTCGCTCATCCGACTCAGCTTGGCGACGATTTTGGTGACGCTTACCTCAACCCCGACGAATCCCTGAACCGCGTGCTAGAGCAGCGACTGGCGGGTATTCCACGGGTTTCCTACGCCGAATTGAACAAGGATTTTCTACGCGGTGCTGCGGCACTCGATTGACTTACATACCTTGCAATACTTTCAAAGATGGCACTTTGAAATGTACTCGCAAAGGTGATCTATACCCACAAAAGCACCATCCACAACACCCGGGCTGCGGCCACGGAGGGCATCATGAGTGTCATCGAAAAACTACAAGAACGCATCCGCCAGAAAGGCCTCGGTCGCACCTTCGGCACGTTGTGGAAACGCTACGTGTTCTTCCATTGGGAACTGCTGTGGATGGAGCGCGACCTGGTCAGCCCGGTGCCGCCGCACAAGCTGCGGCCTTACGCTGGCCTGCGCAGAGTCGACATCACGCCTCAGAATGCCGGGGCGTTCGGCAAGCATTTCGGTGATCGCGTGGAGACCATGGCGGAACTGGCCGCCGAGGGTCACACCGGGCACATGTACCTCGACGCTGACGGCCACGCGGTGGCGTTTATCTGGGGCAGCATTCGCGACTATCACGACCGTCACTATTACGGCTGCACCTTCCCGGTGAAGCCTGGCGAATTCTTTGAGTTTGGTGGCGAAATGACCCGCGCCTATTTCGGCAGCAGTCTGTCGGTGGACGTGCAGGTCGCGCTGTGGGAAGCCATGGCGGCTCAGGGCTGCAACAAGGTGGTGGATGTCTGCGAGACCCACAACATTCCGGCGCTGAAGCTGCACATCCGCATGGGCTACCACGAACAGGGGCGGGTCACTCACGTTTATTGCCTGTTCGGTCGCTGGAAATTCTTCCGTGAAAGCCGCTACGAGGGCTCACGTCTTGACCCACTGCGTAAACCGGGGCGGCCGGTGGTGAGTGCGGCGGCGCAGGCTTGATAAATCCTTGAAAGGGATGGCGACTATTCGGCCGCCATCGCTGGCAAGCCAGCTCCCACAGGGGTTGAGTTGTACTCAGTATTGCTTGTACGACACTAAAACTGTGGGAGCTGGCTTGCCAACCCCCTTAGGGTTTTGAGTTGTACTCAGTATTATTTGTACGACACTAAAACTGTGGGAGCTGGCTTGCCAGCGATGAGGCCAGTCGGCGCGATAAGGCATTCAGGCCTTAGTGGCGACCAGGGTAAAACACATCGGCATCTGCGCCTCTTGATTCAGATACTGGTCATACACCTCTTCCCGATTCGAATGCGCGTATTCCTTGAAATGCGCAATGCTCAGCCCTGCCCCGATAGCACCGCTGAAAATCGCCCCCAGCGTGTGCACAAACCAGTACGACTTCGCTGCCTGCTGTTCAACCTTGCCGACATAGACAATCGGTTCCTCCTGCACAAACGGTTCAGCGCGGAAGTACGAACTGGCGAGGCGATAAGGATCTTCCGCATCCGGATCAACCATTTCCAGAAACGGATGGGTTTCATAAATCACCAGTTTTCCGCCCGGCTTGAGGGTCGCGGCGACATGGCGGAAAAACTCGCCGATGTCCGGCATCCAGTTGAGAACACCAATGGTGATCAGCGCCACGTCGAAGCGATTCTGCAGCGATGCAGGCAGATGATGGATATCGGCTTCGATGAATTCGGCGTTGTGCGCTGAGCGGCGGTTCAGTTCACGGGCCTGCTCAAGGAACGCCACCGATTGATCAACACCGACAACCCCGCGCGCACCGAGGGCGAACAGCGACAGGCTTTCGCGCCCGTTGTTGCAGCCCAACTGGATCACGTCTTTGCCATCAACCCCGACTTGCTCCAGCAAGCCGCGCAACGTGTCGTCGAGGCAAGAGAATTCTGCCTGCGCAACGTCGTTCAACAAGGCCTGCCAGTCAGGCGAATCCTGATGATGGCGGGCGGAATCGTTCCACGCCTGTCGATTGCTCTCGATGGCGGTTTTATTGTTCGGCACTTCCATGGCGCACTCCGGACGATGCTCGTGATTGAGCGGATCCGAGTCTAGATCAGCCCGGCAATTACGGTTGTTGCAAACTTGTAAGCCAATTCGTGTAGGAGCTGCCGCAGGCTGCGATCTTTTGATCTTGTTTTTAAAGGTCAAGATCAAAAGATCGCAGCCTGCGGCAGCTCCTACATATCTGATTGTTTGAATGGCGGGCAGCTATAGTTAATAGCCTTGGGGAAAACCGCACTCGCAGGTGCCGCCATGCAAATGCTCGATCGGCTGTTGTTGACCGGCTGTCTGCTCGCTGCCAATCAGGCGCAAGCGCTGGACAGCAATTTTGTTTACTACGGGCCCAACCAGCCCTTTGCTCACCCTGCTCCGTATTCCTTGAACGCAACGCCGCCGAAGCCTTACGAGGACACGGCGCCGCAGGATTTTGTGGTGATTCCGGATGATCACGTGTTCTACGACTCGCAATTGCCCACCGTGGCGGATGCGACGGTGCGGGTGTTTATTCGCACGTACGATGCCGAGCGCGGGATTTACGTGAATGACGAGGTGCTGGATCCGGGTTGTTTGCTGGAGTGTCTGAGCCGGCAGCAGCATTGATCCTGATTACCAAGTATTAACCAGACGCCACAAAACCCTGTGGGAGCGGGCTTGCCCGCGATGGCGTCCTGTCAGCCGATCTATCTGGTGACTGACACTACCTCATCGCGGGCAAGCCCGCTCCCACAGGGTTTTGGGTGCAGGCGGTCACCACTTTTACCACTGCCGTTTATCCGGGCGGGCGAGGCCGAGTTTTTCGATGCGATAACGCAGCATGTCGCGGCTCAGGCCCAGCAGGCGCGCTGATTTGGTGACGTTCCAGTCGGTCTTATCGAGCATCTTGCGCACCATGTCGCGTTCGACTTCCGGCAGGTTCATCGATTCGGTGTTGCTCGCCGGTCGAGGTTCGTAGTGCATCGGCACTTCATGAATATGCAGCGGCGGTTCGTCGACCAGGCTCATGCACACGTTCAATTGATGCGCAGCAATCGTGTCGCTCGGTGCCAGCAGCACGGTCTGCTCAAGCATGTTGCGCAGTTCGCGCACATTGCCCGGCCAGGTATAACTGAGCAGCAACTCCTCGGCCTGCTGGCTGAAATGCAGATTCGGTTTGCCGTAGCGTTTGCCGTGGCTGGCGAGGAAGTGCCGCGCCAGCAGCAAGATATCGTCGCCCCGGGCGTACAGGCGCGGCACTTTGATCGATATGATCCGTAACCTGAAAAACAGGTCACGGCGAAATTTGCCCTGTTGCACCATTTGCTCAAGGTTGCAGTTGGTCGCGCTGATCACCCGCAGATTGACCTTGCGCTCCTTCACCGAGCCGACCCGGCGAATTGTCCGGTCTTCCAGAAGCTTCAAAAGCTTGGCCTGCAAAAGCAGATCCATCTCGCCGACCTCATCGAGAAACAGTGTGCCGCCATCTGCCGCTTCCACCAGACCGACGCGACGGTCCTTGGCATCAGTGAACGCGCCCTTCTCATGTCCGAACAGCTCCGACTCCACCAGATTCGACGGAATCGACGCGCAGTTGAATTCAATAAACGGCCCCTTGCTACGCGGCCCATCGAAATGCAGGGCGCGAGCTACCAGTTCCTTGCCGGTGCCGGTCTCGCCTTCGACTAAAACCGGCGGCAGATCGGTGTTGGCCATGCGCCGCTCGGCGTCGAGCAACTGCCCGATGGTGTTCTTCAGATACTGCATCGGTGCCGAGTCGCCAATCAGCGCCTGCACCCCGGATTTCTGCGCCTCGCGGTCCTGGTAGAACGACAGCGTGCGCTCCATCCGTTCGGTGGCCAGAGCCTTGTCCAGCAGCAGTTTGAGTTCCGGCAACGCGACCGGTTTGGTGACGTAGTGAAAGGCGCCCTCCTTCATCGCCACCACGGCATCTTCGACGTTGCCGTAGCCGGTCATCATGATCACTTTCAGATCTGGCGCGCTGATGCGCAGCTTCTGGATCAGGTCATGCCCACTCATGCCCGGCAGCGAGTTGTCGGTCAGCACGATGTCGGGCATGAAGCTGTTCAATTGCTCCAGCGCATCTTCAGCCGAATGGCAGACAGTCACCTCGAAGTCCTTGCGCTCCAGGTAGGTCTGAATATTCTCGGCCAGCAGTTCGTCATCCTCGACCAGCAGAATGCTGTGTTCCATATTCCCCTCCCGTTGCCACTTTGAAGTTGAGACTGACGCGGGTTCCTTCCTGCTCGCGGCTGGTCAGCACGACCGAACCTTCGAAACGCTCCATGATGCGTTTGACCAACGCCAGGCCAACCCCGAGGCCGCCCTGTTTGGTGGTGAAAAACGGTTTGAACACCAACAGTTGCTGCTGCGCACTCATGCCCTTGCCGGTGTCGCTCACGGTCAGGCGCACACTGTCGGGCTGCGGCGATTCGAATTCGACGCTGAGCACACCGCCCTTGGGCATGGCTTCCAGGGCGTTGGCAAACAGGCTATTGAGGATTTGCGTGAGCAACACCTTTTGACTGACGACCGGCGCGCAGTTTTGCGGAGTGAATCGCACTTCGACGTTGCTGCGTTTGATCAGCGCCTCGAAGGCGCCAAAGGTGTCCTCGACCGCCATCAGCAGGTCAACCGCCTCGCCGTCGTCATTCATCGGCCGCAGCGACACCAGCAATTCGCGCACCCAGCGCGACATGCGATCGACCTGGCTGATGATGTCGCCAATGTTGCGTTGCGCGCCCGGGCTGGCGATTTCCTGGGCCAGTTCGGCGCTGGAACGAATGGTCGCCAGCGGATTGCGCAGGCTGTGCGCCACCGCCGAGGACATCTCGCCGAGGGCGACAAAGGTCTCATTGCTGATCAACTGTTGCTGTTGGCTCTGCAGCAGTTTCGCCGCGCGGCGGACGATCCAGAACAACGCCAGAAA
Source organism: Pseudomonas sp. NPDC087817 (assembly GCF_044742875.1). Classification (NCBI taxonomy): domain Bacteria; kingdom Pseudomonadati; phylum Pseudomonadota; class Gammaproteobacteria; order Pseudomonadales; family Pseudomonadaceae; genus Pseudomonas; species Pseudomonas sp. NPDC087817. The sequence goes on from NZ_JBIUVJ010000010.1 coordinate 45,556, forward strand.
GATCGCCGCACCGCCGAAACACGTGGCGGCCCAGATCGAGGCAAATCCACGGTCGATGCGGTCGACCAGATCCGCCGGTTCCTTGTAGATCTCGACCATGGCCACGACTTTGCTTTTGTCGGCGTTGAACATCGGGATGTAGTTCTCGATGAACAGATACTTCGGTTCGCGCAACAACTGCTGCTCGGGTTTCTCATCGTCGATCTTGTGATAACTGGAGGACACCGCGACTTTCATCTCGAACGATTCGTCGAGTTCGTCGTCATCCTCGAATTTGACTCCGATCAGCTCGGGATTGGTCGACCAGATTACCGTGCGATCCAACGCATACACCGTGGCCAGAAGAATGTCTGGCAGGTGTTCGATATGGTCGAGAAACTCCGCGCGCGCCGCTGCATGGGCAACGGGATCGACATCGGGAAAGTTGTCGTCCTGGCGTGGATCGAGCATTTCGCCCATGGTGCGTGCCGGGGTGATGCCTGCGTGGCGTATTTCCGCCGAGCCAATGGCCTGAACGAATTGCGCGGTCAGCAAGGCGTCGCGCTCGACACTTTCGGTCACCACAAAACGCGTCGAGATGTACCCCAGCCCCACCGCCACGACGGCGATGATCAAAAAGCTCGCGAGCGAGAACCAGCGCAGCAGATTGAACTGTTCGCGCCAGCTCTTGCCCATTGCCGCCGGCGTGTCCGGCGCGGAGGTTTTTTGTATTTCCAGTCGCTGCATGGGAGTGCCCTGGAGGTTTTGTATCGAGCCAGTTACAGCCATCAGTGTAGGTGGCTCTGACCGCGACACACGGTTCAATGATGCTATTTCGCCGCTACCGCATCTGACTCACCGTCGCGGCTGCATGGTCCGGTTTTACTGGCGTCAATGCACCGTCGGCCATGGCATTGGCGGACGGTTGCTGGCGCTCGGTTTCGTCGCTGAGGAAGTCGATGATCGACTGCGCAGATGCCTCGTCGAGGCGCAGGTTGGGCATCGGAATTCGCTCGAACTGTTCGTAGAGTTGCAGGGCAGTCGGGTCTTTTTCCGCGAGCAGGCGATCCGGTTCGCGAATCCAGCGATTCAGCCACTGCGGATCACGGTTGCGGGTCACTCCGATCAGGTCCGGACCGATGCTGCGCATGCCAAGGCCCTGGCCATCCATGGGGCCGAGGCTGTGGCACGAGGCGCAGCGGGTGCGGAACAGTTCTTCGCCATTGCTCGGCGGGCGAATGTCCGGGGCGTCGGCGTAACTTTCTTCGATGCTCGGCTGTTTCCAGTTCTGCAGAGTGTTGGCCAATTGATCGGCGAGGATCCACGGATTCTCGAAGGGCGAGGCTTTCATCCAGCGCCCGGTGGTCTGGTTGCCGACGATCAGGCTGAGGTTGTGATCCTTGCTGCGGCCGTTGTCGACGCCTTCGATGAACAGCCCGAGCTTCTTGCGCAGGTCGGTGACGTCTTCGAATTCGCCAGTGAGAAACTTCCAGCCGGGGCCGACCTTGAAGCGCTGCGCATAGGCCTTGAGCACTTCGGGGGTGTCGCTGAGCGGGTCGATGCTGATCGAGTAGAAAAAGATGTCCTGGCCGACCCGATCACCGAGGAGTTTCTGCACCTGACGCAAGCGCGCGGTTTCCAGTGGGCAAGAGTCGCTGCAGGACGTGAAGATGAAATTGATCACCACCACTTTGTCTTTGATCAGGTCATCGAAAAAATGCACCTGCCGACCGTCCTGATCAGTCAGCAAGGTGTTGGGGAAATAGTCGCCTCCCCACGGGGTGGCGGATTCGCTGGTCGCTGCCGTTGCGTCAACGCTGGCCTGGTGCGCGAGCAGCACGCGGCTGCCGAGCACGCAGGCCACCAGCACCAGCACCAGGTGCATGCCCAGCGCCCGGGAGCGCGGGGTATGCAGCGGTTGGCTGTCACCGTGGCGGCGGTTCATGGCTTGACCACCACTTGCGGGCCGTAACCGTCGCCATTGCGGAAGGTTGGCAGCGCGGCGGAGTTGACGTAGCGCACGCCGTCCCAGCTCGGCAGAGGCGTCGGCATCAACTGCAGTTGCCCGGGTTTTTCAAGGTCCCAACGCAGCAGCATCGAGTTGTCTTCGTGCTGGGTGTTGTGACAGTGCTCCATGTACGTCCCGGCGAACTCGCGAAAGTTGATCGCCATTTCGACGTTGTCCAGGCCATCGGCTTCGGAACCGATCCGGTAGACGTCCTTGCGCGCCCATTTCTCCCATTCCGGTGGTGCCTTGCCGCCGCGACTGAGGATGATCCCTTCTTCGAAGTGCACATGCACCGGATGGCTCCAGCCCTTGCCGCCGGCCTTGATGTTCCAGACTTCCAGAGTACCGAATCCGGTGACGCCGGCATCGGTCGGGCCGCTGGACAACTGGGTCGAGGCGTTCAGGCGACGTGGGTCCATGTGGTAGCCAAAACCACCATCGGTCTTGACCGTCCACGGCGCTTCATCGGTGCCATCGGCGCGGCCAAAGGTGAAGGTACGGTGGCGAGCCTTGGCCAGCAGCGCCTTATCGGCAGCGTTGTCGCGATGGATCTTCAGCGGGATCATCACCAGCCCTTCAGCCTTGCCGGGTTTGGCCGGTTCGTAGGCTGCCGGGTTCATCGCCAGATCCTGGCCGGTGTAGGCCTTGACGTTGAGTTGCAAAACCTTGCCCACCGCCGGATCGCCCTTGTCCCACTGCGGGCCCTTGCTGGTTTGCTTGATCACCGGCAGGTATTTCTCCGAGAGCACATCCGCCAGCGGGATCATTTCTTTCGGGCCTTTGCCGTCGTCCTGCGCCTGCAGGTTGAGGAAGAACAGCTTGTCGCCAGGCTTGATGCCGTTTTTCGAGAAGTTGACGATGATGTCGAAGCGCTCGGCGATGCCTTGGGTCGGCAGGATCGCGTTGTGGTTCTGTTTATCGCCGTCGGCGTCGAGGTCCATGCTGCCGTCGAACGGCACGCTGTGTTCCATAATGTTGCCGTCGTTGGCGATCATGTGGAACGGCACGCGGCTGTACGTCAGACCCGAGTTTTTCGGCCCTTGGAACTCTCCGCCACTGCCTTTGATTTCCCGCACCAGCGCCAGTTTGAAATAGCGCGACACCGAGCCATTGAGAATGCGGAAGCGATAGCTGCGTGCGCGCACGTCGAGGGTCGGTTTCCACTGCCAGTTGACCAGCACCTGATCGCCGATGAAGCCGTCGGTGTTGAACGGGTTGAACCACAACTGACCTTCCTGATCCCAGGCCTTGTCGGCGAACACCAGGTTGATGTCGTAGTCGCGGTTACCCCACGGCAAGGCACTGCCGCTGGGGAAGCGCAGGTTGACACCGTCGTTGACCGACTCGTTGCCGCGATCCAGCGCGCTGTAGTAGTTCATCATCGCCGCGTTGCCCTTGTAGACATTCTGCGCGGTGAAATCGAGCATGTGGTCGTGGAACCAGTGGGTACTCATGGTTTCGCGCCAGTCGCCCCGGATCTTGATGGTGCCGTTATTACAGGTCTTCTTCGCCGGGGCCAGATCGTTGACCCACAGGGTCTCGCCCGGCGCACAGGGGAACGCCGCGCGCGGGTCTTCCGCCTTGGTGTTGATGCTGTCGTAACCGGCGAGCTGGATCGGCCAGCGATAATCGTAGTACTGGCCGGGGAAGAAAAACGCGTTGGCATAGCCGTCACTTTCCGCCGGCGCGTGGCCGTTGTGCTCGTGGGTGCTGATGGTGTGCAGGCCGAAACCACGGTTGGCCGACGGGTCGATCGGCAAGCCGTTGTAGTGGCGCATCATCACCGGTTGGCCGTAGCGCACCATCAACAGTTTCGGCGGCAGCGTGCCGTCGAAGGTCCATACCGAATTGTGGTTCTGCACCGGCATGTTCGGGTGGAAGCGCGGGTCGACGCCTTTGGCGGTGCCATCGGTCGCCGGTACGCCGGCGACGTTGTGGTACAGACCGCCGGGGCCGAACTCGCCCAGGGCATAGCCGTGCATTTGCCGACTGTCACGCAGGCCGCCGTTGAGGCGCGCGCCGGTCTGCACGGTTTTGTAGGCGACTTGCGGGTAGAACTCGTTCCAGCGCTGGTGCGACCAGCCTTTTCCTGGCGGCCGTCCTTCAGCGGAGGAGCCGATGTGGCGGTTGAGGAACACTTCGATCTGCGCCTGCCACGGATTGCGGTCGACAACGTTGGAGAACTGGCTGGGGAACGGCGTCAGCCCCGGTTGGCGCAAGAACGCATCGAGCGCCGTGCCGGGTGGTGCGCTGCGGGCGATGTTGTTCGGGTCCTGCGCGGGTGCCGGGCCGATCGCGGCCGGCGGAAAGGGCAACGGTGCGGCCGGGGTGGTCGGGTCGAGTTTTTCCGGGCCGAATTCCTCGAACAGCAGCAACTGCTGGCTGAACGGCTGTGCGCCATAAAGCGGGCTGGGTTTGCCGTTGGTGGGGTAGTTGAAACTGGTCTGCACGGTGGGCGGCAGAACGTTTTCCGTGCGGGTCGAGTCTCGCGTGCCTTTGACCCCGTCGGGCAAATCGAAGGAGTCTTCGTTGGCCTCGGGCATGGTCAGGATGGCGTTGAGGGCGGTCGGCTCGTCCGCCGGCTCGTCGTAGTACGCCGACGGATCGGACGTTTCGGGCTGGCGTTCATCATCAATCGGGCTCGCCTGAACCACGGTCATGGTGCCGAGGGTCAACATCAGAAAGACGCTCAGTGGCGTCAACCGGAAGGTATTGCTTAGGTCACGCGTTGCTCTGTCCATCACCAGCCGCCTCATCAAGGAAGGGGTGATGGTGTTTTGCAACTAGTGCGCCAAGAATTTATTTCCAGTTGTTACAGGGGCTTGGGGACGCTGTGGGTTCCCCCACTCCCCGGTGACCGGGGCTTGACACCCATTGGTGGGGGGAAGTTCATAAAATTATCGAGCGTATGAATTCTTGTGGCGAGGGAGCTTGCTCCCGCTCGACTGCGCAGCAGTCGTCAACATGGCTTCTTGCTCGTTCCCACGCTCTGCGTGGGAATGCAGCCCGGGACGCTCTGCGTCCCATTGGAACGCGGAGCGTCCCTTGAGGCATTCCCACGCAGAGCGTGGGAACGATCATGCACAGGGGGAAGGTGTAAATCAGGGGACGCGTTGGAAGGCCAGGCGCACGGTGGTGCCCTCGCCTTCGCGGCTGTCGAGGGTCACGCCGCCGCCGAAGCGCTCCATGATGCGTTTGACCAGCACCAGGCCGACGCCCAAGCCCCCCGATTTGGTGGTGAAAAACGGCCGGAACGCCATGGTCCGTTGTTCCTCGTTCATGCCTTTGCCGGTGTCGCTGAGCACCACGCATACACCACGGTCGCCGCTCGGCTCAAGGCTGACGGTCAACGTGCCGCCCTTGTCCATCGCCTCCAGCGCATTGGCCAGCAGGCTGTTGAGGATCTGCGTCAACTGCACCGGCTGACTGAGCACCATCGGTGTGTGCTGCGGATGAAACACCACTGTAACGCCGGCCCTGGCGATCTGCTGTTCGAAGGCGACGAGGCTTTCGTGCAACGCCGCCACAAGGTTCACCGGTTCCGGGTCATCGTTGAGCGGACGCAGCGATTGCAGCAACTCGCGTACCCATTTCGACATGCGGTCGACCTGGCCGATGATGTCCTTGATGTTCTTTTCAGCCGGGCCGGCGTCGAACTCCAGTGCCAGTTCGGCACTGGAACGGATGGTCGCCAGCGGATTGCGCAAGCTGTGCGCGACCGCTGAGGACATCTCGCCGAGGGCAACAAAGGTTTCATTGGCGATCAGTTGTTTTTGCTGGGCGGCGAGCAGAATCGCTGCGCGCCGCACGATCCAGTACAGGCCCAGATAAATCAGTCCGCCGCCGAGCGCGGTGGCCAGCCAGATCAAGGTCAAACCGCGCTCTATGCGCGCGATCAGGTCTTTGGGTTCCTTGTAGATCTCGACCATCGCCGTGACGTTCTTGCCCTCGGCGTCGAACAGCGGAATGTAGTTCTCGATGAAGATGTAATCCGGCGGGATGATGAACTTCTGTTCCTCCCGGGCCTTGTCAACGTCGTGGTAGCTGGCCGACACCGGAATCTTTTCATTGAACGCGCGATCGAGGTCTTCGTCGGCATGAATGCTGGTACCGACGAGCGCCGGATTGGTTGACCAGATCACCAGCCGGTCCGGCGCGTAGATATTGGCGAGGATCACGTCCGGCAAGTGTTCGATGTGATCGAGAAATTCCCCCCGCGCCCCTGCCCGGGCCTGCGGATCGACATCGGGGAAGTCCTTGTCCTGACGCGGATCGAGCAGTTCGCCCATGGTGCGGATATTGGGAATCGACACGTGGCGCACTTCGGCGGACGCGATGGCCTGGATGAATTGCGCGGTGAGCAAGGCATCGCGCTGCACACTTTCATCGATCACGAAACGCGTTGAAACCATCCCGAGTGCGATGGCCACGGTGCCGATCACCGCCATGCTGATCAGCGAAAACCAGCGCAGCAGGTTGAACGGTTGCTTGCGCGAACCCAACCGTAGCGTGCCCTCCTCAACCGGAAGCGATTTCGACTGCATATTCATGGCGGCGACTTCCCGATACGTCCCTATAGGGTTATAGCCCACGGGTGGGGGTTTGCCCGGATGCGGGGATATCGACCCGATTGCGCTGATCCCACAAACACCAAAAACCCTGTGGGAGCTGGCTTGCCAGCGATGGCGGTTTGTCTGTGCCGAGGATGTCGACTGATCCATCGTCATCGCTGGCAAGCCAGCTCCCACAGGATTTACGGTCGTTCACATATTTAGTGTTCACCTAAGAACCCTGTAGGAGTGAGCCTGCTCGCGATGGCGGTGGGTCAGTCAACATTTTTGCTACAGGAAGACCGCTATCGCGAGCAGGCTCACTCCTACAAGGGTCGGTGTACGACAGATGTTCAGTGTTCATCCCCACCGTCCCCGATTCTGGGGAATGACGCCCTTTCCCCGCAGGCCACAAACTTCGCCAAAACGCCCGCCAAACCCTCTAAACCGGCCCTCTCCCGCCCGTCCACCGCACCTTGGCATGGAAGGTGTACAGGCCCTGTGCAACTGACCCATCCCCAAGGGGCAGGTACTTTGATAGAGGGATTAACTCATGCACCCTTTACTGTCCAAAACCGCGACCGTCCTGGTCGTGAGCGCCTTGGCCCAGGGCATTGCTCAGGCCGCTTTGTTTGCTGTTGACCCCGGTCCTTATGCGGCGGCCAACGGCGGTTTCGCCAGCTGGTATCAGGACACCCACGGTCGCACTCTGGATCTGTGCCTGTCCAAAGCGCTCAGCTCGCGAGTGCCAAGCACACCGGGCGCACCTTCGTACATGTGCTCCCTGCTGCCGACCCCCGGCGTGTTCGACGACACCCAGCCAATCGTCTTCCCGAGCAACTTTCCCGATGAAGCGTTTTGGTTCACCGGCGAAACCAACCTTGTCGACGCCGCACGCGGGATCGACCTGACCTACGTCAGCGCCGTCGAAGCCGCGTTCGCCGCCGAAGAACCGGTGGAAGGTGATCAAGTCAGCTTCGCGCGGATCCGCATTCGCGTCGATGTGCCCACTGCCGGCACCTACGTCATCACCCACCCGTATGGTGTTGACGTGTTCAACATCGACACCCCCGGCCGTCGCGCGATCAACATGACCCGCGACATCGGCATCGGCACGCCGAAAACCTATGACGGCGCGCTCAAGGGTGACATCGGCCCGTTTCTGCGCAGCGTCAACGGCCCGTACACCGAGACCAACCCGGTCACCGGCGCCGCCGAACAATTCGTCGGCGACCCGAACCTGTCCGAAGCGGTGACCGGTAGCCCGTTCAACACCAACTACGTGCGTATTGAAGGCCCGAACGGACTGGACCTGCGCACCACCGCATTCGCCGTCTCCGGCAAATTGTCGACGGTGGTCCGGCCAACGCCAATGATCACACAGCGCAGCACTTACTCGCGCAAAGCGGGGACCAGCGCGCCGGTCGCTCAGCAGGACGTTTTCGTCCAGGCGCCGCCAGCGCCCGGCACCGTCGCCGTGACCAGCACCACACCGGTGCTGAACATGACCGAAGCCAACTCCACCGGCGCCTGGTACGCGCAATCGTCGGCCAACCCGACCTTGCCGAGCGTCCTGCAAGTGACCGCCGACAACCACCTGGCCATCGCCAGCAGCACGCCGACCACCCTGCCCATGACACTGACCGACCTGGTAGTGATCCAGCGCGCCGAGTACAGCCTCAGCTCCGGGCAACTGACGTTGGTGGCCTCGACCAGTGACGAAACCTCGCCACCGGTACTCACCGCAACCTCCATCAGCGGCGCCGCGATTGGTGCGCTGAGCGGCGACGGCGCGGTGAAAACCCTGGCCACCGGGATCTCGCCGATACCGCCAGCCAAGGTCCGCGTGACGTCGTCCAACGGCGGCAGCGATACCGAAGAAGTGGTCATCGTGCAATGAACGCTCACATGCCCAGATCCGCATCAGGAGGCATCATGAACAAGTGGCCACGCTTCGCGCTCAACGCGCTCGGGCTCGCTCTCTCGCTGACCGGCAGTGCCTATGCGCAACTCGCCGCCGTCGACCCCGGCCCCTACACCTTCGCCACCGGGAAATTCCCGATGTGGTATCAGGACAGCAATCAACTGTCGATGGAACTCTGTCAGTCGCGTGCCGCCAGTTCGCGGGTAGCGGCCAGCACCCCACCGGCCTACATGTGCACCCTGCTGCCGGAACCGGGCATCTACGACGACAGCCTGCCGATGGTGTTCCCGGACAACTGGCCGCCGGAAGCCTTCTGGTTTCTCGCCGAAACCACTATCCCCAACAACGGCGCCGGCTTTGGCATGGACGCTTATGTCGCCGGGATCGAAGCGGCGTTTGCCTCGGAAAACCCGACGGATGGCGATCAACAAAGCTTCGCGCGGATCCGCATCCGGGTGAACGTCCCCGTGGCCGGCACCTACACCATCACTCACCCGTATGGTGTGGAGACGGTTAACGTCACCACCCCCGGGCGCCGGGCGATCAATATCACCAAGGACATCGGCATCGGTGCGCCGGGCGACTTCAGCGGCACCCTCAACGGCGCCATAGGGCCGTTCCTGCGCAGCATCAACGGCCCGTACACCGAAGTGAACCCCGATACCGGCGGCGTCGAAACCTTCGTCGGCGACCCGAACCTCACCGAAGCGGTGACCGGCAGCCCGTTCGACACCAACTTCGTACGCATCGTCGGGCCGTCCGGCGCCGGTACGATTCAGACCAACCTGTTCACCGTCGCCGGCAAGGTGCTCGACAGCCGTCAGCAAACTCACGTCGACATCGACCGCGCCACCTATCGCCGCACCTCGGCCGGGGTGCGTGCCGAAGTGTTCGCCAAGGCTGACAGCAGCTCGACCCTGTGTTTCCGTGAAACCGTGGCGCTACTCCCCGGCCCACCACCAACGCCGTGCCAGACCAGCCTGACCGGTGACAACACCGGGCTGTTCTTCGGCCAACGCCTGGGCAGCGGTGCCGTGCCGCCCGTGGTGGTGGTGACTGCGACCAACCCGGCCGGGACCACGCGTCCGACCGCTGTGTCGGCCAAGCTCACCGACGTGGTGAAAGTGCAGACCGCGCGTTACAGCTGGGCCAATCACAGCCTGCTGATCGAAGCGACATCGACCGATGAAGTGGCGGTTCCGGACATGGTTGCCCAAGGCTATGGACGCCTGTCGAAGACCGGCACCCTGCAGCGCATCACCGTCGCCGACCTGACTCAGCCACCGGCCACCGTGACGGTGAAATCCGCCGCCGGCGGCAGTGACACCGAGCCCGTTGTCGTCGTCGGCACCGCACCGGACACCGGCGCCAACCAGGCGCCAATCGCCAACGCCGACACCGGCAGTACCAGCTTCGGCGTGCCGGTGACCGTCAACCTGCTGGCCAACGACAGCGATCCCGACGGCAACACGCCGCTGAGCATCACCGCATTGACCCAACCGGCAGCCGGCCAAGGCACCGTCGTGCTCAGTGGCACCACAGCCGTGGTCTACACCCCACCCGCCGTGGTCAACGCGCCACTGACCACGACCTTCACCTACAAAGCGCAGGACGCCAAAGGGCTGGCCTCGGCCAATCCGGCCACTGTGACCATCACCGTCGCCCCGAACCAGGCGCCCACCGCCGTCGCCGACAGCATCGCAACGGCAGGCCTGACCGTGCCAATCAGTGTGCTGGCCAACGACACCGATCCGGAAGGCAACGTGCCGCTGGCCGTGGCCAGTGTCACCCAGCCGGCGCTCGGTCGCGGCAGCGTCACCACCGACGGTACCGTGGTCACTTACACCCCACCAGCCGTCATCCTGACCGCCTTCACCACGACCTTTACCTACGTCGCCCGGGACAGCTTCGGCGCCCTGTCGACACCGGCCACGGTCACCGTGCAGGTGTCGCCAAGAGCGCCAGCGGAGAACTTCGCCGTCACCACCGCCACCGTGACCGCACGGGCCGGTAATCGCTTCACCTGGGACTTCTCGGGAACGTCCTCGGTGATCCTCGGCAACACCGTCACCGTGCAGGTCACCACACCGACCGGCCTGGTGACCCTCGGCACCACGACCGTGCCACTGACCGGTCGCTGGAGACTGACCGTCACCAACACCACCGTGGTGCCGTCGGCCAACCCGACCGCAACGATCCGCACGACGCCTGGCACCGTGCGCACCGTCCCGGTCACCGTGCAGTAACCCTCCGCCCCCACCACCCGGTCATCGCGACCGGGCCGGTGGGCCAGTTTTCATGACCCGGGATTTTCGCCATGAACACGCCGACCGCCGCCCTGCTTTGCCTGCTCCTGCTGTGCAGCAGTGCAGGCGTGCGCGCCGACGACCTGATGGACAACGACGACCTGGCCCCGACCAGCAGCGACCTCGGCGAACTGCCCCCACCCGTGGGTCAGCAAGCCCTGATCGACCAGCTCGGCCAGGCCAACGTCGCCCTGCTGCAACAGAACGGGCAGTCGCTGCTTGGGCAGATCGTGCAGTCGGGCAGCAATCAGGAAGCGTACATCCTGCAACAGGGCAGCGACCTGATGGCGCTGATCAACCAGAACGGTTCCGGCAACGCCGCCTCGATCACTCAGAACGGCAACCACAACCGCGCGCAGATTTCGCAAAACGGCAACAACAACGACGCCAGCATCGAGCAGGCCGGCGCGGGGCTGCAAAGCGCCGTGACCCAGTCGGGCAACGGCATGAGCGTTTCGGTCAAGCAATACCGCTAAGCACTGCAAATCATCGGAGAGTTCAATCATGTTCAAACTGACGCCCCTCACCGCCGCCCTCCTGGTCATGATCAGTGCCCAGGCCATGGCCGACGACAGCCTGTCCAACCAAAGCCAGGCCGGTACCGCCAACATCGCGGATGTGAAACAGACGCAGGCCCCGTTCAGCACCGCCACCCAGACCCAACTGGGCCAGGGCAACGACGCCGCCGCCGTGCAAGACCACGCCAGCAGCGTGATCACCCAGGACGCGGTCGGCGACTACAACGCCGGCTACGCTGAACAACTTTACGAAGACAACGCCACCATCACCCAGCAACAGGTCGGCGCCTTCAACACCGCCCACGCCAGCCAGTCACTGGGCTTCGGCTCACCGAACAGCGCGCTGCAACAACAGCAAGGCACCGGCAACTTCTCGTTGGTCTATCAGGATTCGCAAAACGGCAGCGAAGGCAAAACCTTCCAGTACGGCGACAGCAACGAAGCCAACATCGAACAACTCTATGAAGGCGTCGGCAACAGCTCAGTGATCACCCAGTACGGCACCGCCAACTACGGCACCGCCGAACAAGTCACCCACAACGGCGGCCAGATCGGCATCAACCAGGCTGGCGAAAGCAACTACGCCTACGGCGACCAACGCAACGGCACCGGCGGCAACATCACCATCAACCAGTTCGGCAACCTCAACGGCACCGAAATCTGGCAAGACTCGCAACTGGCCAGCCAAGCCACCATCAACCAATACGGCGACAGCAACGAAACCGTGGTCGACCAAAGCTTCGGCGAAAACAACAGCGCCGCCGTGACGCAGGTCGGCAACAGCAACGCGATCTACGCCGACCAGTTCGAATCGATCAACTCGACGCTGGCGCTGTATCAAGTCGGCAACGGCAACGTGCACTTCACCTACCAAAACGGCGAGGGCCACGTGCTCAGCGCCACCTCCGTGGGCAACGAAAACAAGGTCTACGCCAGCAACTGGAAAGGCCCGCAATCGGGTGGGCAGTTCGGCAGCAACCAACGCGCGACAGTGACTCAGGCGGGCAATGGCAACATCGCCAGCTTCACTCAGGATGGGGTTGGGCATGTGATGACCACGCATCAGACCGGGACCGGCAACAAGACCACGGTCAGTCAGGCCGAGTCGTATAACGAGCTTTATTTTGATCAGAATGGCAGCGACAACATTTTGATCTCGGATCAGCGCGGGACCGGCAACCTGGTGCAGGGCTCTTCGAATGGAACGGGGAACAGCGCCGAATTTGATCAATCGGGGTCGGGGAACCAGGCGTATACCGCGCAGTTGTATGGCAGTGATAACCAGATCACTGTGAAACAGGCGGATACGATGAACGTGGCGTATGTGACCCAGGGCGGGACGGGGAACATTGCCAATGTGGATCAGAGTGGGGTTACGCAGACGGCGAATATTCAGCAGTTCGGGTCGGCTAACCAGGCGACGGTTTTGCAGCAGTAGGGGTTGGGTGTTGGAAAACCGCGACCTGCTGAGGGTCGCGGCTTTTTTTGCGCTGACGCTTGAGTTGCGTCCTACGGAAAACGGAACGTTTTCAGAAATTCGGGGAGTTTTCTGACAAGTTCTGGCGGTTGGCCGTCGGAAGTACAGGCTCTAGGATTTGCCGGGACAACTTGATCCTCATGGAGCTTGGCCTACATGCAATTCATCCAGACAGCGACGACATCGATACCGTTAACGAATAGACTTCGAGGCACCAAACCCGGAGGTTCCATGATCGACCCGTCTTTGATCGACCCACTGTGCCCGGTTGTTTCGGATCTTGATCCCGAGGAGCAGGCTGCAAGTTATGACCGTTGGTTTCGGGCCGAAGTACAGGCCTCTCTCGATGATCCGCGTCCGAGTATTCCCCATGAGCAGGTGATGGAGGAAATAAATGCCTTGATGGAATCAATGCGCAAAAGCGCTGATGCAGATTAAGTGGCGACCCAAGGCCAGGGTCGAACTCTCGAAAATCCTTAAGTACATTGGCGAGCGAAATTTTGTAGCGGCGACTGCACTTCACAAGTCCGTCGTAAAAACTACATCTGCGCTTTGTTGGCATCCACACCTGTATCGCAAAGGCCGCTCTCCCGGCACTCGAGAGATTGTCGTAAGCCCGAACTATCTCGTCGTTTATCAAGTGGCGGACCACATTGAGATTGTGAGCATCTTGCATGCGCGTCAGGAGTACCCTCGACGCGACCCCGGTTAAGATCGCTTCCTCGTCTCAACACAAGAAACCGTGCTTCCCGTGGAAGTACGGTTTTTTTTGTATCTCAGTACTCAGTTAATTGAGATGAAATATGCGATTTATTGCAGCTCGAGCCTTCTTGCCGTCAGCCTCGTAAAGTCCCTGTAACAAAACCTGATCGTTTAACCGATGGAGGCGAAAATGGTTGTAGAAGGCTTGTCCCAATCGCTGGTTATCAAAAGAACCCATTTCCCACAGAACTGAGAATTCTGCATAGGCTGCGCTGTCGATTTCGAGTGGTGGTGAAAGGTCCATACGCTCCTCAAAAAATAGTTAGCCGTCAGGAAGCAGTAGAGTAGCCAAAATCGGCATTACGCTTTTGATCGTTCCCACGCTCTGCGTGGGAATGCCTCTCGGGACGCTCCGCGTTCCAACTCGCGAATTTGACGCAGAGCGTCAAGGGCTGCATTCCCACGCAGAGCGTGGGAACGATCAATCAGCCATCCTTCAACTCGACGTGATCCAGCGCTTGATTGACGGCGAGTTCGCCCAGCATGACGACTTGAGCGATGCCCAGTGCGGTTTTGCGCTGTGAGTTTTCCAGCGAAGCGGCGAAGTTGATGAGCATTTCGCTGGCCGAGCCGAGGGTTTCGCTGGCGTTCGCGAGCAGGGATTCGGTGTTGTACCTGGGGTTGGCGAGGTACATGGGTTCCGGCTCGTTGGCGCTGGACATGATGTGGGCGGTGGGCTTGAGGTAGAAATCGAGGGCGCGGTCGGCGGCTTCGTGGAGTTTTTTGCTGTCGACGGAGGCGTAGGGGGATGTGGTGTTGGTGTCTGGTTCTGGGGGGTTGGGTGTTGGTTTTTTCATGATTATTTACCCTGTATGACGGTTATAGCTGGTCCCCCATTCGGTTTCCAAGCGAATAGGTGGCAGCTGTACGCAGGTTGGAAACCCGGGACAGAGGCAACCCGGCAGACACAAGGTCTCCCACGCACAGCCGCCATAACAAAGTGCACACAGTGAAGGTGCGCAAGGATACGTTATGAATGGCGCTAGTGCGCTCTGTAGTTACTCGGGTTTCCACGCCCGGTCACTGAATTGGCAGCGACGAACACAGGCTAGTGACCGGACGTCCGACGGACAACCTGAAAACCTTGTGGGAAGGTTCTGCAAAAACGAAACATCCTTTAAACATCCCGAATTGAAATACGCATGTGTAGGAGCTGCCGCAGGCTGCGATCTTTTGATCTTGATCTTGATATTCATCTTAAAAAATCAGAGTCAAAAGATCGCAGCCTTCGGCAGCTCCTACAGTGAATGTGTGCAACCGGCGGGAATTGGTCGGCTCGTAGATCGCCATCGCTGGCAAGCCAGCTCCCACAAGGATTTGGGTACATCCGCAATGGCAACTGAGTCTGAGAGATAGCTATCGCGAGCAGGCTCACTCCTACAATTGAATCGCGCTCTGTCAGCAAGAGATTGGTCGGCTGTAAGGCCGCCTTCGCGAGCAAGCCAGCTCCTACGAAGATCAAAAGCCGAGCACGCTGTGCTCCTCACCACTCAACAGGATGAGCGTTAGCTCGGCTGCAGCTCTTGATCTTGATCCACGGGCGACGTCGGAAGGCTGAGTGGAGGGATTGATCCGGGCGTGGGAGCGCAGCGACCGTTTGGCGCAGCCAAACACAGCGAGAGGAGGTGCAGCGAAGCAAACCGTAGGCGCTGCGCCCGGATCGATCCCGCAGCGAAGGAACCCCGAGCCCCAGCGAGCGGGCCGCACGCAGGAGCAAGCCTTTTTGGTTACTTTTTCGGCGTCTGGAAAAAGTGACCCGCCGTAAGGGCGGAACCCTAAGCAGCCATTACCGCAGAAACGGATATGTACTCAATCAGAAAGAACCCCACCGCCTGACAAAAAGCCTTCGCGAGCAGGCTCGCTCCCACAGTTGAAACTGGGTACATCTGCCAGAGATTGGTCGGCTATAAGGCCGCCATCGCTGGCAAGCCAGCTCCCACAGGTTTTGGCGACTTTCTCAATATCATCAGCCCCGCCAACCTCTGCAAGAACCTGGTCGGCCCGAAGGCCGCCACGTTCACTCGGCATCCGGATCAACCTTGTTCTGACTCAAATACCGATTCAACACATCATCCTGCCCAGGCGTAGAAGCGTCCCCCGCGACCTGCCACAACCGCCGCTCAATCCCCTGCGCCACCATATGCCCCACCGCCGCCTCAATCGCCGACAACACACACAACTGCGCCGGCTCATTCGTCGTATACCCAACCTCAGCCTCAAGCAACTTCTTGAACTCGATAAACTTGAAAATCCCGGCACTGCGCGCCACCGAATAAATCGTCTTGCTGGTCATCACATTCGCCAACACCTGCCCGCTGCGCACATCCACCGCACGCAAATTCACCGTCACCTGATCCACCCGATACTCACGCTGCAAATCGATCCCCAAATACCGTGCCCCTTCCCCACCGCTACGCACATTCGTGTCATAAGCGATGATCCCGCCCTCGAGCATCATGTTCGCCGCCTGCAACGGTGGCAGCTCACCCTGAATATTCACCGGCGTATTCGGCTTCTTCTGCGACGCGCGAATGATCTTGCGCTCGGTCAACAGGTTCTGCAGACCTTCCCGCTCCAACACCACAAACCAGCCACTGGCCTGCATCGCGTCCATCAACATCGACGCCGCGCCCTGGGTCACGCTGGTGGAAAACGAACTCGCTGGCGTCGGCTTGTACTGCCCGGTCTGATCACGGAAGCCGTACACCACCGCCATCAGCCGCCCCTTGGGGCGCGGCATCTTCAGCAAGTCGTAATAAGTCGAGGCCCTTGGAGTCAGGGTCGGGGTTTCGGTGTCCTGCTCGGCCGGCATCGGCTCACGCAGACTGCACCCTTGTAATGTCGCCAACATCAGCCCTAGCGCGATTATTTTTTTCATGTCCATCACTCCCCGGAACCGTCAGCCCGTCATGGGTTGAGGCCGTTCACCTGAATTTCCGAAACCTCACCGGTCGCTCGATCGGTCACTTCAATGCTCAGTGCCCCGGAGTCGTCGATGACGTTGACGATAAAAGAGTCGGTGGACAGGCTCCCCGTGTTGCCAGTGGAGATGTTGTCCAGCAACTGCCCTAGCAGCCGCGATTGCAATTGACTGGTGAAGCGCTCCAGCGCCGAAGTGCCGGCCACGCTCGAACGGCTTTTCAGGTCCGGATCGTCGTGATCGTTTTGCGCCTGGGCGTTGTTGAGCAACCAAGTGCCGTTGAGCGGATTGCCGCCAAACGACGGGTTGACCGGCGTGTAGACCAGTTCAGTGGCCTGGACAGCCGCGGCGCTGGCGAGCCCGATCAACAACCCCGAGATCCAGAATCCGCTGCGCCGTGAGAACGTTGTGCTGTTCATAGTTCGTCCTTCTCAAGGTCGGTGGTGTCCTGCAACAGAGCCTCCAGCTTGCGCTGGACAACCTGGCGTCGAACCCAGTCGGCGGCCGCGTAGGCCTCGTCCTTCAGTTCCACGGTGTTCGGCGGCAGGAAGCGCCGATACACCAGGCGTTGCTGATATTCCACGGTCACCAGGCTGCCCCAGCGCGCGTCGGGACGCTCGCGCACTACCAGGTTGAAATCCATCGGGCTGGTGTCGCGCAGGCGTTCACTGAACGAGTAGTAAAAGTCGTGGCCGATGTGCGAGATCGTGTCGTCGACGATAAAGCCCATCATTTCGTCTTCTTCACCGGCATTGGCGCAGCACGCCGCAACGGCGAGGGCCAGCGCGCACCACCATTGGCGAGTCATGGCTGCAACGCCTGCGGCAGATTCGACTGGCCTTTCGCCGGGCCATTGGTGCCCTCAAGGAAGGCCTTTTCGGCAACAAACTGCCAGTCCGAATAACGCTGCATGCCTTCGAAATCCGACCACTGCGTCGGGAAGTCCGCCTGCTTCAATGGCAGCTCGATCGACGGGCTGTTGAGGCCAGTGATGCGTCCGTCGAAACCGCGTTGCAGCGCCCATTCACCCTGACCGATCGGGTCCGGATAGAGCTGACGCAAGTGATGTTTGGCCTCGGGAAAACGCTGATCGTCGAGCAGGTCCACCAGTTCTTTCGGGTACTGCGCCAGCCCCGGCGAACTGCGGTAGTAGCTGCGCAACGCCTGTGCGTATTGAGTACCGACCCAGAGCAACTGGCGCTCCCGGTCACGGCGCGAGGCGGTCGACCACAACTCGCCAGCACTGGCCAGGCCCATGCCCATCACCACTATCAGGAACAGCACGCCCAAGTAGGTGAAGCCACCCTGCTGCGCGCGGTTACCACTCGGCATACTGGCTGCCATCACGCGCCCTCCCGGTAGCACCGCTTTTGATGTCGGCCACGCCACCGGCGACGCCGTCCGGTGGCGCGATCAGCACCCACTGGTCTTTGCGTTCGGTGATTGGGTCCAGTGGTGCGCTGCGCAAGTAACGTTGTTCGATCAGTTGTTCAATGGAATCGGGGTAGCGGCCGGTGTCGCCGTAAAAGTGATCCAGCGCCTCACGCATCGCCGACAGGCTCTGGCGCAACGTGGTTTCCTTCGACGCTTCAAGGCTGTTGAAGTAGCGCGGCAGCGCGATGGTCATCAGCGTGGCGATGATCGCCATCACCACCATCAGCTCCAGCAAGGTAAAACCTTTTTCCCGGCGCATGAGGTTCACCACTCGCGGTAAGCGACACCGTTGAGGCCCTTGCCCCGGGCGTGGGAGTAGACGTCGAACACGTCTTCGCCATCGCGCGGGTTCTGAGCCGAACTGTTGTAGGCGCGTACGCCCCAACCCCCTTCATCGTCACGTTTGGCCGGCACCAGCGGATCGCGCGGGATGCGGCGTAAAAAATAGAACTTGGCGCCCTTCGCGCTGCGCACATCGCGCACGCCCTCGACCAGCACTTTCAGGTTCGGCGGGTAGCCGCTGCTGTTCAGCGACTTCTCGATGTAGCCGGCATCGAACGCGCGTTTATAGGCGTCGATGCCATCGCGAATCTGGTACAGCGCGTTGCGCAATTCCTGCTCCTTGCCACGCCGCACCAGGGTTTCGGTCAGGGGCGCGGCCATGCTCGCCAGCAGGCCGATCAGGGCCAGCGTCACCACGACTTCGATCAGGGTGAAACCGCGTTGGGAGGCGTTCATGATCAAGGCTTCTCAACGGTGACGCGGGTGGTGGCCACGGCCGATTCACCGACTGCACGCGGCTGCGCGGCAGGCGATGGCATCACGTAACTCTGCGAACGATCCGGTGCCTGGATGTGCATGCTGGTTTCGGTGCCGGTGGAGAACTCCATGTCCGACGGGCTCTGGTATGGCAGGTTGCGCACGATCCGTGGGGTGATCGACAGCACCAGTTCCGATTTGCCGATGGTGTCTTTGTTGCTGCCGAACAAGCGGCCCAGCCCGGGAATGTCACCGAGCCCAGGAATCTTGTTGCCGGTGGCGCCGTGATCGTTGCGCACCAACCCGGCGAGGATCTGCGTTTCGCCGTCGTGCAGACGCAGCGAGGTCTGCGCGTTGCGGGTATCGACCTGCACCGGGATCGTGCCCTGACGGGTCGGTTCCAGCGGCGTGGCGTTACTCACTTCCAGGGCAATCTTGATCGCCACTTCGTTGTTCAGGTGCACGGTGGGGGTCACTTCGAGCTTCAGACCGACATCCAGGTACGTCACGCTTTCGGTGATCACCGGCCCCTGTGTCGACGGCACCGAGGTCGCGCTGATGATCGGCACGCGCTGGCCGATGTGGATGCGCGCCTGCTCACGGTTGCTGACGCGAATCACCGGGCTGGCTAGGGTGTTGATGTCGTTGTCCTGCGCGTTGATCTTGGCCTGCGGCGATGGCCCGATCGAGATGCGGTCGGAGTTGATGCCCTTGAGTTGGCCCAGCAGGGTGACCGGCGAACCATCGGAGTTGACCACACCGAAGGTGCTCGGCCATTGCAGACCGAGGTCGAGAATGCGCTGAGTGGCGACTTCCATCACCTCGACTTCGAGCACCACTTCCGGGTTGGACTGGTCTTGCGATTGCAGGAGCTTTTCCGCCATGCGGATCGCGTCTTCGGTGTCGCGCATGGTCAGGGTGTTGAGGCGCTCATCGACGAACACGTCGCGGGTCTTGAGCATGGTTTTCACCATGTTCAGCGCGGTGTTGGCGTCGATGCTGGTCAGATAGAACGTGCGCATCACCAGTTCCTGGTAATCCTTCACTTTCTGCGGCGAATCCGGGTAGATCAGCAAGGTGTTTTCGTTCACCACTTTCTGGTGCAACTGGTTCTGTTGCAGCAGCAGGGTCACGGCGTCTTCGATGCGCACGTCACGCACGAAAATCGTCGCTTTCATGTCCGGGCGCAGGTCTTTGTCGAAGATGAAATTCAGCCCGGCGACTTGCGACAGCACCTCGAAAATAGTCTTCAGGTTGGCGTCGCGAAATTCCAGGGTCACCGGGCGATCGAGCTTAGTGCGCAGTTGCGGGTAGGCAATCACGTTGCGGCTCTGCACCAGGCGAATGTTGCCTTGCAGCTCCAGCGCGCCTGCGTTGGCCGGGTCGAGTTCGAGGATCTGTTTGACCTGGCGATCAGCGCCGTAGATGTCGCCGCGACGCAGGTCGCCACGGGCCAGTTCGAGTTTCTCGTCCATGGTGCGCAGGTATTCCAGCTGTTTCAGGGCATCCTGGGCGCGGCGGTTGTTCGGCTCGATGGTCAGCACGCGCATGTAAGCGGTGCGCGCCGAAGTGAAGTCGCGCCGCGAGCGGTCGGTGTCGCCGGCCGTCAGCAATGCCGTGATTGCTTTGGCGCGGCCGCTGTTGAGCAGCAGGTGCAGTTCGGTGTCGCGAGGATTCTCACGCAGACCTTCCTCGATCCGGGCCAGCCCCGCCTCGTACTGACCCTGTTCAATCAGGTCGGCGGCTTCCTTGTTGGCCACCTGCGCAGTACTGCACGCGGCCAGCCCGGCGCACAGGCCCAGGCTCATCAGCAAACGGGAACGGTTCATTGCGTACTCCCCACAGACAAGGTCTGCGACAAATGCAAAGGCAGGTAAACCAGGCTCAATTCCAGATCGGAAATGCCGGTGATCTTCCAGGTGTCGTCGATCACATCCCCGTTGCGCACGACGTAGATCTTTTCGCCGTTCTGCAAAAACACTTGCAGGTCGCTGCGGTCATGCAGCCGGCCGACGAATTGAAACGGCACCGGTGGCAGGCTCGGGGCTTGCACCACTGTGGCCGGGTTGATCGCTTGTTCGGTGACCGTGGCCAGGGTCGGCGCGGCTTTCCAGGATTTCGCGGCGAACAGATCGCCGGTCGGGCTCAGGTCCTTGATCGGTACGTCCTTGGCCTTGGCGTTGCTCGCCGGCAGCGCGCCACGGGTTTTCCCCGGCGTGGCGACGGCCACTTCGTTGGAATCGGCGTCTTCGCTCGGCGAGAAATACTCCGGCAACCACGCCAGCGCCGCCGCCACGCCGAAGAACGCCAGCCACCCTGTCACGCGCTTGGTATTCATCACGACCTCGACAGGTAAAGGGTCATACGGATCCGGCCATTGAGGTCGGTGTCGCCAATCTTCTTGCGTTGCAATTCGAGGTCTTCCACCACCACCGCCGGCAACTGGCCGAGCAAGGCATGCAGAAAGCGGCGCAGTTGCGGGTAGCTGCCGCGTACCGGCAACAGGATCTGATAGCGCGCCAGATGGGTTTTCGGGTCGACGCCGAGGGCGTATTCACCGCGCGCCAGGGTGATGTGCTCTTGCGCTGCAAGGGCGTAGATGCGGTCGATGGCGACGGTGGCTTGCGGCTGCGCCGGGAGTTTGTTGCGGAAGTCGTCGAGTTGCCTTTGCGGCACCACTGGCGGCGCGATGCTGCCGTCTTCAACCTTGGCCAGGTATTCGGTGGCCTCCTGAGTCTGCTGGCTGAGGTGCTGCAACGATTGCCAGCCCGGCAGCAAACCACCGAGCGCCCAGGCCACCGCAACCAGCAGCAGCGCCAGCCCGGCGAGGCCCGGAATGCCGAGGCCTTGCAGGTATTCGTGGACAATCAGCCTAGGGATTCGCATCGCCAATCTCCCAAGTCGCCGACAGGTTGAATTGCACCGGTTGCTCCGGCGATTTGACGACGATCTCGTGGCTCAGCAGCGAGACGTCCGACAGCTCGTCGCTGGCTTCCAGACGCTTGTGGAAGTCGAGCATCGCTTGCAGATCACGTGCTTCAGCGCTGATGCGTACCTGGCCTTTGCGCGCATCCGGGGTCAGGGTCAGCAGCGCGACGTCATCGCGCGGCATCGCTTCGAGCATGGCGAACAGGCGTTCCCACGGCCGGCGCAACTGCTGCGAGACCTTGCGCATCTCGGCGAGGTTTTGCGCCTGTTCGCGGGTTTCCGCCGGGCTCAGGGTGGACTTGCCACCGCTGTCGCCGGTGAGCTGACGCTGGGTGGTTTGCAGGTGACCTTGTTGCTGTTCGGTGTGCGCGTCGAGGTGCTGTTGCACGCTGAAGCACAGCAGCGCCAGCAGCACACCGCCGCCGAGCAGGCTCCAGCCCAACGGGCCGGAAAGTGGGCGTGGCTGAAAATCGAGATTGAGCGCGCGCATGTCAGGCCACCGCCCGGGACATGACGTACAAGCCGTCACGCACGGTCATCGAGTCGTCTTCGAGGGTGCGCAGTTGCACACCCGCCACGTCCGGCTGCGCATCGAGGCGCGCCGGCGCATGCAGATACACGTTGAAGGCGCGTTCGCTGGTCGAGGCTTGCAGTTGCCGTTCGCGACCGATCAACGCGCTCAGCGCCACATCGCTATCACTGCCGCCGACGGAACGCACGCCGGCCCAGCGCCCTTCCCTCGCCAGCAACAACACGCTGCGTTGCGGCTCGGCGACGACGAACAGGAAGTCGCCGGCATCGAGGCTTTTGTCGAAGCGGTTGAACGCCGCCATCAGGTACGGCTGCACCGAACGCAGGCGCAAACCGCGACCGCTGACCAGCGTGCGCAGGCGTTCGAGCAAGTCTTGCGGCAAGGCGCTGGCGATGCGGTCGTAACCGGCCGGCTCGGCGGACAACACCAGACTCCACGGCTGGGTCGGCGCGCCAAACAGGTCTTCAAAACACAGTTGGGCGAAGCCGCGCAGTTCTTCTGGGCTGCTGATCTGCGCGCTCCATGGCACCAGGCAGAAGCGGCTGAAGTGGCCGGAGATGACCACACTCAATTCGGCACCGGCACGGGCGTGTTCACCAAGCAGGCGATCGAGGGTGTCCAGCGCCACCGCGTAGCTCTGGAAGCCTTCGTCGATGTAACCGACGCTGCCCAGCCACAGGGTGTCGCTGCCGCGCCGCTGACCAAGGCCAACACCGCTGGCGCCGAGCACGGCGACAAAACGCTCACGCGATAAAAGTGACACGATTGATCTCCTCCAGCGTGGTGCGGCCTTGTTCCACCAGCTCCAGCGCCGATTCGCGCAGCAGGCGCAAACCACGGGCGCAGGCCAGGGCTTTGATTTGTTTGATCGGTTGGCGCTCGACGATCATCTGGCGCAGTTCGTCATCGAGGTGCAGCAATTCGGCAATCGCCGTGCGCCCGCGATAACCGCTGCCCCGGCAATGGCCGCAACCCTTGCCGTGGACGAAGTGGTAGTGATCGACTTTCTGCGGATCGAGGCCCGAGGCGCGCAGTTCTTCATCGCTCGGATTGATCGGTGCGCTGCAACTGCTGCACACCAAACGAATCAGGCGCTGGGCGAGAATCGCGTTGAGCGCCGAGACCAGGCTGTAGGGGTCGATTTCCATTTGGGTGAAGCGGCCGATGACGTCGAAGACGTTGTTGGCGTGGATGGTGGTAAATACCAGGTGACCGGTAAGTGCCGATTGCACGGCGATCTGCGCGGTGTCCGGGTCACGGATTTCGCCGACCATGATCTTGTCCGGGTCGTGGCGCAGGATCGAGCGCAGGCCGCGGGCGAAGGTCAGGCCTTTTTTCTCGTTGACCGGGATTTGCAGGACCCCCGGCAATTGATACTCGACCGGGTCTTCGATGGTGATGATCTTGTCCACGCCATGGTTGATCTCGGTGATCATCGCGTACAGCGTGGTGGTCTTGCCGCTGCCGGTCGGGCCGGTCACCAGCACCATGCCGTAGGGTTCGGCGGCGAGGCGGCGTAACTGGCGCAGGGTTTCGTCTTCAAAGCCCAGCGCCTGCAATTGCACGCCGCAGACCTTGTCGGCGAGGTCTTGCTTGTCGAGGACACGCAGCACCGCGTCTTCGCCAAAGATGCTCGGCATGATCGATACGCGGAAGTCGATCTGGCGGCCACTGATACCGATCTTGAAGCGTCCGTCCTGCGGCACGCGCTTCTCGCCGATGTCCAGTTCGGCCATGACCTTGACCCGCGAAATCACCTGCTCGGCGAACTCGTTGCCCTGGACTTTGCTGATGTTGTTGAGCACGCCGTCAATGCGGTACTTGATCACCAGACCTTGGCCGGTGGTGCCGAGGTGGATATCGCTGGCGTGCATTTTCAGCGCGTCGTAGAGGGTCGAGTTGACCAGTTTCACCACGCTGCTGGCGTCTTCGCTGATGCTGGTCAGCGACAGGCTTTGCAGGGTGTCGGTTTCGCTGTGGGTGTCGCCCTGGGCGTTCAGCGATTCGACGGCGTGGAAGCTTTCTTCGTGGCGGGCCAGATAGGCCTTGAGGTCATCGGCATGGACCAGATGCAGCGGCGCGCCGTGCAGGCAATCGTCGATCCAGGCCAGGCGCGCCGGGTCGAAGGGGTCGGCAAAGACACCGATGACTTCGTCGTTGTGGCGCAGCAGGATGAATTCACGTTTCAGGCATTGTGCGAGGGTGACCCGGTCGAATACCGGCGTCGCTTGAAACAGGCTGTCTGTGTCGAGCACCGGGTAATGCAGGGTGGCGCCGAGGGTGTGAATGAACGGCATCGGCGCCAGTTCACAGAGCACGCCGAGGGCTTCAAGCACGCGTTCGCCAGAGGTGGCGGCCCGCGCCCGGGCCTGGGCCAGCTGCTCACTGGAAAAGCGTTCTGGCGCGCTTTCGGCCAACAGCGGTTCGACGACAACGGACAGACGTTCCATGGCTTGCTCTCCAACCGGGGCTCAGAGCCCTGTCGGCGCGGCAAACCTTGGCGGCAAGTGCCGGAACGTCTGATCGCGCCATTACTCCCCGGTGAGCATTTGATCGTCGTCCGGTGCCATGGCGTACGCCTGTTTTCGGCGATCCGCCAACACCCAACTGCCATCGTACAACTGCAACGGGAAGCTCTCGGTCCTGCTCTGGCGTCGTTCGACAAACCCTTCGGATGGGTTGGCACCGGGTTTCGCTTCACGCTTGATGCCCAGAAGGTCGCATACCGCCCGCGCCAGTTCCGCCAATGGAAACGGTTTGAACAGGATGTGGCTGACCCCCAGTTGCCGCGCCCGCTCACAGACTTCAGCGGTCGGGTGACCCGTTATCAGCACAAAATGGCACGTCCTGTTCTGGCGGACCGCGTCGAGCACCTCAAAGCCTTCCATATCGGGCAAGCGGTAATCGAACACCAGCACGTCGGGGGCAAAGGTTTCGGCAATGCCGATCGCCGTCGCTCCGTCATGTGCAATCCGGACGTCCAGCCCCTGCGCCTTCAGATAATCCTGAAGGTTCTGTGCAAGCAGCTGTTCGTCTTCGACAACCAGTACTTTGTTAACCAAGGTCGACTCCTTGAAACCGCAGGTCCGATGACCCTGCCTTGAGAGTGCGCCTTACCAGGGGTAACGCACACTTCATGCCAGGCTGAGCGCCGGTAAATTTAAGTCTTCATGTCCTTGAATTTCATGACAATGCCCGCTCGTCCCGGTACCCCGTTCCCCAGAAACGGGGAAGCACCTGAATGGGCAAAGAAGCCATTCCCCACTATTGGGGGGGAACCTTCAATCGTCGTCAATTCGTTCGATCCTGTTCTGCGCCCGTAATTGCGCGAGCACCTGGCGACGAGCCTGGGTCTGTTGCTGTCGGGCGAGCTCTGCCCTGACTGTGTCCAGCCCCTGCAAATCTGGGACATCGGTTTCCTCCAGGTGGTTCGGCAAATAAATCACATGCCAGCCGAACGGTGAACGTACCGGGTGGCTGGCAAACGTCGCGCCGCTGACAATCGAGGCGCGCATCTGCATCAAGCGTAGACGCGCTGCCGTCACTGTGGCCGCATCCGCTTGTGCGGGCACGCGGATCAACAGGTGCCGGGGTTGCAAGGTGTTGGCCCGGATCAACTCGGCGAACATCTGCTGGGCGGCCAGTTCGCGGCGGGTGTATTCGGTGAAGGAGGCTTCGTCGAAACCGGCGTCCTGCAAACGCCGGAGGAATTTGTCCGGGCCACCGATGGCGCTGCGGGTTTGCTCGATTTGTTGGCGCACCACTTGATCGCCAATCTGCACGCCGCGCTTTTGCGCTTCCTGCCACAGCAGCTCTTTGTCGATCAGCGTTTGCAGCGCCGCCTGACGCAGCTGTTTGTAGGCTTTGGGATTACGAATACTCGCCACGGCGCGGCCCTGATCTTCCAGGTATTCAGCGAAAAACCGTTCGAAGCGAAATCCAGAGATTTCCTCGCCATTGACCCGCGCCACGGCGGGCTCATTATTGGCCCACGCCACCGGGAGCCAGCAGGTCAGCAGCAACAACAGCGTTGTGAGCTTCATGGTCGGGGCCTCCGTTCAGGGGCTGACAATAATCGGTTTATAGGGCGCGACCAGATAGAAGCGCTGATCCGGCAGATCCAGTGTGACCACATGCGCGCCGCTCAAACCCAGGCGCCGCCCGGGGCCGAAACTCAGACGCGGAGTCAGGCCGGTGTCGAAGTCGTGCAGGCCCTCCAGCGCCGCCACCAGTTTTTCCCGACTGGCGTCGCGACCGGCCTGCTTCATGCCTTCGCTGAGCAGCAGCATCGAGGCATAGGCGCCGACTTGCAGCACCGCGTGCTGGGCACCGAGGCCTTGACCTTCGCGCAATAACGTCAGGGCCATGCGCCCGGCCTGAGTCCAGTCGCTGGGCACGAATGGATAGGCGAGAAACACCCGCCGGGTGAACCCGCTCGGCACTTGCAACAGATCGCCGGCCACCTGACTCGACGCGGCAAACAGGTACGGCACCTGCCCGGCGCCTTGCAAGCGCTTCGCCAGACGACTGAAACCGCCGCCACTGCCCAGATAAAAAACCGAGCGCGAGCCCAGTGGCAACGCATCCGCCGAGGAATCCCAGGCTTGCAGATGGACGTTCTGCCAGCCGTGGCTTCGCAAGTACTGATCCAGGATTTGCGCCGTTTGTACCTGTGCCGGATCTTCCGGATAGGCAATCAGCGTTGGCCCTTGCAGCACGCGCAAACTTGCCGTGGCGTAATCGGCCAGCGCGATCAACTGCTCACGCAAGCCTGGCAATGGCTCGAATATCTGCGGACTGGCCTGCAGGGTGCCGAGGATCGACATCGGCCCGATCAGCGGCACGCCGGCCTTTTCCAGACGCGGCCCGAGTTCGCTGTCGAGGGCCGGCGCCAGCGGTGCGATCAAGGCGAACACTTGTTCCTGCTCGATCAATTGCTGCAAGGCGTGCTCGGCACTGGCGCGATCCGGGCCGGGGTCGAGCACCGTCAGGCGCAGTTGCCGTCCATGTATGCCGCCGGCCTGATTGATCCGCGCGACGCTGCCGTTGAGAACCGCCGCCACCGTCGCGCCCTCCTCGGCCAGCGGCCCCTGGCTGGGCAGCAACGTGCCCAGGTGCAAGGTCTCGGCGTCGAGGCCGGGATCGCGCTCATCGGCCAGGCGTTTGAGGTAAGCGGTGAGGTTGCGCTGATCCTTCATCGACAGCAGAAAGCGCGGCATGCTCGGGTCGAGGCGATTGTGGCCGGGGTCGCGGCCCTGCTCAATGGCTGTGGCCAGCGAGCTTTCGCTGTAGGCCGGATAGCTGCGGCCGTTGACCTGCTGCTGGCCATAGGTGCTGGTCAGCCGCGCCCAGTTCAACTCGGGAGGACGCACGCCGCCCTCAGGTCGACCGAGGCCATCGGCGCCGTGGCAGTTGGCGCACGGCAGGCTCGTCGCCGGCAACAACACATCCGCCGCACCAACCCGCGCCATGATCGCTTCACCGCTGGCCGACAAGCCTTGGCGGTACAGGCGCTTGCCCGCCGCCTCCTGCGCAGTCAACGGCACAGCGCTCGCGCCAAGGCTGACGCCAGCGAGCAGGATCAGGGCGAGTACGCGGCCAAGGTTCATGGCGCGGACTCAGCGGCCGGCCACGGGCATTGTCAGCAACTGCAAGCGCTGGGCAATGGCGGCGGCCGGGGCATCGGGGCGGATTTTGCTCCAGCGTTTATTGGCGACATCGCCGACGATCAACTGCGTGGAGTGTTGCTCGGGCGTCGGCACGATCTGGCCGATGCGGCTCAGTACCAGGTCCATCTGCGCTTTGTCGCCGGTAAGAAAAAGCCAATGAGGGTCATCGGAACCCTGCTTCAAGGTGTAAGCCTTGAGCACCGCCGGCGTGTCGCGCAGCGGGTCACTGGTAAGGGAAATGAAGGTGATGTCCTGCGCCTTGTCGCCCAGCAGCTCGCGGACTTCCTTGAGCTTGCGGGTGATCAGCGGGCAGGCATCGTTGCAGCTGGTGAAGATCACGTTGAGCAGTACCACGCGGTTGTGCAGCGCGTCGCTGTAGAAGCGCAGGGTTTCGCCGTTCTGATCCTGCAACGGCGTGTCAGTGAACCAGGTTTTCGCGTCGTGAGTGCCTTTGGCCGGCGCGGCAGCCACAGCGGCTGGCGGTTCAGAGACGTGGCCTTCGTGAGCGAACGCGACGTTACCGAGAATCCAGAAACACACGGTCAGGGAGATCCAGTCGAGCAGTCTCATGGTTGTTGCTCCATGGCGATGGCGGTGTGTTTGGCGAGGGTGCGCAGGCCGCTGAGTTTCTCGACTTCCTTGGCCAGCAGTGCCGGGTCGGTGAAGCCGTAATAGCGCATCCAGTGCCGGCTATCGCCGTCGCCGACGAGGATCAGCGGCTGATGGTTCTTGAGGTCGCCACTGAAACTGCCGAGGCCCTTGAGGGTTTCATTGATCGACTGCGGCGAGCCGGTCAGCCAGCTCCAGCCCGGGCCGCGCTGGAAGGTGCGGGCGTAATCCTGCAGGCGTTTCGGATCGTCACGCTGCGGATCGACGCTGATCGACACCAGTTGCACTTCCTTGCCGACCCGCGCGCCGAGTTGTTTCTGCACCTTGCCCATGATCGACGAGACCACCGGGCACACCGTGGTGCAACTGGTGTAGATGAAGCTCATGACGACGATTTTGCCCTGCACCAGGTCTTGTTCAAGGCGCACGGTTTTGCCGTTCTGGTCGAGCAGCGGCACGTTGGCGAATTTCACCTGAGCATGTTCCTGGCTATTGCTGGCCGGGGCCTTGTGCCCGGCGTGTTCGTCTGCCGAATGGGCCTGGACTTGCTGGAGGCCGAGGCTCAACAGGCACAGGGTCAGCAGGCCACTGGATGCAAATCGGTTCATGTCGAAACTCCTCTTCAACGGGCCAGGCCGGGGGCTACCCGAACACTGGCAAAGGTCTTGTCATCGAAACCAGCGCCCAGCGATGCCGCACGCACATGCAGGTACCAGGCGCCGCTGCGGTCGAGGGTGATCGGCGCTTCGTACACGCCGTCGGCGACTTCCAGCGCCGCCACTTCACGCGGATGCGAGGTGGGCGCGAGGTAGTAGCGCAGTTGCACGTCTTTGACGCCGCTGCGTTGGCTTTTGTCTTTGCCTTGAACGATGCGAAAGCGCACGACGTAGGGGTCGTTGAGCGCGACGGCAGTCTTGTCGAGGAGGAACTCGACTTTCGGCTGACCGAGGTGTTTTAGCGGTTTGCCGTCAGGATCAATCTGCGCGGTAAAGCAATGAATGATGTTCGGCTGGTTGAGCAGGAACGCCACATCGAAGCGCCCCGCGGCCGGCAGTTTTACCCGCGCGCTGTACAGCCCCGGCGAAACCTCGCGCAAGCTGCGGTCGATGACCATGGCGGCGCGGGCGATCTGGCCACGGTTGGGGTAACCGGACATCGGCGCGTTCATGCCTTCGGCGTAGAAGTAGGTGGTGTTGTCGACCGGGTTGACCACGAACACCGCGTTGTCGTCACGCGACACCGCCAGGCTTGAGGCCAGCGGCAAATCGCCGGCCAGACGCGGCGCTTGCGGGCCGGCTTCAAAGCCCTGGCTGATCGGCTGACGACCTTCGCCGAGGGAGGACAGGTTGATCATGGTGACTTTCGGTGAAGCGAGTCCGCGGATGTAGGCGTAGGCCTGGGTGAACACCACTTGGTAGGGCTCGGCGGAAACGTCCAGATCATGGATGGCGCTGTTGGTCGCGGCATCAATGATGCTGGCGCGGTTTTCCACGGTGTTGAGCACTACGCCGAAGCGGCCGTCGGCGCTGAAGCCCATCGGGCCGAGGCCTTGTTGCAACTGGATCACCCGGCGGATGGCGTGAGTGCTGGCATCGATCACTGTCACGGTGCCGTCCTTACCGTCGGCCACATAAACCGCGCCGGACAGTGGTGAATAGGCGACTGACAGCGGATGAGCGCCGGTTTTGATCTGCTGGACGATATTCAGGCTGGCGATGTCGATCACGCTGACGGTGCCGTCGTCGCGGTTGCTGACGAAGGCAAAGCGGCTGTCCTTGCTGAAGCTGATTTCGTGGTGGCCGCGCCCGGTCTTTAAATGTTTGAGGGGCTTGAAGCTTTGGCTGTCGATCACCGTGACGCCGGAGTCTTCGGCTTTGCTGGCGTTGTTGCCGACCCACAGCAGGCGTTCGTCCGGTTGCAGCGCCACGCGCACCGGTTGGCTGCCAGCGGCAATCGAGTCGATGACTTTGAATTGCTCGCTGTCGATCACGGCGACTTCACCGGCCGTCGGCATCGAGACGAATACGCGTTTGTTGTCTTTGGGCGTGACCCAGTCCATCGGCGGTTGCTTGAGTTCAATGCGCGCCAGGGTGCTGGTGATACCGCCGACCGACACCGACGGATCGACCACGGCGATGCTGGCGTCGCGGTTCATCACCAGCAGGAAATAGCTGTTGAGGTCGAGCAACGGTCGCGCGCCGATGTTGGATTTGAGAAACACCCCGACCCGGGCCTTGCAGCTCTGGTCACGGCCCTGAGCTTGATCGGCGGCGAGGGTTTGTGGATCGACCCAGGCACCCGGCGCCACACCGGACAACGGCTGGCCGGAAGCGCTGTCAGTGACGCGGAACTGCACATCGGCGAATTCGCCTTCACGCAGTTTGCCGTCGGCGGCCAGTGGCTTGAGATTGAAATCCACCGCCACGCCGTCACGGTTCAGCGTCTGACCGGCCCCGGTTTGCGCCAGCGCAATCTCACTCAGCGTCAGCAACGCCCCGGCCAGGGCCAGCGTGCAAATACCGATGATGTTGATGATCCTGTTCATACCACCCTCCCCTCATTTGCAAACCCATTCCCTGTAGGCCTTCGCCTGCTCGCGATGGCGTCATCTGCCTCACCATCCGAAACCGAGTTGCCCCAATCGCGAGCAGGCGAAGGCCTACACGGGATTTGCATTCATCCCACCCTCTTCATTGCCTACCACGCCCCCTGTGGGAGCTGCGGTGCGACGATTCGACTTGCCAGCGATGGCGTCCGTCCTGTCACATCAATGACGCCTGTGCCGCCGTCATCGCTGGCGAGCCAGCTCCCACAGGTTTTGTATCCATCCCGTCAATCTCACTGACACCCCTGGCCCCTTGTGGGAGCTGGCTTGCCAGCGATGGCGTCCGTCCTGTCACATCAATGGCGCCTGTGCCGCCGTCATCGCTGGCGAGCCAGCTCCCACAGGTTTTTTATCCAGCCCGTCAAACTCACTGGCACCCCAGCTCCCAAAAGGATTTGCATCCACAGGGATGTTGTCGTTGCACCTGCTTCTACTGCCCCTGCAGTGCTGGTTCCGGTTCATTGGTCACGCGCAGCAAGCCCCATAATCCGGAGGTGTTGCCGTAGGCGGCGTAGTCGCGGAACAGGTAGTCCCCCGGGATCGCATTGCTGCCGCCGGCGCTGGGGATCATGAAGCTGAAGTGCGCGGCCGGCAGGATACTTTCGTGGGCGCCGATGTACATCGACATCGGGTTGTAACCGAAGCGCACCGAGCCGACGCCCGGCGAGCCCATCGGATAACCACCGGTGTCGCTCTTCTCGGCCTGGAACGGGTTCACCGACCAGACATGCCCGTCGAGCTGGAACGTGGTGCCGCGACTGCCGCCGCTCGGCATCAGGATGTGCGTGCGCAACGGTTGGCCCGGCTTGGCATAGAGCACCGGCGTCTGCGGATCGCCGCCCACCAACGCATTGCTGTAGGCCATGTGCGCATTGCTCATGTCGCCGTAACCCGCGCCGTCGGCATGCCCGAACGGTGCGTCCGGAGCGAGGCCGAAGCGATACCACAGCGGCTCGGTCTTGTAGTTGATCGCCATGCTCGAGTTGTCCTGCGGATCGGTCGGCACGCCGAAGCCTTCGGCAGCAATCCCCTCCACCGGCCGGCCATTGGCCCAACGGGTGTTCAACGCCTTGTGCCAGACCATCGCGAAGTCGCGGTAGCTGGTTTGCCCAGGTGCCGTAACCGTAGCGTTGACCTTGCGCGCATCGTCAACCCAGGTCGCGCCGATCGGCAGGATGCTCATCGCCCCGCCAAGACCCTTCTGTGGTTGCTTGATCACGTCCGCCGGGGTGATGTTCAAGCCGCCAAACTCCACCGCCGTCGCGTTAATGTTGTCGACGCTGCGGCCCAGTTGCGTCACCGGTTTGCCTTCGCGCTCCAGATGCCCGGCGTAGTACTGATAGGTACGCGTCGGGTACGCGCCGCTGTTGCCGACACGCGGTGGCACGGTCTGGATCGGGTTGGCGCCGACGTTAGCGCCGTCGGATTTGGTGATGTCGTAGGCCAGCAGTTGCGCGTGCAGGCCTACGTGGCTGGACGGCCGCATCAGGTTGTTGCTGAAGGTGGTCGAGCCCAGACCGCTGTTGCGATCACGCTTGACCATGCCTTGCATCACCGCGGTTTGGGTCAGGTCAGGCATCACGCTTGGCAGACGGTTTTCCAGGGTGATGTTGATGCAGTCCCCCGCAGCTGCACGCAGCACCAGTGGTTCTACCGGGATGCCGGGTTTGAGCTTGCCACTGAGCGGATCCAGATCGGATTTACGCACGTACAGGATCGCAGTCGGATCATGCAACGGCCCACTCTGCCCGCCGATGGTGATGGTTTCGCCATCCTCCGGATCGGTCACGGTAACTTGTGGAATGCTCACCGTGCGCGAGTTCAGCACCAGGGTGCCGCCCGCCGGATTGAGCGGCCCGCCGACATGCTGACCGAGCCCTTCGGGATCGCCGATGGTCAGGCCCAGCGCATTGCCGAGGATGTCATTGGCCAGCGCCGCGACCACTTCATAGTTGCGCTGCACCGTTGGCCGGGTGCCGATGCCATTGGGGTTAGCGCTGATCCGTGGGCAACTGCCCTCGAACGCCACGGTGTTGCGCATGCCCGCCGGGCTTGGGTTGTTGGGGATGGCGAACAGATCACTGCGCTTGGCGGTGTAGTTACGCATCACACCCCAGATACCGCTCCAGTAGCCTTCGATCGAAGCGTCCATCGAGTAGAGATAGTCACCCGTGGTCGCGGCGGCGCTGGAGAGCATCGACACCGGCGCAATGAAGCCCATCTGCTCGGAGATGCCGATCATCTGCGACGCGCGCCAGCCAGAGTTGGAGCTGTTGCCGAAACCGGAACCGCTCTGCAGCCATTTCACGCCGTGCAGGGTGACGTTGTGCTCTTCCTCATGGCCGCCGGCATGCACCCGCAGCCGCACGTTGTCGCCGGTATAGGTGCGCAGCATCGGCGTGAACGGATCACCGGGTTCGGCGCCGCCCTTGTTGATGTGCGGCGGGAACAGCGTGGTGCCGCCGGTTGGGCCGGTCGCCGAGGTGAGCAGATTCGGCGCCAGGTTCATCGCCGGAATTGCCCGGTCGGTACGGCTTTGCATGGCGAACGATAGATCGCCGCCGAGGCCGTCGGCCTGCATGCCGCGCTTGCCATCCGGGCCAACCTTGTTCGGGTCGTACACGCGCAGGGCCAGCGGTTCGTTGCGATAGTTGACGACGAACATCCCCGGATCATCCACCGAAATCGCCTGCGGACATGGCCGGCTCGGGCAGCCCGGAACCTGACCGCCCTGCACTTCCAGCACCCCTTCAAGCAGGTTGCTGGCGTTGTTGCGCACTGGCGGATTGATCGCGTAGCGGAAGCTGTCGGCGGTGGCCGGGAACGCCTGCGCATTCGGCACACCGTTAGGACCGGCCCCCACATAGACACCAGCTTCATAGGCGTGCTGGAAGTCGCTGTATTCGAGGAAGAACTCGCGGAAGCTGTCGTTCTTGCCGTCGCCATCGAGGTCGCCGGTGTTGATCACCGCCTGCCATGACGTCGGCCCACCGTCCTGGCGCGCGCCGCTATAGAGAGGCTCGCCGGTTTCGGCGTGGAACCAGGTGGAACCGGCCGGTTCGGCCAATACGGTGGCGTACAGCCCAATCTGCTGGTGCGTCGATGGGCCTAAGTGGTCGTGGGTGAAGATGGTGCCGAGGCCGCGATCGACGCCTTTGGCGTTGACCACCGGATCGACGAACCAACGTTGCATCGCCGTGCGCGCACCGAGCCAGTCGGCGCGACCGTATTGGCCAAAGAACGGATGGTTCTTGGCTTTCGGGCAGGCTTGAGTACCGTCACGCGGATCAGTACCGGCGCACTGGTTGAACTCGCGGATCGCGTGAATGCGTTCCTGCACGGCGCCGGGCGAGAGCACGCCGTCCTCGTAATTCCAGCCGTTGGACGAGCCGTCCGCCGAGGTCAGATCCCACTTCGGCAAGTGGATGTGCTGGCCGATTACATCGGTCGGCGTGCGCACCTGATAGTCGTCCATCTCATAAGTGGCCGGCACCAGGTTGGTTTGCTGGTATTGCACGCAATCGAAGGTATTCATGCGCATCACCAGCGGCTCTGGCGGACGCTGCTTGGTGATCACCGGCCAGGCGTCTTCCCACAGCGCGAGAATGCGCGCCTGCGGGAAGTGATAACCGACTTTGTTGTACACCGCATCAAACTGGATGTTGGCGGCTTTGTAGATGCGTGGGCGGTCGGCGGTGAAGGTCGAGGCGCCGACAAAGGACATGCCGTCGATGCGCTCACCGCTGGCGAACTCGCCGCTGCCGGCGTTGCTGGTCAGGCGTTTTTGCCGATCATCCATGCACGGTTCGTAGTATGGCGCGCCCGCCATCGGCAAGGCACCGTTGGTGCGGAACGCCTTGGCCACCACTTGATTGCCGGGCAGCAAGGCGTAGCTTGGGTGATCTTTTTTCGCGTGGAAAGCCATCGCGGCCTGTTCGACTTCGGTGCCTTCTTCTGGCAGGTAAATCGGTTTGGCGCGGGTGACTTCCTTGGAGAAATCCAGCGAAGTGGTCACGGTGTGTGCCTCGCCACCGGCCGCGACGCCATCCAGTGCGTGCCGCTGCAAGCCGCCATCCCAACCGCCGGACTGTGCCGGGTCGAGGTTGGCCCACAGCGCTTTGCCGCTGGCCTTGAGCGATTGCGCGGTGGCGGCGTCGAGCATGTCCAGTGGCGGCGTTGGCGGACGCTGGCCCACGGAGCTTTCCATGCCGCCGATCCAGAACGGGTAACCGGGGTTTTTCAGGCTGCCGTCGGCATTGCGGTTGGCTTCACTGCGATCGACCAGCGCCAGCGAGCCGATGGCTTGACCGCCAGCGTTGCCGCCATGGTGTTCACCGTCGTCACCGCCCTCTTCTTCGTCATCGTCGTCATCATGACCGGCGACCAGGGTTTCACCGATTTTCGGCACCACCACCACTTTGCCGGGCATCGGCGCCATGGCTTTGCCCGGCAGCGGCACGATGGCCGGAATCGGTGTACCGGCGACGATTTCACCATCGGGCAAGGCCCGTGCCCCGACCGCCGGTTTGCCGCTGCGCAAGGCAAACGGTTCGCGGTGATAGCCGTCGGCGCCCTGCTGCGAAACATCGAGGCGAGTGCCTTCTTCGAAGACATCGTGGACCCGCCACATGGCCCACATGCCTTGGGCGAAGTGCGGATAGAAATGGCAGTGATAGATCGCATCACCGGCCACGCGGTTGCGGTTGCCCGATCCGCCGTTGGCGATTTCATAGGTGTAACCGGCGCCCGGACCGATGCCTTGGGCGTCGACGTAATCGGAGTTGTCGTCGTTGGGGTTGAACAGCCACTGATGGCCGTGCAAGTGGAAGATGTGCTGCTCGTGGCCATTGTGGGTGTTGCGGAATTTGACGAAGTCACCGATGTAGCTGTGGTTGACGTTCGACGGCTCCGACGGATACAGGGCCATGGTGGCTTTGACACCGATCTGATCAGCGCGCGGGGTCTGGCCGGGGGCGATGTTCTCAAGCCCGGTGTTGGCCGGCACATCCACCAGCATCGCCACATCGCCGACGGTGTGGGAACTGAGGAAGAATTCTTCATAGGCGCACGACAGGCAATCGTGCATCGGCCCCACGCCCAAGCGGTTGGCGACCACTTCGGCGCCCATGCCGCCGGAGCCGTAGTTGATCATGAACGAGTCGCGGGTCGGCTCCAGCACATGGGCCATCACCGGATCGGCCCAGTACGCGGGGAACGCTTGGGTGGCAGCGGTTTCATCCTGGAACTGCGAAGCGAAATCGCGGAACGGTTCCAACCGGTTGGGGATCGCCGGATTGCGTTTGCCCATTGATTCCAACGGATAGGTACTGGACGGGAAACTGCCGTCGGCGTTGCTACCCATGACAATCGCATCGCTTTCACTGGAAATGATTTCACTGCCGTCCACCATGTTGATGATCGGCGTGCCGGCCTTGCCTTCGCGCAACCACGGTTCGCGTTGCGGGTAGCGCGCCTGGTAGTCGACGATCGGTTGGCCGGCCGGCGTGCGGCCCGTAGTGGCGAGGCGCATTTCTTCTTCGGTGAGGGTGTTGCGATAGCTGCGACCGCCCTTGGGCAGGACGACGACCTGGCCGAACAGGCCGTTGGCAACGTTGCCGGCCGCGCCCTCGCCACCAAAAGTCGCGCCACGGCTGCTGACGGCAAACGCGCCTTCGCGTTCGGCGAACAAGGTGTAGGAGCGGCTCGCACCCGGTGGCACCAGGCTGTTGGCGTTACGCCCGGTGAATGAAGAAATGTCATCAATGCTGTTCACCGCTTGCAGGCCGTTGACCTGGAAACCGACGTGACGGTCAGCCACCTGCTCATCGACTTTGAAGTCTTCGGCGCCATTGGCGTTTTCGGCGCCCTCCTCTTCGCCCTCGTTTTCAAAGTGCTTGTTCGGGTTGGCCTGATAGTCGAGCAGGTTCTGCAGATTGATCGTCAGGCAATCCCCGGCGGCGACCCGCAACACCAACGGCCGTGGACGCTTGTCCGGGCGCAGCGAAACTTTGCCCGGCACCGCAGCGCCACCGTAAGCCAGCGACTGCTCATGTTCATCGACCACATCGCGGCGCAGGGCGAACATCATGCCGTTGATGTTCTGCGCACCGAGGCGGTTGAACATCAGCGGTTGATCGAAGGCGACGACGTTGGCCACCAGGTTGCGCTCGCAACGTACGGCCGCGCCGGCCAGCTCGACGCTGAGCATCGAGGCCAGAATCAGCAGCCAGTTGAGCAGAGACGGAGCGTGATGAATGCCAACCATGATCAGTAACCTCGTAGTGGGTGCTCTTGGGAACACTCTCGACAAATGCTTCGGAGCAATCCCTGTGCCACAAAAAAATGCATTACCGTTCAGCTAGTTACCGCAACGACTTGAGAATCCGGGGGATATTCCCCACCCGTTCCCCCCACATTTCGGGCCTTATCGGCTTGCCCCGAATGTGGGGAAAACCGGGTTGGGCTCACAACGGCGCATCCATCGCCAGGCCCTGCAAACACCGGTACTGACGCAATACATTCGGCACATAACGCTGGGTTTCAGCGAACGGCGGAATCACCCGGCCACGGCTGAGCACCGCGTCCGGCCCGGCGTTGTAAGCCGCCACCGCGAGGGCAATGTCGTTGTCGAACAGGGTCATCAGGCGCTTGAGGTATTTGGCCCCGCCCTGAATGTTGGCCTTGGGGTCGTAGACGTCCGTTACACCCAGCTCGCGTGCGGTGTCGGGCATCAACTGCATGAGCCCGCCCGCGCCTTTGGCTGAGGTCGCGCCGGGGTTGTAATGCGACTCGGCGTTGATCACCGCGTGCAACAGCGCTTCGGGCAATTGATTGGCCGTGGCCGCCGCCGACACCAGTTCCGCGTAGGGCTGGTTGGCGATCATTTGCGGTTGCTGATCGAGGCTGGCCACAGGCATTTCAGCTTCGTGGATCACCCGTTCGTACGTGCGTCCGGGCCGGTGGACGTTGGACAGGACATAGCTGCCCTTGGCGTCCACGGAGATGAATACATCGGCTTGCACGGCACCGCTGAGCAGCACACAACCGAGCAATCCGCTGGCGAGAAATTTCATGTCGGGCCTCCCCGGATCGACCCCGATAAATTGGGGGAAATGCCCCAATGGCCGATCACGCTTGAGCCATACGCAAGCACTGTGCCGACTCTTGAAAAGCCCGGTTTACAAGGCTTTCAGCCATTCGGATGATTTTCAGTGGGGGCTGAGCATGGCAATTGCATAAGCCTTTGTGGCGACTCGGCTGCCACTCACGGGAGGTCATCATGAAGCTGCAATTTCGTCCGCGTGACCAACGCGGTTTCACCCTGCTCGAATTGCTCGTGGTGCTGGTGGTACTCGGCCTGTTGGCCGGGATCGTCGCGCCGAAATACTTCGCCCAACTCGGTCGCTCGGAAGTGAAAGTGGCCAAGGCGCAGATCGAAGGGCTGAGCAAGGCGCTGGACATCTATCGACTGGAGGTCGGTCACTACCCGTCCACCGAACAGGGCTTGCAGGCCTTGGTCGCCGCACCGAGTGACGAAGCGAAATGGACCGGCCCGTACTTGCAGAAAAAACTGCCGCAGGATCCGTGGGGACGTAATTACACCTACCGCTATCCTGGCGAAAACAGCGAGTACGACTTGCTGTCGATGGGCAAGGACGGCCAGCCCGGCGGTGAAGGTGAAAACGCCGAAGTGACCAACTGGCAGTAAGCGGAGCGCGGCCCATGCGATTTCATCTGAAGGCGGTCGGCAAGACCGGTGTGGTGGCGCTGAGCATCGAGGCGCCGGGGCACGGCGAAGCGCGGCGTATTGCCGAAGATCAAGGTTTGCGCGTGCTCAGCCTGCATGCCGAGAAACACTGGCGCTCGTTGCGCCTGCGCCAACGCGAAACGTTCAATCTGGTGTTGTTCAGCCAGGAGCTGACCACGCTGCTCAATGCCGGCCTGCCGTTGATCGATGCGCTGGAAAGCCTCGCCGAAAAAGAAACCGCCCCCGCCGCCCGCAAAACCTTGACTGAGCTGGTGCGCCTGCTCTACGAAGGCAAATCCTTCTCTCAGGCACTCGGCCAGTTGTCGGCAGTATTCCCGCCGCTGTACGTGGCGCTGGTACAGTCCAGCGAGAAAACCGGCGCGGTCGGTGATGCGCTGGGCCGCTACGTCAGTTATCGCCAGCGCATGGACGAGGTGCGGCAGAAGATCGTCAGCGCCTCGATCTATCCGCTGCTGTTGCTGGTGGTCGGCGGTGGCGTGGTGCTGTTCTTGATGGGTTATGTGGTACCGCGCTTCAGCCTGGTGTTCGAAGGTTTGGGGTCGAACCTGCCGTGGCTGTCGCAGATCCTGATGAGCAGCGGCATGTTCTTGCATGCGCATCAGGGTGAATTCTTCGGTGCGCTGGCGGCCATTGTCATCGCCCTCGCCGTGCTGCAAAAACAACCGGCGTTTCGCCGTGGACTGGATCGGCTGGTGGAGAAACTGCCGGCAGTGCATCAACGGATTTTCATGTATGAACTGGCGCGCTTCTATCGCTCGCTGGGAATCTTGCTGCAAGGCGGAATTCCGCTGGTCACCGCCATGGGCATGGTTCGCGGCCTGCTCACCGTCGCCTCTCGGGCGCGGCTGGATCAGGCCTGCGAGCGCGTGCGCGAAGGTCAGTCATTGTCCGCCGCGCTGGAGCTCAATCGGCTGGTGACGCCAGTGTCCCTGCGCCTGCTGCGGGCCGGTGAACAATCCGGCAACCTCGGGCAGATGATGGAACGCAGCGCCGATTTCTACGACGAGGAGATCAGCCGCTGGATCGAATGGTTCGTGCGCCTGTTCGAACCGCTGCTGATGACCTTCATCGGCCTGCTCATCGGGGTCATCGTGATCCTGATGTACATCCCGATTTTCGAACTGGCTTCCAGTATCCACTGACCCCGGGAACGGGTCGGATCGACGCAACAACGCTCATCGACGTTCCCAACCAGACAATAAGACGGAGAACGATATGCACATTAAAAAGCTCGTGCTCGCAATGGCCATTGGCGCAGTACTGTCGGCGTCTACCGTGTTGATTCCGGACAATCTTTCAGGCGTTTCCAGTGTTCAGGCCAAGGAAGGTGGCAGTGGAGGGAGTGGCGGCGGTGGACACGGCGCAGGGGGTAGCGGCGGAAACGGTGGTGGGCATGGCGGTGGCGGTGGCGGTGGCGGCAATGGTGGCGGTCATGGCGGCAGTGGCAACGGTGGCAACGGTGGCAGTGGACACGGTGATGGCGGCGGTGGTCACAGCGGCAGCGGCCAAGGCTCCGGACACTCGGGCGACTCCGCGTCCTCGTCAGGACGCAGCGGCACGCACGCTGAACCAGGCGATGATCACGGTGTCCATCGCGCCGGTGAAGTCGGCGACGACCACGGCGTCCATCGCGCCGGTGAAGTCGGCGACGACCACGGCGTCCACCGCGCCGGTGAAGTCGGCGATGATCGCGGCGTGCATGTCGGCGGCGAGCCCGGCGATGACAAGCGCGCCAACTGATTTTCAGAAACGCCACAAAACCTGTGGGAGCTGGCTTGCCAGCGATGAGGCCGGATCAGGCAACTTTGTATTGCCTGACACACCGCTATCGCTGGCAAGCCAGCTCCCACAGGGTTATGCAGTGTGCACAAATTCCGCAGACAACCATGAACCCAATGTGGGAGCGAGCCTGCTCGCGAATGCTGTGGGTCAGCCAATGATGTTTTGACTGACCGTCCGCTTTCGCGAGCAGGCTCGCTCCCACAGGGTTTTGCAGTGTTTGAAAGATCCACTCAGAGAGCGACGTTGCTCTGGTTCAGCCGTTCGCGCAGGAATTCGACCAACGCTTGCACGGGTCGGGAGGCCTGTCGATGCTGCGGATACACCGCCGATAACGTCAGCGGCTCCGGGCGCAAATCATCCAGCACCGGCACCAGCCGGCCATCCTTCAGCGCCGCACCGACAATGAACGTCGGCAAATAGGTAATCCCCATCCCCTGCACCGCCGCATCCCTGAGCAACTCGCCGTTGTTCACGCGCATGCGCCCGGTGACATTCACCAACTGCGGCTTGCCCTGCCCCGCATCGAATCGCCATTGCACCGAACGCCCGTGGCCGTAAGGCAAGCAGTCATGACTGTGCAGGTCCTCAGGCTTGAGCGGTGTGCCGCGCTCGGCGAGATACGCCGGGCTGGCGCAGTACACCCGCTCAATCGACGCAATGCGCCGGGCGATCAGCGTCGAGTCTTCCAGCACGCCAATACGCAGCGCCAGGTCGTAGCCTTCGCCAAGCAGGTCCACCGGCCGATCGCTCAAATCGACCTCAACGGTGACTTCGCGATAGCGCTGCAAAAACATCGGCAACAGGCAACCGAGATGCGCCACGGCAAACGACAGCGGCGCACTGATGCGGATCGTCCCGCGCGGCTCGGCAGTTTGCCCGGCGATACCCTGCTCGACCTGTTCGACTTCACCGAGCAAGCGCAGTGCCGACTCGTAGTAGCTCTGGCCCAGTGGCGTGACGTCGAGGCGCCGGGTCGAGCGATTGAGCAAACGCACGCCGAGACGCTCTTCGAGCTGCATCAAGCGACGGCTGACGAATTGCTTGGACAGGCCCAACTGATCGGCGGCGTTGGTGAAGCTGCCGGAGTCCATGACCTGGCAAAAAATACGCATGTCTTCGAACGGGTTCATTGTCACTCTCTGGTGGA
Organism: Pseudomonas sp. NPDC087817; assembly: GCF_044742875.1. Taxonomy (NCBI): domain Bacteria; kingdom Pseudomonadati; phylum Pseudomonadota; class Gammaproteobacteria; order Pseudomonadales; family Pseudomonadaceae; genus Pseudomonas; species Pseudomonas sp. NPDC087817. The sequence continues at coordinate 87,233 of NZ_JBIUVJ010000010.1, forward strand.
CAGTTAAACGCTTTATAGCCGCTTTTTCACTTTCCGGCAGCTCATTAATCTGTGCTCACGGTGTTGCTGAGGCCTGAAGCCCAGCGCCACAGCAGCCCGCAACCCAGGCATAAAAAATCAAACGGATTAAAAGGAATTGCACATGAACATCGTCAAGAAAACCCTGACCGCTTCCCTCCTCGCCCTGTCCATCGGCAACGCGTTCGCCGCCGCCGGCAGCCCGGGTGTCGAACACAACACCCAGGCTTTTCTCGAAGCCCTCGCCGCCGGTGGTGGCAAGCCGCTGGAGCAGCTGAGCCCGAAAGATGCCCGTGCAGTACTTACAGGTGCGCAGGCTTCGGTGAAGGTTGATCTGTCCGATGTGCAAGTCAGCGACAAGGCGATCAAGGTCGATGGTCAGACGATCAACCTGAAAGTGGTGCGCCCGGCCAAGGTCAAAGGTGAGTTGCCGGTGTTCATGTTCTTCCACGGTGGCGGCTGGGTGCTGGGTGATTATCCGACTCACCAGCGCCTGATTCGTGACTTGGTGGTGGGCTCCGGCGCCGTCGCGGTGTACGTCGATTACACGCCGTCGCCGGAAGCGCAGTACCCGACCGCAATCAATCAGGCCTACGCCGCAACGAAATGGGTGGCCGAGCATGGCAAGGACATCGGCGTCGACGGCAAGCGTCTGGCGGTAGCCGGCAACAGCGTCGGCGGCAACATGGCGGCCGTCGTCGCGTTGATGGCCAAAGAACAGAAAACCCCTGCCCTGCGCTTCCAGCTGCTGATGTGGCCGGTGACCAACGCGCAGTTCGACGACGGCTCGTACCAGCAATTCGCCGAGGGCCACTTCCTCACCAAGGGCATGATGCAGTGGTTCTGGGACAGCTACACCACCAATTCCGCCGAGCGTGCGCAGATCCATGCCTCGCCGCTGAACGCCAGCACAGAGCAACTCAAGGGCTTGCCCGCCGCCCTGGTGCAGACGGCCGAATTCGACGTGCTGCGCGATGAAGGCGAAGGCTATGCGCGGCACCTGGATGCGGCCGGTGTGGCGGTCACCTCGGTGCGCTACAACGGGATGATTCATGACTTTGGTTTGCTCAACCCGCTGAGTCAGATTCCCGAGGTGAAAGCGGCGGTACGTCAGGCAGCGGCTGAGCTGAAGACGCACTTGCAGCCATGACGTTAAAAGATCGCAGCCTGCAGCGGCTTCCACATCGGACACGTGCAGGCGGCGATCTCTTCCATTGATCTTGTGGCGAGGGGATTTATCCCTGATGGGCTGCGCAACAACCCCTTTTTTGGGGGCGCTGCGCAACCCGTCGGAGATAAATCCCCTCACCACAAAAAGTCCTTCATCACCAACGCTCGTGCCAATCCGGAGCACATCATGTCCTTCCTTCTCACCCACCTGCTGTCCCTGAGCGCCGTTCTGCTGTTGGTTGACGCCGTGCTCTGGCACTTCACGCCATTCAACCATCGTGCACCGCGAGTCGGCATTCGCCTGGTGCTGTTTCTGGCGTTCAGTGCGTTGGTGATCAACGCCGGCGTCAGCCCGTTGCAGGCGCCGCTGTTTGCCGATGATCGCGTGGCGCAACTCGGCGCAACAGCGCTGGGCATTCTTTGGTGGTTGTACGCCGCGAGGGTCCTCACCGAAGTCATCGGCCTGATCCTGATGCGCCGCATTGGTCACAGCGGGCGCTTGCTGCAGGACGTGATTGGCGCGCTGGTGTTTTTGGCGGCCATCGTTGCGGCAGCCGGTTATGTGCTGGAGTTGCCGGTCAAAGGCCTGCTCGCTACGTCCGGTGTGGTCGCCATCGTCGTCGGTCTGGCGCTGCAAAGTACCCTGGCCGACGTGTTTTCCGGGATCGTCCTCAACACCACCAAGCCCTACCAAGTGGACGACTTCGTAGTGATCGACGGCGTCGAAGGTAAAGTGCTCGACATCGACTGGCGCGCCACGCATCTGTTGACCAGCGCCGGGACCATGGCCGTGGTGCCGAACTCGGTGGCGGCCAAGGCGAAAATCGTCAACCTCAGCCGCCCGAGCAACATGCATGGCGTGTCGATCAGCATTCAGGTGCCCAACCACATTCGCCCACGCCGGGTACTCGACGCCCTCGACCGTACGTTGCAAGGCAGCAGCAGTCTGCTGCTCAACCCGGCGCCCAAAGCCGTGTTGAAAGAGGCTGGCGAAACCACCTCGGAATACGTGGCCAGCGGGTTCATTGCCGAGTTGAGCAAGAAAGGCGAAGTGCGCAATCAACTGTTCGACCTCGCCCACCGTCATCTCGAAGCGGCCGGGATTTCGCGGCATCCGGACGGCGTGATCGAGCCGTCGACCCGCGCCCGCGCGTTGCTGGATGAGGTGAAAATCTTCCGCTCGCTGAGCCATGAGGAACGCGACCGTCTGGCTGAATCGATGGTCGCGCAGCAGTACGCGGCGGGCCAGGTCGTGCTGGATCTGGATGAAGTGCCGGACAGCCTGTTTGTGATCGCCACGGGCGTGGTCAGTGCGACTGTGCCGGACGGCGACGGGCAGACCGAAGCCGGGCGAATGGGGCCGAGTGAGGTCATGGGCGAACAGAGCATTCTCGCCGATACGCCGTCGCAGGCTACGTTTACGGCGCTGACATCGAGCATCATCTACCGTCTCGACAAGGGGCTGACCCGCCAGTGCATGGAGCAACGCACAGAGGTGGGGCGGGCGTTGAATAAATTGCAGGCGGTGCGGCGGCAGAACAGTCATCTCGCGTTGTTGGCGAAAACGACACCGATCAAGAAAGGTGGGTTTCTCGGTTGGCTGCAAAAGCGTTGATGCGAAGATCTTAAGATCAAGAGCTTTACCCCCTCACCCCAGCCCTCTCCCCCAGGGGGGCGAGGGGGAAAGGGAGCAGACCGCATGCAATTCAGAACCTGAGTTCGGCTCGGTATCGCAGGTCGGCGTATCTCGAACAAGCCCTTCGGTCAGTTCCCTCTCCCTCCGGGAGAGGGCTAGGGTGAGGGGCTTTTCAGGATCAGCCGATTACTTGGCGGTGAACTTGGTGTAGCTGTTGATCAGGTTGCGGTAGTTCGGCAAGCGGTTCGACAGCAGATTCGCCAGGCCTTCCATGTCGTTGCGCCAGTCGCCCTGCAGCTCGCACGCCACCGAGAACCAGTTCAACAGTTGCGCACCGGCCGCCGACATCCGCGCCCACGCCGCTTGTTGCACGGTGGTGTTGAAGGTGCCGGACGAGTCGGTCACCACAAATACTTCGAAGCCTTCAGCGATGGCCGACAGGGTCGGGAACGCCACGCACACGTCAGTCACCACACCGGCGATGATCAGTTGCTTGCGACCGGTGGCCTTGATGGCTTTGACGAAGTCTTCGTTGTCCCAGGCGTTGATCTGGCCTGGACGTTGAATAAACGGTGCATCCGGGAACTGTTCCAGCAGTTCAGGCACGATCGGGCCGTTCGGGCCTGCGTCGAAACTGGTGGTGAGGATGGTCGGCAGCTTGAAGAATTTGGCAATGTCGCCCAGTGCCAGCACGTTGTTCTTGAACTCGTTCGGGGTGAAATCCTGTACCAGCGAAATCAGACCGGTCTGGTGGTCGACCAGCAACACGACCGCATCATCTTTGTTCAGACGCTTGTAAGGAACGCTCATGGGGAAACTCCTGGTTGGATGGATGTGATGTCAAGCGCCGTGCCTCGTGGCCGGCGCTTTTGGGGAAATCAGAAAGCGAAGCAGGAACAACCGAACGCGCCCCAGAAACCGGCGAAATCGCTGACCGGTGCGTTCGATAATCGCGCTTTTTCATGACTGTGCGAGTGCACGGCGCAGGCGCCGACGCATTGGTGAACCTGCGCCTGCAACGGCGAGTTAGGCCGCCAGTGGCCGGGGACTTTCACCACCGGCGACCAGTCCGGCAGCACCGGAACGCTGGCCGGGCCGAGGTCTGCGAAGTCGCCGGCGGCGTAGACAATCTTGCCGCCCACCACGGTCAGTACCGACTCGATCCACTTGATCGCTTCTTCTTCGACGTGGAAAAAGTCCGCGCTCAGTGCCGCCAGATCCGCCAGTTGCCCGACCTTGATCTGGCCTTTCTTGCCCTGCTCCGAGGAGAACCAAGCGCTGCCGTGAGTGAACAGTTCCAGCGCGGTGGTGCGCGGCAAACCTTCTTCGTACAACGCCAGGCCACCGACGGTGCGCCCGCTGACCATCCAGTACAGTGACGTCCACGGGTTGTAGCTGGAAACCCGCGTCGCATCGGTGCCCGCGCCAACCGGCACACCTTCGGCGAGCATGCGTTTGATCGGCGGCGTCGCTTCGGCAGCTTTCGAACCGTAACGATCGACGAAGTATTCGCCCTGGAACGCCATACGATCCTGAATCGCGATGCCGCCGCCCAAGGCTTTCACCCGTTCGATGTTCTGCGGGGTGATGGTTTCGGCGTGGTCGAAGAACCACGGCAGACCGTTGAACGGAATGTCGCGATTGACCTTCTCGAACACGTCGAGCATGCGGCTGATCGATTCGTTGTAGGTGGCGTGCAGACGGAACGGCCAGCGCTGCTCGACGAGGTGGCGCACCACCGGTTCCAGCTCAGCCTCCATGGTTTGCGGCAGGTCCGGACGCGGTTCGAGGAAGTCTTCGAAATCCGCCGCCGAGAACACCAGCATCTCGCCGGCACCGTTGTGCCGCAGGAAGTCGTCGCCCTGATGCAACTTGACGCTGCCGGTCCAGTTCTGGAAATCGGTCAGTTCTTCTTTGGGTTTCTGGGTGAACAGGTTGTAGGCGATACGCACGGTCAACTGGTCGTCCTTGGCCAGTTGCTCGATCACCTGATAATCGTCCGGATAGTTCTGGAAACCACCGCCGGCATCGATCGCGCTGGTCAGGCCGAGGCGGTTGAGTTCACGCATGAACTGGCGGGTCGAGTTGACCTGATACTCCAGCGGCAGCTTCGGCCCCTTGGCCAGCGTCGAATAGAGAATCATCGCGTTGGGTTTGGCCACCAGCATGCCGGTCGGGTTGCCATTGGCGTCACGCACAATCTCGCCGCCCGGCGGGTTCGGCGTGTCGCGGGTGTAGCCGGCCACGCGCAGCGCCGCGCGGTTGAGCAGTGCACGGTCGTAGAGGTGCAGGACGAACACCGGGGTGTCCGGCGCCGCCTGATTGAGTTCTTCGAGGGTCGGCATGCGTTTTTCGGCGAACTGGAATTCGTTCCAGCCACCGACCACGCGCACCCATTGCGGGGTCGGTGTACGGTCGGCTTGGTCCTTGAGCATGCGCAGTGCATCGGCCAGCGACGGCACGCCTTCCCAGCGCAGTTCGAGGTTGTAGTTCAAACCGCCACGGATCAAGTGCAAGTGCGAGTCGTTGAGGCCGGGAATCACGCAGCGACCGTGCATATCGATCACTTGCGTGGCCGGGCCGCGCAGGGACATGGCTTGGGTGTCATTGCCGACGACCACGAAGCGGCCGTCCTTGATCGCCACGGCGCTGGCCAGTGGCTTGGTGCGATCGACGGTATGAAATTGACCATTGAAGAGAATCAGATCGGCGCTCATCGCAGTTCCTTCGAGAAAAAATGAATGGGATTCAGCGTGACGGGTGTTCGGCGGGTTCGACGTGGGTATGCGCTTGGCTGGCTTCCAGCCACGGCGCGAACAGACGGGTCACGCGGGGCATGAACACGTACACCACCGACAGCACGATGGTCAGGGTGATCAGGAACGTCGCAACCACGTAGTTGGAAAGCAGCGGGTGCAGCTTGAGCAGCGGCCCCCAGATCAGCGGCACCAGCAAGGTGTGCGGCAGAATCACCAGCAAGGTGATCACCGCTTGCTTCCAGCGCGGTGGCGGCGAAGCGGCATCGGCCAGCGGCGCGAACCAGAATTCATTGACGGGGGCGACCTCGGTCTGGTCGCCGTCGGCGAGCATCGGCGCGGCTTCATCGACCAGCGCCTGACGCTGCGGCGATTCCAGCCACTGCTGCATCGCCTCGGTCGAGCAAAAGCGCAGCACGCAGGTGTAAGTGTCGAGCCCGGCGAGCTTGCCGCGCACCACGTCCACCCCCAAGTGCCCTTCGCGCTGCCCCGCGACCCGGACGATATTGCGTAGCCACGCTTCATACGCCGACTCAAAGCCGGCCTTGACCCGGTGCTTGACGATCAGCGTGACAGTCTCATCGGACCCCGGTGCTTTTGGACTCAGGACTTCAGGCATAACGCAACACTCCGGGCAAACGAACAGAAATCGCCAGCCGTCCCGGCCCGGCGATAAACACAGTGGTAAACAGGATCAACAGCAACCAGCCGAACTGCCCCTCAGCCACACTCCATTGCGGATGCACAACCAACAGCGCCACCAGCAGCACAAACAGAATAGGCAAGCACACCAATCTCACCAGTAACCCGGCGACGATCAGTAATGGACAGAGGACTTCGGCGAAGATCGCCAGACACAAGGTCAGGTGGGCGCCGAGATGAAAAGGATCTTCGATCAGCGCCAATTGCGCGGTGAAGTCGAGCAACTTGGGCAAACCGTGCACCCACAGCAGAAACAACCCGCCGCTGACCCGCAGAAACAGCAAACCGACGTCGCGCGCCCGTTCATCATTGTGTATCGCGCTCATGCCCCGACCCTTGAAATGTCATTGGCCTGAATAATGCCGATGCCGGGCGCGGGGAAATTGGATGGATGTGCTCTCTTTCTTTCACCTAAAACCCCTGTGGGAGCGAGCCTGCTCGCGATAGCGGTGTGTCATTCAACAGGGATGTCGACTGACCGGGCGCCATCGCGAGCAGGCTCGCTCCCACATGGGGGGGGGGAACTGTGTTGTTTCGTCAGACCGAGGGGATATCCAGCGACACCGACATGAACTGACTGATCCGCGACCGCAACCACTTCTCCGCCGGGTCGTTGTCATGCACCCCGCTCCAGGCCATCGACAACTGCGCCGCCTCGATAGGAAACGGTGGATCTTCTGCGCGCAAGGCACAGCCCTCGACCAGAGCGCACGCGGCATAGTCCGGGACGGTGGCGATCATTTCGGTGCCGGCGAGCAAGGCGCGCAAGCCGCTGAACTGCGGCACGCCGAGGACTACACGGCGAGTGCGGCCCAGCTTGGCCAGGTCCAGATCGATGTTGCCGCTCAAATCACCGGAAAACGACACCATCGCGTGCGGGCGTTCGCAGTATTCATCCAGTGTCAGCGGCCCCGGACGATCGTCACCGCGCAGGACTTTGCAGGGAATGTCGCGCAGTTTCTTGCGCTTGGCGTTGGCGGGCAGATCGGTGGTGTAGCTGACACCCACCGAGATTTCCCCGGACGCCAGCAGCGCCGGCATCAGCAGGTAATTGGCGCGGCGCACCACCACGACAATCCCCGGTGCTTCTTGCTGAAGCTTGCGCAACAACGGCGGAAACAGGCCGAATTCGGCATCGTCCGACAGGCCGATGCGGAACACGTCGCAACTGCTCGCCGGTTCAAATTCCTTGGCGCGGCTGACGGCCCCGGAAATGACGTCCATCGCCGGTTGCAGCTCCTTGAGAATCGCCAGGGCGCGGGCTGTCGGTTCCATGCTGCGACCGTTGCGCAGCAGCAACGGGTCATCGAACAGATCGCGCAGACGGCCGAGCGCCGCACTCACGGCGGGTTGGCCCATGAACAGTTTCTCGGCGACGCGGGTCAGGTTCTTTTCGAACATCAGCGCTTCGAAAATCACCAACAGGTTCATGTCGACGCGACGCAGATCGTTACGGTTCATCGGCTCGTGTTCCTTGCTTGGAAGTTTTGTTCAGTCAGGTGCGAGAGCGCCGTAATTTACTCGATCAACGGTACTTTGGCCGCGCGTTTGTAAGGGCCGTATTCCACCGGCGCCCATTGGAAGTGCTTATCGATGGCGGTGATGTGACCGATCCCCGGAAACGGCAGGTGTGCGGCGCTCACCCAGGTTTTGCTGGCGGCCGCAGCGCTGAACACAGCGTTACGGCTTTTGATCGCCTGCTGACCGTTGACGTCAAAACTGATCGACACTTCAGGGTGGTCGAACTGCACGGCGAGGTTGTGCACCAGGTCACCCATGAACACGATGCTCTGGTTCTGAGAAGTGAAACGGTAGGTGGTGCTGCCTGGGGTGTGCCCGCTTTCAAGTGCAGCCTCGACCACACCTGGCAGCGGCGACTGCCCCGGCGTGAAGGTCTTGAAGCGGCCCGCGGCCACGTAGGGTGCGGTCGAATCCTGAGCGATCCTGAAGAATTCTTTCGCCCCGGCCGGGGCTTTGGCCAACGCCTGCGGATCGAGCCAATAGTCGGCCTCAGCCTTGGCTGCATAGACTGTGGCATTGGCGAAAACCGGTTTTTGCTCAGCGTCGACCAGTCCGCAAACGTGGTCCAGATGCAGGTGCGTCAGCAGAATGGTATCGACCTGTTCTGGTTGGTAGCCCGCAGCCTGCATGTTCGCCGAAAGTTGGCCGGCGGTAGCGCCAATGCACTGCCCGGCACCGGTGTCGACCAGGATCAACTGCTTGCCGGTGTTGACCAGAAAAGCGTTAAACGCCGTTTGCACGCCCGGGGTTTCAATCGAACGGCGAGCGAGCAATGCACGGATCTGCCCCTGACTCATGCCCTGAAGCAATTTGGGTGACAGATCGTTATAACCGTCGAACAGTGCCGTCACTTCATAGTCGCCCAGCGCCAAACGAAAGTAGCCGGGGGCCTGCGTACCGACCTGCGGCGCCTGTGCCAGAGCACTTGTGGCCGCCAGCGCGAGCGCCAATCCGAGTGTGCCCCACGTAGCGTGTAACGAACCTGTCATGCCAATCCCCTTGCTTGATCGATCTTCGACGGCACTGAACGTGCGCCTCTAATAGTAGCCATCCTCGCCGATCCGCCGCGTCGCCGACTTGCAGCGATGTGCTGAGTTCAACGTTTCGCGGCGCAATTAACAACGTTTAACTCGTCAGCCTTCCGGTCCCGTCGAACAATGAAACCCTCTGCGCAACATTGTTTTTTTGACCTGAGGGGAAAGTACCGAGCGTGCCTTCCCCCCCGACACGGACATTGGCCATGGCTCACTTACAACAAACAGTCGCCCTCGCCCCCGCCAGCGAATCTCGCACACCGCGCATCGGCGGCCTCAGTCCGCAGCGCGAACGGCGGGTCAAACAGTTGATCCTCGATCGCCTCGGTGAAAGCCTGGAAGTCACCGAACTGGCAGAGGCATGTTCGTTGTCACGCAGTCATTTTTCCCGGGCATTCAAGTGCAGCACCGGACTCTCGCCACAAGACTGGATCCGCACCCAGCGCATCGCCCGCGCCAAGCAGTTGATCCAGCTCACGCACTTGAGCCTGACGCAGATCAGCCTGGAATGCGGCTTCTGTGATCAGGCGCACTTCTGCCACATCTTCACCCGCAGCGAAGGGATCAGCCCGTTCGCCTGGCGCTGCCGTGAGGTGCCGGAGATGAAACTCAAGAGGTCGCAAGCTTCGGCATTGCCGCTCGGCATGCGTCTGGCGGTGTAACCACTGTTGCCCACGACGCTCTATTGATCCGCCTTCACTTGTGTCGCAAACGCTGCGCCACTTGCGCCACTCGCTCGCCCAGATGTGCCGCCGTGCGCCGGTCTTCGAGCGGCGGAGCCTGCTCGGGTGTCTGTTCGACATTGGATTGGGACATGGCACCGAGCGAGCTGCCCAGACGATTCAAATGCCCATCAAAGAACCCGGCCGCCGAACGCGCCGGGAGCAAGTCGAGACCGACCCAGATCATTGAATGTTGCGCGGCAAACACCGCAAGTTGCAGCAGCGTATTGAGCTTGTCGCCGCACAGGCTGCCGGAATTGGTGAACCCGGCGGCCACCTTGTCGCGCCACGGCTTGGCCAGATAGAACGCCGCGCTGGCCTCCATGAACTGCTTGAACCCCGCCGACGCGCTGCCCATGTAGGTCGGCGCGCCGAAGATGATCGCATCGGCGCGGTGCAACTCATCCCAATAGAGTTCGACTTCCTCTACCGTCACCAACCGACAGGTACTGCCCAGGTGTCGCTCGACGCCCTGCGCCACTGCTTCAGCCATGACGCGTGTATGGCCGTAGCCGCTGTGATAGACCACCACCACGTTGCTCATTGCGCCGTCCTCCGGACGTGTGCATTCCATTGCAGCCGTCAGGTCTGTGCCTGAGGTTGAACTTGTTCAAGGGATTTTTGGGGCTGGCGCAGATGCAGACGAGTTAATCGTTGTTAATTGTCTGTGGAACAGCGCGCTGATTCGAGCAGCGCAGCGGGTAAAAACAGCGGTTATGCGCAGCGTTGTACAGGTTTCCGGCAATCTGCACGTTGCACTGACGCCAAAACCTGAGGAATATGTCTGAAAACTGCGGATTAGAAGGCTTGCGTGCCGCTGACGCCGTCATCCGCCCTGCCCTCACGAAGACTTCACAAACCCTGGGCAGGATTATAAAAACATCGCAGGAGTGAGCTGTTGAGTCTTTCCCCGAATCAGGCCCTCGGTTTCGGCCCCTATCGGATTCAGCCTGGAAAACGGCTGCTGCTTGAGGGCGAGCAGCCGTTGCGTCTGGGTCGACGTGCCATGGACATTCTGCTGATCCTGCTGGCGCATGCCGGCGAAGTTGTGAGCAAGCAGCAATTGCTTGCCGGGGTCTGGCCGGACAGTGTGGTCGAAGACATCAACCTGCGGGTGCACATGGCGGCGTTGCGCAAAGCGCTGGGCGATGGTCAGGCCGGGCAGAGGTTCATCGTCACCGTTGCGCAGCGCGGCTACAGTTTTGTCGCACCGATCGCGGTGCAATCGATCGAACAACCCACCTGCGCCGAAACCGGCACCCGGCATAACCTGCCGCTGCGCCGCACGCGAATGATCGGCCGGCAGCCGCTGGTCGACAACCTGATCAGGCAGTTGCCGCGCAAGCGTTGCATCACGCTGGTCGGTCCTGGCGGCATCGGCAAAACCACCGTAGCCCTGCGCGTTGCCGAGCAGATGATCGGCCACTATCAGGACGGCATCAGGCTGCTGGACCTGACGCCCATCAACGACGCCCGGATGATCTGCTCGCATTTGGCGGCCCTGTTGGACGTGGTGTTGCATGACAATGAGCCGCTGACCAGTCTGGTCAACGTCCTGCGCAAGCGACAGATGCTGCTGGTGATCGACAATTGCGAACACCTGATCGACGCCGTGGCCCTGCTCAGCGAGCGCATTTTGCGCGGTGCACCGCATGTGCACATTCTGGCCACCAGTCGCGAGAGCCTGCGGGCCGAAGGCGAATATGTGCAGCGCCTTGAGTCCCTTGATTACCCACCGCCGATTGCTGCGCTCGATCGCACGCAGGCACTGAGTTTTTCTGCACTGCAACTGTTTGCCGAACGCGCTTTGGCCGCTCACGAGGGCTTTGAACTCAGCGACGCCGAGTTGCCCGATGCCATTGAAATCTGCCGACGTCTGGACGGCATTCCGCTTGCCCTCGAGCTGGCGGCGGCGCAGGTTGGCGGGCTCGGCCTGCACGGCCTGCTCAGCCAGCTCCAGGGCCGTTTACCGGCACTGGCCACCGGCACTCAGAGCAGCGTGGAGCGCCACCTCACCCTGCGCGCCACGCTGGACTGGAGCTTCAACCTGCTCACCGACTGTGAACAGACCTGCCTGCGTCGGCTCGGCGTTTTTCGCGGTGGTTTTACGCTGGAGTCTGCCGCCGCCGTGATCGTTGGTCAGCACATCAAGCCCGCAGAGGTGTTCGGCTCAATCACGCAACTGGTCGCCAAGTCGTTACTCAACGTCGAAGTCGGTGATGAAGAGGTGTTCTATCGGTTGCTCGACACCACCCGCCGCTACGCGCTGGAAAAACTCGACCAGTGCGGCGAACTCGCCGAAACCCGTGAACGCCACGCTGAACGCTGTCTGGCGCTGATGTATCAGGGGCAGACTGACTGGGAGAACACCTCAACCGCCCTATGGATCGAACGCTATGCGCGCGGTCTGGAAGACTTGCGTGCGGCGCTCGACTGGAGCCTGAACGGTGCCGGCCCCAACGATGTGGGCATTTATCTGGCCGCGACCTCGGCCCCGCTGTGGCAAGAGTTGTCGCTGCTCAAGGAGTACGGCGGTTACGTGCGTCGGGCACTGGCCGTGCTCGATAACGCTGCCGAACCCTGCCCGCGAGTGAAAATCGCTCTGAAGCTGGCGCTCGGCAGCGCCTGCTACCACACCTGGGGTGGTACCCCGGAAACCATCGCGGCGTTCGTCGACGCCCACACGCTGGCGCTAGAGCACGACGATGTGGCCGGGCAACTGCGTGCGGTGTCCGGGCATATGGCGGTCAACCTTAGCTGTGGCCACTATCGATTGGCGCTTGAACAGAGCGAGCAATTCGATCGACTTGGCCTGCACGGCGACCCGCAGTTGTCGCTGAGTACCCATCGCCTGCGCGTGTTGGCACTGCATTATGCCGGCGACCAGCAGCAGGCGCGGCTGCATGCCGAACAGGTGATTCAGCGCATGGCGCAAAGCGGCAATCCCAACCGCTTCACCCATGGCTTCGGCGTGCAGTACGACCAGAGCGTCGCCTCACTGACGGTGCTTGCCCGGGTGTTGTGGCTGCAAGGTTTTCCGGAACAAGCATGGCGCACGGCCCGGCAGGCGTTGGACATCGCCGTGCAAATCAACCATGGCACCTCGATCTGCTACACCCTGGCATTGGCCAGTTGCCTGATCGCTCATTACAACGGTGACCAACCGAACGCCCGTGCTTTGTTGCATCTGTTGCTGGAGCAGGCACAGAAGCATTCCGTATTGCTGTTCTATCAATGGGCACGGCACTACGCGCAGGTCATTGACGCCGATACCGCCGTGCCGATGCCGGCTGATGACAGCGGCCTGATCCGGGAAATCATGGTGACGCTGGACAGCGGTTTTGTTGATGACGCGTTGCTTGAACGCGCACATAGCGGTGCAGCAGGCTGGAGCACGGCAGAGATTCTGCGAGCTCGGGCTGAACGGTTGTTGATTGAAGCATCGGGTTGCCCACGCCGACGCCATCGCGAGCAAATTCGCTCCCACAGTTTCGGCGCGCTGGACAAACATCCGCAATGCACCGCCGAACCCTGTGGGAGCGGGCCGGCCCGCGAAGGCGTCAGCGCAGACACGTGCAATACCTGTCGGGCAGAGGAGGTGTTGCACCAGGCACTCGCAATCGCCCAAGCCCAAGGCGCCCTGGCCTGGGAACTGCGCAGCGCCACTTCACTGGCCCGGCTGTGGCAACGGCAAAATCGCCACCGCGAAGCGCTGGATCTGCTGAACCCGATCTATCAACGCTTCACCGAAGGCTACGCCACCCCGGACTTGCGCAAGGTGCGCGAGTTACTCGATGAGTTGGGCAGTCAATTGCGGACCTGAAACCCAACGAGTACGACTGACGTAGCGCGCATGCCGGCGCTCGTAATCGTTCGAGTCACCACTGCGCTCCAGTTGTTCGCGGGCATACCCACGGGTGGTGTTGAGCATGCGATAGCGCAACCCTGCGCTACCCCGCTCCACCGCCAGCAAGGACTTCTGCGCCAATCGCTCGATGATCAGGGCCAGCGTCGAGGGAGGCAATTGCGCGCAACTGATCACGCCCATTGCGGCGTCCATGGCAAACGCCATTTTGAACACTGACAGCCGTTGCAGCACCTGCTGTTCCTGTTCACTCAAGTGCTGATAGCTCCAGTCCAGCGCGGCTTTCAAGGTCTGATGGCGGGGCACGGCCGTACGCCGGCCCTGACTGAGCAACTGCAAACAGTTGTCGAGTTGGGACTGCAACCCGACCATCGCCAAAGCGTCGATTTGCGCCGCCGCCAGTTCAATCGCCAGCGGCAATCCATCGAGCCGTCGACAGATGTCCCGCACCGCGTTGAGGTCTTGTTTGCGCAGGGTAAAACCTTGCTGGCGGGCGCGGGCGCGACTCACAAACAACTGCACTGCCGAATAGCCCATGGTTTCTTCGACACTGCTCAACGCTGAGGACTTGGGAATGGCCAGTGGCGGCAGTTGCTGTACGGTCTCCAGACTGGCTTGCAACGCTTCGCGACTGGTGGCCAGAATCGACAGCCTTGGCGCGCTCGCCAATAAACGCTCAGCCAAAGCCTTGCTGGCCTCACGCAGATGCTCGCAGTTATCCAGCACCAACAAAGTGTGGCGGGCAGACAGCGTGGCGAGATTGGTATCGAGGGTATGCAAGAGGTGATCGAGTAACGACGTGGAATCGCTGACTATCGACAGATCCACTAACCACACGCCGTCACGAAAATGCTGTAACAGCAATTCTGCAACGCGCAACGCCACCGTGGTTTTGCCAACACCCGCAGGCCCCGTCACCGTCATCAATCGGCACAGCGGCAATTGCCGCACCATTGCGCCGACCAGTGAATCGCGACCGGTGACCGGCGTCAGCCGCACCGGCAAGTTGTGTTGCGGCGCCTGCAGGTTTTCCAGGACTTCCTGCGCGGTGCTGTCGCCCTGCACGGGAGCAACGAAGCAGTAGCCGCATTGCGGCACATTGACGATGTAGCGCTGGCCGTTCTCACCATCGCCGAGTGCCCGTCGCAGGGCGGCGATGTGCACACGCAGATTGATCTCCTCAACCACCGACGTCGGCCAGACCCGTGCAATCAAGTCCTCCTTTCTGACCACTCTGCCTGCGCGCTCGACCAGCACTTGCAGAATGTCCAGCGCACGCCCGCCCATGCGCAATGGTCGATCCCCTTCCAGGATCAACCGTTGGCGCAAATGAAAGGCATAGGGGCCGAAATACAGCACCGACGCCGCGTTCAAATCGTTGAGGCTGTTCATGCCAACTATCTTGGCAGCCTGCGATGACGGCACAACCTCCGTACAGGGCACAGCACGGACATCCGGGTGCGCCAGACGGACAGAACCGCTCTAGCTGAACTGTTCGCGGTACTGCGCAGGGGTAAGACAGAGCTTTTCAGCGAACAACGAGCGCATGTGCCGCACGCTGCCGAAGCCGCTTTTATAAGCCACGGTTTTCATCGGCAGATCGCTGGTTTCGAGCAAGTTGCGCGCGCAATCGATACGCGCACTTTGCAGAAACTCCATAGGCGTCATGCTGACGTCACGGCTGAACAAGCGCGCGAAGTGCCGCGCACTCATGTTCGCGAGCCCCGCCATGCGCTCCACGGTGAACGCTTCGTCGAGGTGTTCCAGCACGTAATTCTGCACCCGGGTGATCGGAGTCTCCTGCGGCGCGACGGCGGCCATCAATGGGCTGAACTGGGCCTGCCCGCCCTGGCGCTTCATTACCACCAGCAACACTTTGGCCACATCCTGCGCGAGTTTTTTGCCATGGTCCCGTGCGACTACGGCCAGCGCCAGATCGATGCCCGCGGTAACCCCTCCGGAAGTGATCAAATTGCGATCTTCAACGTAGATCTGGTCGGTCGTGACCGTGGCTCTCGGGAAGCCCTTGATCAGGCGTTCGGTGTAATTCCAGTGGGTGGTCACGCGAAAGCCGTCGAGTAATCCGGCATGGCCCAGCACGAAGGCGCCGGTACAGATCGAGCCATAGCGTTCGGCGCGCTGCACGGCGTCCGGCAACCAGTCGAACAGCGCCGGGAATTTCTCGTTGTAAGCACCGGGGCCGCCGGGTACCAGCAGCAAGTCATAGTGCTCACGGTCGTCTTCGACAGGCCGATCGGCGTGCACCCATAAACCATTGGAGGCGCGCAACTTGCCGCGCTCAGTGCCGAGGGTGACCAATTGATAATGTGATTCTGCTTTCAGGAAACGATTGGCCACCGAAAACACTTCCATCGGCCCGGCCATGTCGAGCAGGAGAAAATCGGGGAACAACACCATTGCCACGGTTTTCATGGGGAGACATCACTGAGATCAAAGAAAGTAAACGCATGAGACAGGTTGGACATTATGGCCAAGCGTGCGATGAGTGTCGGAAAAAGTTGCGTGAACTGCCGCGCAAAACTGTCAACCTGATTGCGACAGTCTTTCAATTTCCACCTACTTATTGCATCGAAAGGTAACCAGTAAGCTTCTCCTCACTCGGACGAATCAACGTCCCCCAAGGAGATTTCATCATGCTGACTCTTCGCAAAGCCTCCGATCGTGGCCTCGCCAATCATGGCTGGTTGAAGTCGTTCCACACCTTTTCTTTCGCCAGCTATCGCGATCCGCGGGAGCAGGGGTTTTCCGACCTGCTGGTGATCAACGATGACCGCGTTGCCGCCGGCAAAGGTTTCGGCCAGCACCCGCATCGCGACATGGAGATCTTTTCCTACGTGCTGGAAGGTGCGCTGGAGCATAAGGACACCCTGGGCACCGGTTCGGTGATCCGCCCCGGCGATGTGCAACTGATGAGTGCCGGCAGCGGCGTGGCGCACAGCGAGTTCAACCATTCGGCGACCAAGCCTGTGCACTTTCTGCAAATCTGGATCGTGCCGGACGTCGGCGGCGCCAAACCACGCTATCAACAGGAGCATTTCAGCCCGCAGAAAAAACGCGGCCGGCTGCAATTGATCATCTCGCCGGACGGCAGCGACGGCTCGCTGACCGTGCGCCAGGATGCGCGGGTCTATGCCGGGCTGTTCGATGGCAAGGAAAGCGCCACGCTGAAACTGCCGGCCAATCGCTACGCTTATGTCCACGTGGCTCGCGGCAGTGTTGAACTGAACGGTCAGCGGTTGCAGGAAGGTGACGGCGTGCGGGTTCGCGAAGAACAGGCGCTGACCTTGAACAATGGCGTGGATGCCGAGGTACTGGTGTTTGACTTGCGGCCGCAGGAGTTGCCGCAGATGCCATGAGGCAGTGCTCCAACGCGCGTAAAAACGGCCTTCTTTTGAAGGCCGTTTTTTATTGTGGCGACTCGGACGATGGCAGCTCGGCAGGCTTTGGTACGCCGACATCCTTGCCCGCCTGAACCGCCGTCAGGGTTGTTTGTATCGCAACATACAGATTGGCCTGACTGGCGAAGTAGCCACCAATGACAATGCTGACCACGCCAAATAAATGCACAGCCGTTGCCATCCAGACATTCGCCTTCACGGTACTTGCTTGTCTGAGCGCTTCTTTCGACTCTACGGCAATTGAGTCGAGGCGTTTATCGCGCTCGATCCGAATGCGTTCATTCGCTTTGTCCCTGGCTGCCTGAGCTAAAAGAAACGCATCGATCCTCCCTGATACAGCCTCCATCCGAGCATCCATCCTTGTCTCAATGGCCTCGATTCTGGCGTTGAATTCTTCACGGCTGATAGTGTTCATGGCGGGAGTGCTCTGACCTTTACTCGAAGCGTTCATGTTTTGGTATTGCTCAATTTCCCTGGCGTTCAATCCGATCCCCTTCCTTGGGTTACCGATACCTTCCCTGGTCGATCACCTGGGTGTAAGCGCTACGTCTCTCACCCAGCTGTAGAAACAATAGAGCCCTCCCCCAAAGCCCACAAGCCAGCGGATTCTGCTCGGGGTGTAGGCCTTTTCGTCAGGCAGCGTAGTTTTGCCAAAGCAGTCGTCGCACTCACTCATTCTCTGTCGCAAACACCTCGACAATTTGTTCGATTACCGCCCTCACGCGCGCGGTATGGCGCAAATCCGCGTGAGTCACCAGCCACACCTCATAGGGTTGCGGGCAACTGCGCTCCGGCCAGAGCCTGACCAAGCCATCGCGTTCGGCCATGTAAGCGGTCATTTCTCCTACACCGATTCCAGCCGCAATCGAGCGGCGCACCAAGAGGCTGGAACTGAGACTGGCGACGATTCGCCCACGATAGATGGGCTCGCTGACCAGTGTCAGGTCCTTGCGACTCTGCAAGTAAGGTTGATAGACCACCAGATCATGGCCTTCGAACGCCGTGCCCTGCTGCGGAATCCCCTTGGCGTCGATGTAGGCCTGTGAGGCGAACAACCCTACCGGCCAGCGGGCAATCCGCCGGGCGATCAGGTCGGGGTTGTCCGGTCGGGTGTTGCGCACGGCGATGTCCGCTTCGCGTTTGGCCAGACTGAGAATTTGCGTGGACGCATCCAGTTCCACGCGCACGTCCGGGTGCTGCCGGTGCAGGCGCGCGATGGCCGGGATCAGGAAGTCGATGGCCAGCGAATCAGTGGTGCTGACCCGCACGGTGCCTGTCAGGCGGTCATCCAGACCTTGGATCTGCCGCTCCAGCTCCAACGCCGAATGCTCCATTTTTTCTACGTTTTTCAGCGCCGCTTCGCCAACCGCCGTCAGCGCGTAGCCATCGGACGTACGCAAGAACAATGTGGCGCTCAGGGACTTTTCCAACGCGGTTATACGCCGCCCGACGGTGGCCTGATCCACGCCTAGAACCCGCGCCGCACCCCGTAGCGAAGACTCGCGGCAAACAGCGAGAAACACCCGTGCATCATCCCAATTCATACCGCCCCCTACCGATGCAAATATGCATCACTGCGCCGCCTAATCGCTGCGTTAAAGCAGCAACGATAGCCGATATGCTCAGCGCCATACACCTTCCCAAGGAACGCTCCCATGCGTACGTCATCTTCAGCACTAGCCATCTTCGCCGGACTTTGCGCCAGCCTGGTCAGTATTGGTCTGGCACGCTTTGCCTACACACCGCTGATTCCCGAACTGATTCAGGCGCAGTGGTTCTCCGCCAACGACGTGGTCTACCTCGGCGCGGCCAATCTGGTTGGCTATCTGATCGGCGCCCTGCTCGGTCGGCCGCTCGCACGCCAACTCGGCAACAAAAACGCCCTGCGCTTGATGATGTTGCTCGTCACCGCCGCTTTTTTTGCCTGTGCGTTTCCGTTGTCGGTGAGCTGGTTCTTCGGCTGGCGCTTGCTGTCGGGGATCACCGGTGGCGCGATCATGGTGCTGGTGGCCGCGACGGTGTTGCCCCACGTGCCAGCGTCCCGCAAAGGTTTGGCCAGCGGCGCGATCTTCCTGGGCATCGGGCTGGGCATCGCCGGCTCGGGGACCATCGTGCCACCGCTGTTGAGTCTGGGCCTGCAAGCCACCTGGTTGGGACTGGGCGCATTGTCCTTGCTGCTGACCGCGTTGAGCTGGTTTGGCTGGCCTTCTGACTTGCCGCACACGGTGGCCGCTCAATCGAACGCGGCGGTCCAGCCGACACCGCCCGGCGTGTATTTACTGTTCGCTCAATACGCTTTCATGGCCGCCGGACTGGTGCCAGCCATGGTGTTTCTGGTGGATTACGTGGCACGCGGGATCGGTGCCGGGGCACATATCGGCGCGCTGGTGTGGGTGATGTATGGCCTGGGGGCGATTGTCGGGCCGGTGAGTTATGGCTTTCTGGCGGACAAATTCGGCGCCCGGACGAGCATTCGTCTGGTCCTGGTGGTACAGGCGATTGCGCTTGGACTGCTGGCGACGTCTCACTCATTCATCGCGCTGGCGGTGCTCGCAGTGGTGCTGGGCTCATTTCCGCCCGGCATCGTGCCATTGGCCTTGGCCCGTGTGCATGAGCTGGTGCCGGAGCATCATCGCCAGCAGATCGCCTGGAGCCGGGCCACCGTGTCGTTCGCTACGTTTCAGGCGCTGGCCGGGTTTGCCTATTCAGCCGTGTTCAATGCCACGGGCGGCCATCACGCGTTGCTGTTCGTGATCGCCGCTGGCGCGATCGTGGTGGCGTTGTTGCTGGAGCAGGCGATGAACCTCTGGTACCGCACAAATCAGGGTGGGCGTGGGCCTGCTCACGCAAGTGCCCTGCCTGACAACGCTGCATTGGCTGTGCAGGCGCCTTCGCGGGCAAGCCCACTGCCACAGGGTTGCGCCGATTGACTGGAATTTTTGCACTGCACAGACCTCCCATCTACAGAACCTTCATCAGCAGGAATTGAAATGACCTTGCCCAACGAAATGACCCGCATCGAAATCACTGAACCCGGTGGCCCCGAAGTCCTGCAACCCAAACGCGTACCGCTGCCGGTGGCCGCTGAAGGTGAAGTGCTGATTCGCGTACACGCGGCCGGCATCAACCGGCCGGACGCCTTGCAGCGCGCCGGAAAGTATCCGATGAAGCCCGGCATGAACCCGATTCCCGGTCTCGAAGTGGCCGGCGAAGTGGTGGCCCTCGGCGCCGGGGTCAGCCAGTTTGCCTTGGGTGATCGAGTTTGTGCGCTGACCAATGGCGGCGGCTACGCAGAATACTGTGCAGTTCCGGCCGGCCAGACGTTGCCGATTCCCGACGGACTCGACTGGGTGCACGCCGCCGCGATCCCGGAAACCTTCTTTACCGTGTGGGCCAACCTGTTTGGCCTCGGCGGTGCCAGCCGTGGGCAACGTGTACTCATTCATGGCGGCACCAGCGGCATCGGCACTACGGCGCTGATGCTCTGCCGCGAATTTGGCATCGAAGCCTTCGCCACCGCCGGCAGTCCTGAAAAATGCGCAGCAATCAGTGAACTGGGCGGCCAGCCGATCAACTATCGCGAGCAGAATTTTGCTGAAGTGATCGCCGAGAAAACCGCTGGCCAAGGTGTCAATGTGGTTCTCGACATCATGGGTGGCTCGTACCTCAACGGCAATGTCAGCGCCTTGGCGATGGACGGGCGCGTGGTCATGCTCGGTTTCCTCGGCGGCGCCCGGGCCAACGATGTCGATCTACTGGCGATCCTCGGCAAACGCGCGGTGGTGACCGGATCGCTATTGCGTGCACGCACCACGGCGGAGAAATCCGCCATCGCCGATCAGCTGCGCGAACACGTCTGGCCGGCGCTGAACGCTGGGCGCTGCCTGCCGATGATCGACAAAGTCTACGCACTCACCGACGCAGCTCAGGGGCATGCGCACATGGAAGCCGGTGACCATATCGGCAAGATCGTCCTACAGGTGAACTGAACCGGCGCAGCATTTTGTAATTGTTGACCTCGCACGGTGGTCGAAAATATCGCGCGCAGACCGAGTCATCTGGTAAAAAGCCTTCTTTGTCTGCGTTGCGGTGAAACGTTTAATGTTCCTTTCCTTCATGACTAGACTGCGCCGTCGCCGCCTGGCGTTCGCCTGCATGGCCGCGCTGATTATCGGCGTGCCGACGAGCTGTGCCGTGCTGGAACATGCCGAGCGCAAATTGCTGTTTCGCATCGAGCCCGGTACGGCAGGTTGGTACCACGGTTTGCCGGGCAGCGTGCAGGAACTCGATCTGCAACCGAAGAGCTTCAAGGCCGGGCAGAACATCCACGCTTGGTGGTGGCCGGCGGAAAAAGCCAATGCCCCGGCGATTCTTTATCTGCACGGTGTGCGCTGGAACCTCACCGGGCAATTGTTCCGTATCGAGCAATTGCGCGCGGCGGGTTATTCGGTGCTGGCCATCGATTACCGTGGGTTCGGCAAGAGCAAGGGTGATCTGCCCTCGGAAAGCAGCGTTTACGAAGATGCGCGAGTCGCCTGGGAGCGTTTCAAACTGTTGCAGCCGGACCCGAACAAGCGCCTGATCTACGGCCACTCTCTGGGCGGTGCCGTGGCAATCGATCTGGCCGCCGAACTCGGCAAGGATGCTGCCCGTGATCACGCCGCACTCCCCGTGCGTGGGCTGGTGATCGAATCAACATTCACTTCACTGGCAGATGTGACTGCGGCCGTGGCCAATACCTCGCTGCCGGTGCGCTGGCTGCTGTCGCAGAAATTCGATTCCATCGACAAAATCGCCGACATTCATATGCCATTGCTGGTGGTGCACGGTCTGGCGGATGCGTTCGTGCCGTCGCGCTTCAGTGAGCAGTTGTTCAACGCCGCGCAACAACCCAAGCGACTGTTGCTGGTACCGGGTGCCACGCACAACAACAGCATGGCACTGGGTGGGCAGAATTATCGCAAGGCGATCGATGCATTGATGCAGAGTAAGCCGGCGCCGCGTGTAGCCGGGCCGGCCATGCTGCGCAGCGCGCAGGACTCCTAACGGTAGCCGCGAGCCTGCAAATCGAACAGTTGCGCGTAATGCCCGGCACAGGCGATCAGCTCGTCATGATCGCCCTGCTCCAGAATCTGCCCCTGCTCCAGCACAATGATGTGGTCGGCATTGCGCACGCTGGAAAACCGGTGAGAGATCAGCAGGGTCATGCGCCCTTCGGTGTGTTGACTGAAATGCTCGAACACCGCCGCCTCTGCCGCCGGATCGAGGGCTGAGGTCGGTTCATCAAGAATCAGGATGTCGGCGTCACGACGCATGTAGGCCCGGGACAAGGCAATCTTCTGCCATTGGCCGCCGGACAACTCCTGACCGCCCGCAAACCAGCGCCCCAATTGCGTTGCGTAACCCTGATCGAGGCCTTCGATAAAGGGCGCGGCCATGCCTTCGGCAGCGGCGTCCTTCCAGCGTTGCTGATCGTTGAACGCCAGCGTATCGCCGACGCCGATGTTTTCCCCGACGCTGAATTGATAGCGGATGTAATCCTGGAAAATCACCCCGATGCGCTGACGCAACGTGGTTTCCTCCCAATCCTGCAAGTCACTGCCATCGAGCAGAATCCGCCCTTGATCCGGACGGTAGAGCCGGGTCAGCAACTTGATCAGCGTGGTCTTGCCGGAGCCGTTCTCCCCCACCAGCGCCATGCTCTTCCCCGGCACCAGATGCAGGTCGATGCCTTGCAGTGCCGCACGACTCGCACCGGGGTAACGGAACCCGACGTTCTCGAAGCGCAAACCATCGCCCGGTTGCGCGCCGACGGTCAGATGACCGGTGTCGGCGAGTACCGGTTCGGCCAGGTATTCGTAAAGACTCGTCAGGTACAGGCCATCTTCGTACAACCCACTGATCGCGCTCAGACTGCTACTGACTGCGCCCTGCCCTTGCTTGAACAGCACCAGGTACATGGTCATCTGGCCCAGGCTGATATTGCCATGCACAGCATCGATCACCACCCAGGCATAGGCCAGGTAAAACGCCGCTGTACCCAGCAATCCGAGGCCGAAGCCCCAGCCATCGCGGCGCAAGGTCAATCGGCGGTCTTCGGCATAGAGCCTGGCGAACGTGTCGCGATAGCGTTGCAACAACAGCGGCGCGAAACCGAACAGCTTGACCTCTTTGATGTAGGCCTCGTGGGACAGCAGGGTTTCGATGTAATTCTGCTGGCGACTTTCCGGCGCACGCCGGGTGAACAGACGAAAAGCGTCACCGGAAAAATGCGCCTCGGCGAAGAACACCGGCAACGCGCCGACCACCAGCAACACCAGCGCCCACGGCGAAAAATGCACCAGCAGCACGCCGAAACTGATCAGCATGATCAGGTTCTGGATCAGCCCCAACGACTTCATCACCAAGGCCAATGGCCGGGTCGAGGCTTCGCGACGCACGCGCACCAGTTTGTCGTAGAACTCGGAATTCTCGAATTGCACCAGCGACAGGGTCTGTGCTTTCTCCAGAATCAGCGTGTTGACCTTCTGCCCCAGTTGCACCCGCAAGAGCGACTGCTGCACGGACAGCGCCCGTTGTGTTCCGGACAACAACGCCAACACCCCGGCCTCCAGCAACACATAACGCAACACCGGCCACAATGGCGCCGTACCGTGCTGCGCGTGCAGCTGCATCGCCGCGACCACCGCATCGACAATCCGTTGCCCCAGCCATGCCGCCAGCGCCGGCAGCAGTCCGGCAAACAACGTCGCCAGTACCAGCCCCAGGAACAAGCCGCGCGACGTGCCCCAAACCAGTCGCAAGGCCCGCTGTCCCTGGTCGAACAATGACGTGAAGCGCGATAGAACAGGCATAGGGCATTGGGCTCGGCAGAGGAAGAGACTGCGCCATGGTACTCCAGCGCCGCGATTGGATTTCCAGTGTCGGGTATTCCTCGGCATACTGCCGCGCCCGAACACCACGAAAAGGACTGAGTGTGTTATCCCGCGCCAATTTCTTCTGGTTTTACTACCCTGTCTCCTGGCTCGCTGTACTCGCACTGACACTGCACATCGCCTTTTATGACGTGTACCTGATCTCCCCCAGGGATGTCGGCGGCACTTTCATGGGTGGCATGAACGGCCCCCTGTTTGCCTCCGCGTGGATGCTGACCACAGGGGTCCTGCTGTTGAGTCTGTTACTGCGCTTGCCCGGGTCGATACCTGCCTGTATCGCCGCAGGACTTTTGCCACTGGGTATAGGCACTTGGTGGCTGATCAATTATCCGGACGACGCAGAGCAGCAGATCTACAGCATCACCCCGCATGAAATCGGCAGCACAATGTTCATCGGCGCTGCTCTCCTTGCCCTTGGCCTGTTTCTGCGTTCGCGGCTCAGGAACAACCGCCTTGGGTCTCGTCCTGTATTGATCGGCAAAGCCATCGTAGCCACCCTGATCGCCATTGTGTTTATCGGTGCGCCCATCCGGATCGCAATGCAGCTTTCATTGCCCAACTGTGCATTCGACAAGGATGGACATCAATTGACGATATGTCTGAGTGATGAAGACGAACGCTTTATTGTCGATTGAATGTCAGAACACTGCGCCGTGCTAAGACGTGCACTTTTCATGAGAAAAACGTCTGGAAGACTTCGCACTTCCCGGCGTCCAACGCTCTGCTACGTTTTCACCGCCCATCGCGGAACCCGGCGAACGGTCGCCACTCTCCGCGTCTGACCACTGGGAGCAGAGACATGAGAATCAACCCGTACCTGATCTTCAACGGCGACTGCCGCGAAGCCTTCACGTTCTACGAGCAAGCCTTGCAAGGGAAACTTGAGGCCATGATGACCTTCGGCGAAACGCCGGCCGCCGAGCATGTGCCGAAAGAGCATCACCATCTGATCATTCACACGTCACTGCAAGTCGGCGATCAGTCGATCATGGCCTCGGACACTACGCCCGACCGGCCGACTCAGGGCATGAGCGGATGCTCGATTTCACTGAATGTCGACAGCATCGCTGAAGCCGAACGGGTATTTAACGCATTGGCCAAGGACGGGCGCGTCGACATGCCACTGGAAGCAACCTTCTGGGCCGCACGCTTCGGCATGCTGGTAGATCGTTTTGGCGTGTCGTGGATGGTCAATTGCGAAAGTGAAAAATAACGCTGGCGGTTCGTCAGGCATGAAAAAGCCCAACCGGTTCAGGTTGGGCTTTTTGTTCAGCGCTGGGCCAATTCGTGTCTGACGCATTGCTCGTAATAGGTCTGCTTGACCGCCGCCGGTTTGAGCTTCGAGGCGCTGTTGTAGGTCTGCTCGGTAATGCCCATGGCGGTCATGCGCATCCACGGTTGCTGGAATTTGCGCACCTGCAATTGTTTACGCGCGCCATACAAAGATATCCCTGACAGCTTGGATTGTTGCGCGCCGGCGGCAATATCCGATCCCCAGGCACAGGCAAAGCGATGGCTTTTGCTTAACTCTTTTGCCTGGACTCCCGAGGCAAGAACAGCCAGGGAAAGCGTTGCAACGGCTATGACAATCGTCCGCATAGAGCCAACCTAACCTTTTGAAAAAAGGCGATTTTGCCGACGAAGCAGTCACTCGGGGGCCAGCAATTTGCCGCTTTTTGGCAATATTCGGCTACAAAAAAAGGGACAGCGCGATGTCATGATGAAATCCCGCTGTCCCGTTGCATTTGTCAGATCGCACTGACCTCAACCCTTAAACGATCTGGCCCCTCCTCCCGACATTCGACGCTGATCGGCAAAAACTGCTCGATGACGGCGATGTTGCTGTGCAGATGCTCGGTCATGCGCGGCGTGGTAAACGATCCACCACCGGCCAGCGCCATCGGCAACAACAATTGATCAGCGAGGTGTTCGGCCACCGCCGCACCGCTGTGCAACCAGTCCGCCGCCTGGTTGATCGCCGCGTCTGCGACCTTCTCCGCCCGGAGTGAAACCTGACCAAATGCGCTGAACACTTCAGTGACATGCTCAAATGCGTATTCCAGCAACAGCACGTTGCCCGGCCCACGCGCCGGATCGAGCGTGACCTGCTGCAATGCGTCCGCCGGCAGACTCAAACGCTTGGACACTCGATCAAGCTCACGCTCGGCGACAACCGGTGCAAGCCCTGCCGTCAGCGCCGAAGCCTGGGACGAAATGGCCGCGCCTCGCTCACACAAGTCCATTCGGACAAGCGCTGACGGCTGCACCCTTGCCTCGATCTCACCGCCCCCTGCCGGTACAAAACCGTGTCGCAGCAGATCCAGCTCAATGTTGGCGCCCATGCGCCGCAGCAATGGCAACCAACTGCGGGTCAGGAAATCCGTCGGCGGTGCCAGCGGATTATGAGTACCGCCGCTGATCCGCACCCGACTCGCCTCGGGTGCGCGCAACAACGCAGGCAACAGCGTTTGCAACACCAGCGTGCAACTTCCAGCCGTGCCAATCGCGAACTGGTAATCGCCGCCGCGAATCGCTCCCGGCTCGAAACTCAATGCCTGCGAACCCAACTCCGCACCCAGGGTCTTGGCGCCACACACCTCGGCCGCCGCCAGCACCGCCGTCAAATGCTGACGCAACAGTCCCGGACGGCTGCGTCTGGCGCGAATCTGCTTAATGCGAAATGCCCGGCCTGTCACCATCGACAGGCTCAAGGCACTGCGTAACACCTGACCGCCACCGATGGCGCCGTCCAGTTCAATCACTTCCTGTTTCATTGCAATCCTTATGCGTACAACCCGACGGTATCCCTGAGGTACTGGTCCAGCCGACGCGAGTTTTCCTGAGTTCTTTTTAATGCAGGCACTTCGCGCTCAAGCTCAGCAGCGATGAACCCGTGCAGCGCCGAACGCCGTGGCCCGTAGGCGCTCTCGTCGGCATTGCGTTTAAGCGCAAGCAGTTCGTCGACTTCATCGAGCAATGCGCGATCATCGACCGTGGTCAGCAGATCGGCGAAGGTCATTGGTGGCCGGCCGCGGCCCTGATCGATCCAGCGCACCGCCAGCAGCGGCCGTAGCACGTAGAAGTACTTTTTGAACCGCACGGTTTCGCCTTGCAGGTAGCCGCGAAAGTTCTTCTTTGCCATCGACAGATAATGGCTACGGGCGGCCGGCGGGCTATAGAACGCCTCCGCCAATTCGCGCAGTTGCCCCACCGCTGCCGTTTCGCTGCGATACACCAAGGGCGAATCGAGCCACTCCAGCAGCGTCGGATTGGACTTGCGCAGCAACCCGAGGGTCTTGCGCAGCTCCCAGCCACTGACGTCGAGTTCGTCGTCCAGCGGTCGCTCGATCACGTCTCGCGGGGTGTCGACCTGAACAAACCAGTCAGGCTTCTCCACGTACACAAACCGTACGTCGTAATCACTGTCGGTCGAGGCAAAGCCCCAGGCCCGACTTCCAGACTCACAGGCATACAACACCGTAACGTTGCGCTCGCGTTCTATGCGCGCCAACTCTTCCAGCACCCGTGCGCGCATCGTGCTGCACAGCGGGTGGCGCTCTTCGAATTCCATGACATCTTTTCCTTTTAACCTTTGACGCACACCACCTGACGCAGGGTGTGCAGCACTTCCACCAGCTCACGCTGGGCGTGCATGACTTTGTCGATGTCCTTGTAGGCCATCGGAATTTCGTCGATCACCGCTTCATCCTTACGGCACTCCACATGAGCGGTGGCGCGGATCTGATCTTCGACGGTGAAGGTGTTCTTCGCCTTGGTGCGACTCATGGTGCGACCGGCGCCGTGGCTGCAGGAGCTGAACGACTCTTCGTTGCCCAGACCGCGGACAATGAAACTCTTGGCGCCCATCGAACCCGGAATAATCCCCAGCTCGCCCTTCTTCGCCGACACCGCACCTTTGCGGGTGACCAGAATGTCTTCGCCGAAATGCCGCTCTTTCTGCACGTAGTTGTGGTGGCAGTTGACCGCCTCCAACGCCACTTCGAACGGCTTGCGGATGATCTGCCGCGTCGCCTGAATCACCGCTCGCATCATCAACTCACGGTTCTGTTTGGCGAAGTCCTGCGCCCAGCCCACTGCCTCCACGTAATCATCAAAGTGCTGACTGCCTTCTTCGAAGTACGCCAGGTCGCGGTCCGGCAGGTTGGCGATGTGCTGACGCATATCCGCCTGGGCCATTTGAATGAACAGGTTGCCGATGGCGTTCCCGACACCGCGTGAACCGCTGTGCAACATGAACCAGACGCGGTTTGCTTCATCCAGGCACACTTCGATGAAGTGGTTGCCGCTGCCCAAAGTGCCCAGATGCCCGCGGTTGTTGGTGTTGGCCAGTTTCGGATACTTGTCGGTGATCAACTTGAACCGCGGATGCAATACCGCCCATGCCTGATCGGCCTGCTGCGGAATCTCGTCCCAGGCGCCCTTGTCACGCCGCGACCGGGGTGAACTGCGGCCGTGTGGCACCGCTTGCTCGATGGCACTGCGCAGACCGAGCAGATTGTCCGGCAGATCAGCGGCAGTCAGCGATGTTCGCGCCGCGATCATGCCGCAACCGATGTCCACGCCGACCGCAGCCGGAATGATCGCGCCAACCGTTGGAATCACGCTGCCGATGGTCGAGCCCTTGCCCAGATGCACGTCCGGCATGACCGCCAGATGCTTGAAGATGAACGGCATCTTCGCGGTGTTCATCAACTGCTCGCGTGCCTCGTTTTCCACCGGGACGCCTTCGGTCCAGAGCTTGATCGGCTTGCCGTTAGCGACTTCGAGCAGTTGGTAGGTATGTTCTTTCATTTCTCTATTCTTTATTCATTGGCCGATCATTCGGCGTTGTTCCGTTTGTCGCAGCGACAAAAACACAGACACTGTGGCTCCGCCTGATTTAAGCCCCCGTTGCCGGGGCGGGATTCGAACCCGCGTTTCCTATGGAGTACCTGTCGCATTCGCTGCCTTCACTACAAATAAGGTGGCACGACAAAAGTGGGTGACTGTTGCGCGTTGCCGCGCTCCGGGATTAACCGGACTCCAATGTACAGCCACCCGGCATTCGTGCCGTCACACGCGCTGACAAGGGTTTGATGAGACGTCTTGGATGTAGTCCCACCAGCATTCAGCGCCTGTGATAAATCAATTCATTGCATGTTTTCGATCGCTTCAACCCAATGCTGCGCACCGTAATGACCGCTGGTGAACTGCTCGATCACATCAAACACCGCATCGCTGAAACCGCCGACGTTCAAGATGTCATCGCGATCCGCTGCCTGTGTTGCATGGCCAGGCTGGATATCGATGCACACCAGTCGCGCCTGCGGGTTGATCTGCTTGATCCGCTCCCATTGACGCATCGTCTCACTGGCTCCCCGACGTCGTATGTCGATCC
This sequence comes from Pseudomonas sp. NPDC087817, assembly GCF_044742875.1. Taxonomy (NCBI): domain Bacteria; kingdom Pseudomonadati; phylum Pseudomonadota; class Gammaproteobacteria; order Pseudomonadales; family Pseudomonadaceae; genus Pseudomonas; species Pseudomonas sp. NPDC087817. Next base: position 116,409 of record NZ_JBIUVJ010000010.1, read on the forward strand.
AGGATTCGTTGTCCGATACCAGAATCAGCGTGTCGACCCTGGCCTTACTGTCGGCCAGTTTCGCCAGCGGTGCCGAGCAGTTGGTGCCACCGCCAAAAATACCGGCGAGTTTCTCCGCATTACTGATCACGCTGTCACGCGGGTTGAGCTGGATATCCACCACGCCCACTTCGAACGGCATCACCCGTGCCAGCGGTTGTTTGCGCAATACGGCTGCTGCCACCAGCGCCGCGACATCGATGCAACGCACCACCGAAGTCGCGCCTTGGCGATAACCGGTTGCCGGGCTGCCCATCGAGCCCGAGACATCCGGGCAAACCACCACTGAACCTTGCAGTTGTGGCACGTTGGCCAACGACAATTCCAATGCATCCTGCAACGCTTCACGTATCCGCGCTGGAATGTCCTCACCCATCATTCGATAGGCAGCCAGCAACTGGTACGGATACACCCGCGCCTTGGCAACTTCTTGCGGATCCGCCAACCGCGCCGCCACATACTCGACGCAACCTGGCACTTCAAACGCACCGTGGCGAGCCAGAGTGTTGAGGTTGATACGCAGCCCCTGCCAGCCCATGTTGCGAGCCTGAGCGGCCCATTGTTCCTTGCTCAAGGTTTCGTTGCCGAGCAACTGGAACGGCACCGCTGGCACTTCTTCAATCGCGCCGCTGCGAAACGCCAGCAGATCGCGGGTCAATTGCGGAAGCGCCTGTACATCCACCGGCTTACCGATCAACCAAGCGAAGAACGCTTCGCGCCAGGCTTCGGCAGGTTTTGGATGAACCATTTTCACGACATCTGCCAACGAAGGCTGATTGCCAATCGATGCTTGCAAGAGTTGGCGTTCAGTCGCGCTGTTCAACCAGTTCTGCACCAATCGCTTCGGCTGCGAACCAAGGGATTTACGCCCGGTCGCACCGCTGCGGAGGATCTGCACAAAGTTGCGCAACATTTTGCCGCTATCGATCACTTGCTCGAAAACCTGCGGCACCAGCATTGAACGCTGAGCGGTCAATGCGGCCAACAGCAATGCCGGCATGTCTTTCATATGGCCTTTTTTACGAGCGTAAATCGCCGCCTTGGCAACGAAGCTACTGTCCAGTTCGGCCACCAGTTTCAACACGTGCTCCAGTTGGCTTTCAGCAGAAGCGTAAAAGGTCTGGTTGAGGCAACCGGTCACTGCCAATTGAGCCAGTTGATGCCTGGGTGTGTAGGCATAGGCCGAGGCACCGGAGGCATTCAGAGTGTCGCAGGCTGGCAAGTGATTCGATTGCGTATTGAAGAGATTCTGGTTGGCCATCGTGGCATCTCGCTGTGTTGTCCTGTTCGTTGCGATAGGTATTGCAGCCGCTGTGCCAGTTTTGTTTTTGTTTTTTTTATTATTTTTATCTTATTGATTTATAACGGTTTTTTATTTTTCAGAGCGCTTCTGCCAATTAAATTCGCGACAAGCCCATCAACGAAAATCTATCATTGGATATCGTCTTTTATCTTCTGAGATAAACATGCCCAGCAAACGCACAGTCGCCATCGGTTTCATCGGAGCCACCCTTGATCGCGTCGGTAAAGGCGCCAACCGCTGGAGCCACTGGCGACCCAGCGTAGGGTTGTGCCAACAGCCGGATGTGCTGATCAACCGCCTGGAACTGATTCACGGTGTCGATGCCCGCGATATCAGCCTCGCCGAGCGCGTTCGCGCTGATATCCAACAGATCTCCCCGGAAACCGAAGTGCGCCTGCACTCGATGTCGCTGCGTAATCCGTGGGATTTCGAAGAGGTCTACGGTGCACTGCACGACTTCACCACCGCCTACGATTTCGACACCGAGCAGGAGGACTATCTGGTTCACATCACCACCGGCACCCACGTCGCGCAGATTTGCTGGTTCCTGCTGACCGAAGCGCGCTACCTGCCGGCACGCCTGATCCAGACTTCGCCCGCCAAACGCAAAAGCGAAGACGAACACGCCACCGGCACTCACGCCCTGATCGACCTCGACCTGTCGCGCTACGATCGCATCGCTTCGCGCTTCGCCAACAAACGCCTGGAAGGCCTCGAGTTCTTGAAGTCAGGCATCGCCACGCGCAACGCCGCATTCAACCGCTCCATCGAACAGATCGAACGCGTTGCAGTGCGCTCTAAAGCGCCGATGCTGCTGATCGGCCCGACCGGCGCCGGCAAATCCTTCCTCGCCCGACGCATCTTCGAACTCAAGCGCAGCCGCCATCAGATGCAGGGCCGCTTTGTCGAAGTGAACTGCGCTACCCTGCGCGGCGACGGCGCAATGTCTGCATTGTTCGGCCACGTCAAAGGCGCATTCACCGGCGCACAAAACGCCCGCGACGGACTGCTGCGGGCGGCCGATGGTGGCATGTTGTTTCTCGATGAAATCGGCGAACTGGGCGCAGACGAACAGGCGATGCTGCTCAAGGCGATTGAAGAAAAACGCTTCTTCCCGCTCGGCTCGGACAAGGAAGTCGACAGCGACTTCCTGATCATCGCCGGCACCCATCGCGACTTGCGCAGCCGGGTTGCTGAAGGCTTGTTCCGCGAGGACCTGTACGCGCGCATCAACCTGTGGACTTTCGACCTTCCCGGTCTCGCGGGACGTCGCGAGGATATCGAGCCGAACATCGATTTCGAGCTGGAACGCCACGCTCGTGAACATGGGCAACTGGTGCGTTTCAACCTGGAAGCACGCCGCCGCTATCTGGCGTTCGCCAGCTCCAGGGAAGCGGCATGGCTGGGCAATTTTCGCGAACTGTCCGCGTCGATCACGCGGATGGCGACACTGGCCGACAGTGGGCGAATTGATGAAGCGCAAGTGCAGGAAGAAATTGATCGGTTGCGCTACGCATGGGGTCTGGCGCAACCCGCAGGCATTACGGATGACTTGCCGGGAGATGGCGAGAGCATGGATCTGTTTGATCGCCTGCAATTGAAGGGTGTGCTTGAGGTTTGCCGACAGGCCGACAGCCTGTCAGATGCCGGGCGAAAACTGTTTGGAGTATCGCGACAAGCCAAGGCGCAGCCGAATGATGCCGATCGACTGAGGAAATATCTGACGCGATTCGGGCTCGAGTGGAGCGGCATAACCCAATCGTAATGCCTACCACTCGTCCAGCGCCGAGCACCTTTGCCTTCGGCGCACTTCCAATACGGTACACCCCCTGCGTGGAAGGCTTAGATGATGAACAAGAACATGACCGCCCTATCGCTCGCCAGCCTGCTTATCCTCGGCCCGCTCTACGCCCTGGCAACTGAAAAGACAACAGCGGACTCTGCCGCCCCACCCAATGCTCTACCGGGCGTCAATCAGTCCAAAAGTTCGCGCGCCAATGATGAGAAGGCCAACAAAAAAGGTGAGGAATCCTCGGGAGGTAATTCCGGGGCACAGCCGCATGAGACGGAAAAGGATGCAGCCACTTCGAGCGATTCGGAGGACATCAAGAAGGAGCCGAAACAGTAGCACTCGTTACCGGCCTGCCGTGCAAGAACCGTTGGTGCCAAATTCCTCTTCTACTCAGAGATATGCTGCGCCAAGGCCGTCAAGTGCAGTCCCGAAGTTGACGTCATTGCCTTGGGCAGTCGTCGATATATTGATACTCGAAGGGAAAAAAGACTGTATCAACCACGAACGAAAACGGCGCGTCGATAAGCAAAAAAGGGATCAACTTTCCATGGGATTCGCCTACCAGCCACCAATCCAATCTCAAGCCGATGTAGGGGCATCGATGCTCGTCGTAATCCAACCGCATCGCAGTTGCCGCACACCCACTTAGACTGGCACTCAAAACCAGCAAAATCACTTTACGCAACACGTAACGTCCTTATCACTCATTCAAAAACTGCGCATCCCGCGACAACAAATAGCCGATGCAATACCACCAAGCGCGGGCTTTGGTGGTTTTTATGCAGGCCCTACAAGCAAGCAGGAACCGCCAGCGTGTCGGCAACCAACGTAAAAGGCAGGTCGATAATGATGAAAGGCCCGATGATTGGCATCAATTCCTTGAACTCGTACTCCGTTCCGTTAAAGCACGAAATAGGGCCATAGGAATTGGCGGCAAACCATGCGCAGCCGTTCAACTGCGAGGTAGCCAAAATCAAGATCAGCTGGCGTAGCACTTAACTTCCTTATTACTTATCCGTTGTGAAACTCGCACTAACTCGCGACTAATAACGAGGGCAAGCTCAGTACCAGCAAAAAGGAAGTGAAACCGTATCGGCCACGAAAGTGAACGGCAAATCAATGAGGACAAGGGGGCCGAGAAACTGCGCGAGCACGTACTCGCCCTTGACGCCGTCATAGCAGTCATAGGGAGGGTTCGTAACAGCCCCAAGCCAAGCGCAACCACTCAGTGGCGAGGCCGCCAGAATCAAGATCAACTTCCGTATCACGTAACTTCCTTATTACTTTTGCGTTGTTTGCCTCAGAGACGCAGGGGCCGGCAAATCAGGCGGCTTTTTAACAGACCGCTGTTAGGCAATCAACATTCTTTTGGCAGCGTCCGGTAATCACTTATTGACTTCTATAGGTTGATATGTTGCTTTTATAGACTGGCTAAACTGCATATTTTCCTTATTATTCAATTACCTATGTAGGCTCTGTGGTCACCTTGCCATGGTGGCGCAATAACTTCGCCTCAAAGTCCCGCGATGGCAAATGCAGTCGAAGTGCGTGTACTTTCCTCCTCCGGCGTTCTGCCTAGGAACCATCCAAAAATGCTACAGCGCGCTACCTCACCCTCGCCCACTTGGCGCCACGATTACTGTACACACACAAACCTGTACAGCAGATATCGTCATGACTGCTGCCTAGGCACTTCAGATGCACATCGACCAGTTCAAGGCTTCACTGGGTGGCAAAGCGCGTATGCCGGCAGTTCCTGCAGATTTCGCCGGAGTCATCAAAAGCAAGAGGATGATCAGCAGTCTACGCGACTCCGCCGACTCCGAATTGGCCAAGGCGAAGATCGACGGAAGTCAGATTGGCGACAGAATCCGGAGCAATATGGCCAGCCTGGACGAACTCGCCGCCGACTACCTGTTCCTGTTCAACTAAGTGCAGCAGTTGGTGATATAGGCAAACGACGACCTGGTCGCGTTGACCAAGATGCGGATCTCGAAACACCAAAATGTAGAGGAACAGAAAGCCGAAACCCAGCGTGAGCAGATCCGCAACCAGGAGCTGCAATGAATCGAGGCTGAAGCTACTGCTGAGTCTGCACCAGTCGCCAGTCGCGTACCGATGAAAGTTTCTACACCGGCTCAGCCTGCCAATACAGCCGAAGCATCGGTGAATCTGCAGGCCGAAGTGTTCGATCTGGAGTCGCTGATATAGCCCTCGCCTACGGCCACGCCCCTATTTCGATGCTCACCGTGGATTGGGACAACCTCGACGCGATGGCCGCAGCCCAAGGCGACAAGTTCAGCATGTCCGGGGTGAGGCTGGTTAAGGTTGACAGCATGATCCGCCTCAAGCCTTGGTCGATTGAGTGAACATCCAGCCAAATGCAACCACGCCAATGATAGGTCGTATCAGATCCGCCGCTGAGGCCATGCCGGAAAACACCTGTAGCCCGGTTATTACCATCACCGCCAATGCCGCGAGAATGCCAAATGCTGCGATCCAGCGAAAATACCTTGGAAACATTGTGTAACTCCCTTATGAGGGGCGGCATCGTAATTGCATTTAGCCATCACTTCAATCTACGTATCGAGATGGATCACGAACTGTCGGGCTAAAGGTTACTGAACTGGCTGTACTTGCCGGCCAGCGGAATTGAAGAGGTAGACCATGGCCAAGAGCAACGCGGAACGTTCAGAGAAAGTCGCGGCGAAGAGGAAGGGCCGCGGCGAAGTAGAAGTTCGGCTTCACAGCCTGCCCGCTACGCGCCAAGCCTTTGCGGAGCTGAGAGCCTGGGGCACTGGCACGGCGGGTGTTGGAGATTGCAGGATGAGCGAAGTCAGCCGGTATTGGGTGGAATGGCGACGGATATCGGTTCGGATTTTCCACAGCGTGGGATCCGAAAGACGACGAGCTGGTGATGTGGCCGGACTTCAAGCGCGTCCAGGACGAGCGTGATGCCCTGCAGGAGCCCCTGAACGCAGCGGATCAGCGGATTGATGTGTTGACCGATCAACAGGCTGAAGCGATCGACCTGCTCAAGTACCTCAAAGACGAACGCGAATACCCATACGATTTCGAGCAGCGTCTCAAAGCCGCAACCCAGCATTAACTCCCCCCCCCCTTCAAAGTCAGCCGCTATAGCGGCAAGGACGAAGTCATGACCAAAGAAAAGCTTGCCGCCGAATTGAGCGTCATCCAACACCCGGCTACCGCTCTATCACCAAGGAGCAAATTACAGCGACCAAGGTTGCCGGCCTAGTGATTGTCTTCGACGTCAGTGATGACCTGATGGGATTCGAAGGTTCATGAAAACGTACGATGAGATTCCGAAACGCAAACGCGTCTACTGGGACGAGAACGGCGGCGAAGAATGCTGGCGAGAATTCGGGATCGCAGGAAGCAAGGTGCCTAGTTTTGCGCAGGCACAAAAAAGCCGATCTAGATGATCGGCTTAAGCGTCTGATTTTATTCAGGAATAATGGTCGGGACGGAGTGATTCGAACACTCGACCCCTAGCACCCCATGCTAGTGCGCTACCGGACTGCGCTACGCCCCGACTGATGTTGCATTTCGCTCTTCACCTCTAAGAGCGCTCAAGAATATATCGCAAGCTTTTGAAAACTGGAAGTATTCAAACGCAGCTTTTTATTTCTTGAGTACCACCAGTACATCTTCGAGCTCGGCGATCATCTGGCGGATCATTTGCTTGTATTGGGTGGTGTCGTCTTTGGCTTCATCGCCGGACAAACGCAGACGGGCGCCACCGATGGTGAACCCCCGATCGTAAAGGAGCGCGCGGATCTGCCGGATCATCAGCACGTCCTGGCGCTGATAATACCGGCGGTTTCCGCGGCGTTTGACGGGGTTGAGTTGAGGAAACTCCTGCTCCCAATAGCGCAGCACGTGTGGCTTTACGGCACAGTGCTCGCTGACTTCACCAT
>NZ_JBIUVJ010000011.1:0-12675 GCF_044742875.1 Pseudomonas sp. NPDC087817
CTGACGTTAAGGGCGATCGCGTCCGCTTAAAAATACGCGGACACCATCGCCCTTAATGCTGGAGTTCGGAAGGTGACTTCCCCAGCCGCTTACATAGGGCTTGCAGCAGCGTATGCATTAACAGCATCGAAAATATTCTTCGAATGCATTGGATGCGTATGGGCCAGAAGCCTTAAATGGCGTGACTTATTTCCAAATAGATCAATAAACGGATTATATATAACCGTTAGTTTTAAGCTAATACCGCTAAAGATCGCAGCCTTCGGCAGCTCCTACAGGGGTGAATTCACGGACGCGTCCCCCTGTGGGAGCTGCCGAAGGCTGCGATCTTTTGATCTTGATCGATCCAACCCGACAACGGAGGTCACCCATGGCCCGTGAATCCTTGCTCAACCTGCCGCTGGCGGCTCCGCCGCTCAAGCGTCAGCGCTCATGGCCAAGCCTGACCCAACGTGTACTTCCCTGGCTGCTGCCACTCAGCCTCTTCACCCTGTGGTGGCTGGCCGCGCGCAATCACTGGATGAGCGAACAGATCCTGCCGGCGCCGTCACTGGTGTGGAACAGCGCAGTCGAACTGTCTCAGGGCGAGTTGTGGAGCCACTTGTGGATCAGCCTGCAACGGTTGTTCTGGGGATTACTGGCAGGGATCAGCGCCGGGGCGATTCTGGGGGCGGCACTGGGTTTCAGTCGCCGCCTCGAACGCTTGATCTTCCCGACCTTCGCCGGCCTCGCGCAAGTACCGACGCTGGCGTGGATTCCGCTGTTCATGGTGTTTTTCGGTATCGGCGAAGTGTTGAAACTGGTGGTGCTGATCAAAGCCATTGTGGTTCCGGTGACTTTGCACACACTGGTTGGCGTACGCGATGCGCAACCGAAACTGCGTGAAGCAGCCGCCGTACTGCGCCTGCCGTCGCATTTGCTGATTCGTCGTCTGGTGTTGCCTGCCGCCCTCCCCGCATTCATGGCCGGTGTACGTCTGGCGCTGGCCGCCGGCTGGACGTCGCTGCTGGCCGTCGAACTGCTCGCCTCCAGCGAAGGCATCGGTTACCTGATGGTCTGGGCACGGCAGCTGTTCATGCTCGACATCGTTTTCGTGTGCATCGTGGTCATCGGTCTGATTGGCGTGGCGATGGATCGCAGCATCGGGCTGCTGGATAAAAAACTGGTGCACTGGCCGCACCCGGCCACTGCGGAAATCCGCCGAGGCCCGCGCTATGAAGGCTGGCAACGGCTGCAACCGTGGCTGCTGCCGCTGGGCTTGTTGGCGCTGTGGCAAGTAGCAAACGATCAGCAGTGGGTCGACGCCAATATTCTGGTGAGCCCGCTGGCCGTGCTCAACACCACGTGGGACGGCTTGCTCGACGGAACGCTGATCACCGGAATGGCCCTGAGCCTTGGGCGCACCCTTGGTGGTTTGCTGTTGGGCGGCGGAATTGGCTTCGCCCTCGGCCTGCTGTTGGGGCTGTCGCACCTCAGCGAACGCCTGCTCGGCCCAACGCTTGCCGCTATCCGCCAGATCGCGATTTTCGCCTGGGTGCCATTGCTCACCGCATGGTTCGGTCTGGGTGAGCTGTCGAAGTGGGTGTTCGTTGCCCTCGCCGCATTCTTTCCGCTGTTCATCGCCACCCAACGCAGCGTCGCCAACCTCTCGCCGCAACTCAACGAAGCCGCGCAAGTGCTGCGCCTGAGCCTCGGTCAGCGCCTGCGCCGACTGGTCCTACCCGGAGCCGCTCCCGGGATTTTTGCCGGGCTCAGACTGAGCCTGATCTACGCCTGGCTCGGCACCATCGGCGCCGAATATTTCATGCCGTCCAACGGCGGCATCGGCAGCCAGATGATCGGCGCCCAGCAACTGCTGCGCATGGACCTGATCATGGCCGGCATGCTCCTCGTCGGCCTGACCGGCGCCCTGCTCAACCTTATTGGCCAACGCCTGGAAATCCGCGCTACCCGCTGGAGACACGCATGAACGCACCGATTGTCAGCTTCAACCATGTAGGCAAATCCTTCGACGTCGACGGTTTCGAACTGGAGGCGATTCGCGAATTCAACCTGGACATCGCCGAGGGTGAATTCGTCGCCATCGTCGGCTCCAGCGGCTGTGGCAAATCCACGCTGTTGCGCTTGCTGGTAGGCCTCGATACGCAGTTTCGCGGGCAGATTAGCGTTGATGGCAAAGCCGTCAGCGGGATTGGTGGCGAGCGCGGCATCGTCTTTCAGGAGCACCGCTTGTTTCCATGGCTGACCGTGGCCGACAACATCGGCCTCGGCCTGGTCAATGAGCCGCTGAGCGCCGCAGACAAGCAACGACGCATCAACGACTTCATTGATCTGGTCGGCCTGCGCGATTTCACCCGCGCCTATCCTCACCAGCTCTCCGGCGGCATGGCGCAACGGGTGGCAATCGCTCGCGGCCTGGTCGCCAGCCCACGGATTCTGCTGCTCGACGAGCCTTTCGGTGCGCTCGATGCGCTGACCCGTCAGCAGATGCAGGACGAGCTGTTGGCGATCCGTGCCCGCGCGAAAATCACCACGATCCTTGTCACCCACGATGTCGAAGAAGCGATTTTTCTGGCCGACCGCGTGGTGGTGATGGAGCCGCGTCCGGGGCGCATCAAGCAAGTGGTCGACATTGCCCTGGCGCATCCGCGTCAGCGCAGCAGCTTCGACTTCCATCAGTTGCGTGAAGAACTGCTGCACGAACTGACCAGTGACGACCATTACCAACCGAGCGTACCGGTGCAGATCCGCGATCTGCCGCTGTCGTTCATTGCCTGCTGAGAGGAGCTTTCGATGCCGCAACGCCCCAATTTTCTGGTGATCCTGGCCGACGATCTCGGCTTCTCCGACATCGGCGCCTTCGGCGGCGAAATCGCCACGCCGCACCTCGATGCACTGGCCAGCAACGGCCTGCGCCTGACCGACTTTCACACCGCGCCGACGTGCTCGCCGACCCGCTCGATGCTGCTGACCGGCACCGATCATCACATTGCCGGCATCGGCACCATGGCCGAAACGCTGACGCCGGAGCTGATCGGCAAACCGGGTTACGAGGGTTATCTGAATGACCGCGTCGTGGCCCTCCCCGAGCTGCTGCGCGAGGCCGGTTATCAGACGTTGATGAGCGGCAAATGGCACCTCGGCCTGACCGCCGAACTGGCGCCTCATGCACGGGGTTTCGAGCGCTCGTTCTCGCTGCTGCCAGGCGCGGCCAACCATTACGGTTTCGAGCCGACTTACGATGAGCAAACCCCCGGCCTGCTGAAATCCACGCCGGCGCTGTACATCGAGGACGACACGTTCATCGACGAATTGCCCAAGGATTTCTACTCGTCCGACGCCTTCGGCGACAAGCTGCTGCAGTACCTGAAGGAGCGCGACCAGACCCGGCCGTTCTTCGCTTATCTGCCGTTTTCCGCACCGCACTGGCCGTTGCAGGCACCGGCCGACATCGTTGAAAAATACCGTGGCCGCTACGATGCAGGCCCGGAAGTCTTGCGCCTCGAACGACTGGAAAAACTCAAGGCACTGGGGCTGATCGAAGCGGACGTCGAACCCCACCCGCTGGTCCAGCTGACCGCGCAATGGGATGCGCTGAGCACTGAGCAAAAGCAGATTTCCGCGCGGGCGATGGAAGTCTACGCAGCGATGGTCGAACGCATGGACTGGAACATCGGCCGGGTCGTCGATTACCTGCGCCAGCAAGGTCAACTGGATAACACCTTCATCCTGTTCATGTCCGACAACGGAGCCGAGGGCGCGCTGCTTGAAGCGTTCCCGAAATTTGGTCCGGAGCTGGTGGCGTATCTGAGCCAGCACTACGACAACAGCCTCGACAACATCGGCCGGGCCAACTCCTACGTCTGGTACGGGCCGAACTGGGCGCAGGTGGCGACAGCGCCATCGCGGTTGTTCAAGGCGTTCACCACCGAAGGCGGGATTCGCGTGCCGGCGCTGCTGCACTATCCGCAACTCTCGCTCAAAGGGCAGATCAGTCACGGTTTCGGCACGGTGATGGACATCACCCCGACAATTCTTGATCTGGCCGGCGTGCGTCATCCGGGCAAGCAGTGGCACGGCAAACCGGTGGCGCCGTTGCGCGGTAAATCGTGGCTGGGCTTTTTGTCCGGCGAGACGGCGCAGGTGCATGACGAGCACACAGTGACGGGTTGGGAGTTGTTCGGGCGCCGGGCGATTCGCCAGGGCTCGTGGAAAGCGGTGTGGATCCCCGGGCCGGTGGGGCCGGCGACCTGGCAGCTTTATGATCTGGCCAGTGATCCGGGGGAGATTCATGATCTGGCGTTGAGTCAGCCAGACAAGCTCAGCACGCTGATCGGGCACTGGCAGCAGTATGTCGAGGAGACCGGGGTGATCTTGAGTGCTTCGCCGTTTCAGCCGGATTGAGGTTGCCTGAGATATCGCTATCGCTGGCAAGCCAGCTCCCACAAGGGGCGATGTCGTTCATAAATATTATGGACGACACAAAAAACTGTGGGAGCTGGCTTGCCAGCGATGAGGACCTGAACTCACCTATCAAGCCCGGGCAGTACGCACCTCTTCCTGCACCAGTTCATTCTTGCGAACAAACCGGTTCGCCCGCCCAAACGTGCCGAAATCATTGAACCGCACGCCCATCTCGCGCATCACCTTATGCGCCACTGGCACGGTCAGCTGGCGAATATAAAACGGCTCCTTGACCACAAAATGATGAATCCCGTGGCTGCTGCCAAAGTTGAAGCAGAACACCTGCAACGGCCACAGCCACCACGGATTCAGCACCTGGCATTGCTGCAGCACATTGCCTGGCTCAACGTCACCGTAGTAATGCATGTTCGAACTGATGAAATGCAGGCAGAACGTGCGCAATACGTTCGGGCCGATGATCACCACGGCGGCGATATCGATCACCTGCATCACCGACAACGTGGTCGCCGACCATTCAATCGGTGTCCCCAGCAAGTACGCGATGCCGTTCGCCGCATGGAAACCGAGAAACACATACCAAGCCCCCCAATGCACCAGCGCCAGCGGCGCGTAAACCTTGAGCGTGCGTTTGATAATGCTGAACTTGTGTGCCCAGGTCTTCGCCCGAAGCATGCGAATGAACGCCGACATCACGTTGTCACCGACCATCAGCAGCCGCGCAAAACCCCACGGCTCGCCGTTGGTGATTGCGCGTTCTTCCATGTCGGTCTCGGTGCCTGAGACCTTGTGATGGTTGAGATGCAGATGCCGGCGAATCCACGGATTGATCGTGCTCGGCCGCGCCAGCCACACCAGGCCCATCATCAAGTTGTGCGGCACACGCTGCTTGCGGAAATACATGCTGTGGATAAGGTCGTGTTCCAGCTCATGGGTGAGCGAGGCAAAAAACGCATTGAGCAGCAGGCATACCCACCAGGCCATGTAGCCAGTGATGTACAGGGCTGCCGAGCCGATCATGCCCGCCAGGGCAAACGCCAGAATCCCCGCGCCGAGGGCGTCCTGATGCTTGAGAAGCGGGTAGCGCTCGCGCAATTCGACACCTTTGGCCAGCACCACTTCGCGAATATGCGCTGATCGCTGGGCAGCATTGTGTCGCTGGGGACTTGCAGAAGTACGGTCCATGCTTCCATCCTCTGGGTATTGATGTTCGCATCCTGCCCTGCAAGGGTTCGAATCGCGGTAGCCGAGTACGCCAACCTGTTGACCGGAAGCGCCAATCAGCATGAAGGAACCGACCTCCCTCGCCAGCTGGACCCGTGCCTTGCGCAAGCAACTCGACGCGCTGGGGCTGGACAGCACTGCCCTGTGCCAACAGGCCGGGCTCGACCCGGACTTGATGGACGATCCCAACGCGCGCTATCCGCTGTCCGGCACCACCCGCTTGTGGGCGCTTGCGGTGGAGTCCAGTGGTGATCCGGCCATCGGTCTGCGGGTGTCGCGGTTTGTCAGCCCGACCACGTTTCACGCGCTCGGCTATGCCCTGGTAGCCAGTGGCAGCCTGCGCGAAGTGTTCGAACGTATCGTGCGCTATCACCCGGTGGTCAGCGATGCGCTTGAACTGGACCTGAGCCGCGGCGATGACCGTTATCTGTTCCGTCTGAAAATTCCGTCAGGTAATCCCGCCCCCGCATTCGAAGCCATCGACGCCTTCGCCGCGATCTACGTGCGCACCTGCCGCAATCGCCTCGGCCGTGATTACGCGCCACTGGCGGTTTACCTGCGCCGCCCTGAACCGAGCGACGCGCACCAATGGCATAAAGTCTTCCGCGCGCCGGTGCATTTCGCCGCCGCCGAAGATCGTCTGGAATTCGCCCTCGCCGACTTCGACAGCCACCTCGACGACGCCAACCCTGAGCTGGCTGAACACAACGAAGCGGTGCTCAAGCGCACCATGGCCCAGCTCAAACCGCTGACCTGGGAGCGCAAGGTGCGCGACGCCATCGAAGAACAACTGCCCGAAGGCGAACCCAGCGCCGAGCGCATCGCCCAGGCCTTGCACCTGAGCCTGCGCAGCCTGCAACGGCATCTGGCGGATGAAGGTTGTCGCTTCGACACGCTGCTCAACGAAAGCCGTGAGAACCTCGCGCTGCTGCATCTGCGTGATCCGCACTGTTCGTTGAGTGAGGTCAGCTATCTGCTGGGCTTTGCCGACACCAGCAGCTTCAGCCGCGCGTTCAAGCGCTGGACGGGGATGACGCCGGGGCAGTTTCGCGATCAGTTGCGCTGACTGATCCGGAATTTTCACCGGTTCAACTGGCCTCTTCGCGGGCAAGCCCGCTCCCACAGGGTTTGGGGTGCACAGAAATCCGTGTCACACCTTGACCACTGTGGGAGCGGGCTTGCCCGCGAAGTTGGCAGTCAGTCCACCACAAACCCCAGCTCAAACACCGTGCCCGAGGCATCACTGCTGACCCGCACCTGCCCGCCATGCAAGTGCATGATCGACTGCACGATTGCCAGTCCCAGGCCTCCAGAGTCCCCGGGTTCAGCGCGGGCCGGATCGACGCGGTAGAAGCGGTCGAACAATTTGCCCAGATGCTCGGGCGCGATGGCCGGGCCATGGTTGTGAATCTGCAACCAGCACACGCCTGCCTCATCGTGCCGGCGCAGGCTGATCGAGGTGCCGGGGTCAGCGTGGCGCACGGCGTTGGCCAGCAGATTGCCGAGGGCGCGTTGCAGCAGTTGCTGATCGGCGCGGAGTTCGCCGTGCAAATGGTTTTCCAGCCGCAGATCGCGGTCGTCGGCCAAGGCTTCGAAGTAATCGCACAGTTCGCTGCCAACGCTTTGCAGCTCCAGCGTTTGCAGGTTGAGCGCTCGCTCGGCCTGTTCGGCACGGGCGAGGAACATCAGGTTTTCCGCCATGCGCTTTAGCCGTTCGAACTCTTCCATGTTCGAGGCCAGCACTTCCTGATATTCCGCCGTGCTGCGCGGGTGGTTCAGCGCCTGACCGTTGCTGGCGAGCAAGGTGTGCAGCGGCGTGCGGATCTCGTGGGCGAGGTCGGCGGAGAACTGCGACAAGCGCTGCACACTGTCGTCCAGACGCGCCAGCATGCCGTTGAGCGCTTGCACCGGTTCGAGCAGTTCTGCCGGGGTGCCGGCGGCGGGCAAACGCTGATCGAGACTGCGCAGGTCGATGCCGCGCACGGCTTCGCTCAATTGCCGTAGCGGTTGCAGACCACGGCGCAGCAATACCAGCCCCAAGGCAAATGCCAATATCGCGCCGAGCCCGACCGAGAGGTACAAACGCAGGCGATAACTGCTGAGCATCTGCTCACGCTCGCTCAGCACTTTGCCGGCGATCACGGTCAGCGGTTCGCCGTTCGGCCCCTGCGCTTCACCGGACAACAGCGCCAGTTCTGCACCGTCCGCCGCTTGCCAGCTCAGCACATCGCGGCGCTGCGGCGTTTGCTCGCGCGGGATCGCCTTCAACGTCGGCAAATCGCGCTGGCGCGGGTTGATGCCGATCACACTCGAACCATCGGCCCGACGCACCAGCAGCAGGCTGTCGAGATTACCGAGCATGTTCTGGTACAGCCGTGGCCGCGCCTGCAAGGCATCAAGGCTGTCGCTGTCGGCGAGCAAGGCGCGCACCTGCTCCAGTCGCCCAAGCAGGGCCATGTCGTCGCGATAAGCGATTTCGGCGGCGAGCGAGCGGTAGAGAAATACCCCAATCGCGCTCAGGACCAAGGCGCAGACCAGTGCGAACGCCAGCGCCAGGCGCCAGGCGATCGACCTAGAGCGCATCGTCAGGCGCTTCCAGCTGATAGCCGACGCCGCGCACGGTGTGGATCAGTTTCGGCATGTACGGATCATCGACCTTGGAGCGCAAACGACGCACTGCGACTTCGACCATGTTGGTGTCACTGTCGAAATTCAGGTTCCACACTTGCGAGGCGATCAGCGTGCGCGACAACACTTCGCCCTGACGACTGGCGAGCAGGTGCAACAGGGCGAACTCCTTGTTGGTCAGCGATATACGCTGGCCACCGCGACTGACGCGACGGCGCAGCACATCGATTTCCAGATCGGCAATGTTGTACGACTCGGCCTCGCGCATCGGCCCGCGTCGCAACAGCGTGCGCACCCGCGCGAGCAATTCGGCGAAGGCGAAAGGTTTGAGCAAATAGTCGTCGGCACCCAGCTCGAGGCCGCGCACGCGGTCTTCGATGGCGTCCTTGGCGGTCAGGAACAAAACCGGCGTAGCACCGCGCTGGCGGATCAGTTGCAGCAATTGCCAGCCATTGAGGCCCGGCAGCATCACATCGAGGATGATCAGGTCGTATTCCTGCTGCTCAATGAAATAGCGCCCATCGAGGCCGTTGAGTGCCACATCCACGGCAAATCCGGACTCGCCCAGGCCCTTGGCAAGGAAATTGGCGGTTTTGGCTTCATCTTCTACGACCAGCAAACGCATGGCACACCTCGATTGATCAGGCACACAGGCTAGGCGCCTTCGGCGACGTTGCCCATTACAAACTTGTAATCCGGCTGACGAGATTCTGACGAAGTGGCGCCGCTAAGATGGCGTCCTTCGTTTTTGGAGCCTGTCCCATGACCGTCAAATACCTTCTGGCCAGCTTGGCCATCGGCCTGAGCACCAGCGTTTTCGCCAGCCCCGAACTGCCGCGTCACGCCGATCTTGATCTGAAAACCGCCCGCCTGCTGGCCGATGCGGCCATGAATAACTGCACTGGCACCGTGTCGGTACTCGACCGCGGCGGCAACCTGTTGGTGACCCTGCGCGGCGACGGTGTCGGCCCGCACAACACCGCTGCCAGTCAACGCAAGGCCTATACCGCGCTGTCGACGAAGACCCCGACCCGATTGTTCGCCGAGCGCGCCCGCAGCAACCCGGAAACCGCCAACCTCAACACCCTCGACGAGTTGCTGTTGCTCGGCGGCGGCATTCCGCTGTTCGCCGGCAACGAGTTGGTCGGCGCCATGGGCGTGGCCGGCTCCGGCGGCGGTGAGCAAGATGAAAACTGTGCGATCACGGCTGCCGAGAAAACCGGTCTGGCCACCACCCGTTCCCAATAAGGAGATTCATCATGACGCCATTGCGCATGACCCTCGCCGCGCTCGGCCTGAGCGCTTTCTCAAGCCTGGCACTGGCCGCCGGCAACCCGCTGAGCGTACACGTGCTCAATCTGGAAAACGGCCTGCCTTCGCCTGGCATTAACGTGACACTGGAAAAGCACGTCGGCCAGAACTGGCAGCCGTTGGCTCAAGGCACCACCAATGAACAAGGACGCATCGCCGAACTGTTCCCGGCCAAACAGCCTTTTGAGGCGGGTGAGTATCGAGTGGTGTTCAAGACCGGTGAGTATTTCAACAAGATCAAACACGACACGTTCTTCCCGGAAATCCCGGTGATTTTTGAAGTGAAGCAGACCGACCAGCATTACCACATCCCGCTGCTGCTCAGCCCTTACGGTTTCTCGACTTATCGCGGTTCGTAAGCCCCCACACAAATCCTCTGTAGGAGTGAGCCTGCTCGCGATAGCGGTGTATCAGTCACCCATTGCCTGACTGACAGATTGCTATCGCGAGCAGGCTCACTCCTACAGGTTCTGTGCTTTGCCTCAGATGTCATGGAGCGCCGAAACCCTGTGGGAGCCTGGCTTGCCAGGGATGGCGTCCGTTCAGCAGACATTGATTTCGGCTGATGCACCGCTATCGCTGGCAAGCCAGCTCCCACAGGTTCGTGGTGTCTGGATTGGGTGTTTTTATCTTAGATTGTGGCCAAGGTGCGCAATCGCGTGGCGTCGAGGATCTCGATCTCGCCGTACCCCAAGCCAATGATCCCCTGCCCCTGCAAGTCCTTGAGAATCTGGTTGGTGGTCTGGCGTGACAGCGACAGCATCGACGCCAATTGTTCCTGCGGCAGTTGCAGCACCCGACGGGGCGGATCGAGTTCGCCGTAGCCTTCGGCGATCATCAGCAAGCGATGCGCCAGACGTGCCGGGGCTGGCAGCAGGCTCAGTTGTTCGAGATTGATAAACGTCAGGCGCAGCTTGTGGCTCATCAACAGCGCCAGATACCGCCAGTACAGCGGGTGTTCATCGAGCAGTTTCAGCAACGTCGCCTGCGGGATATTCAATAGCGTACACGGCCCCACAGCATAGGCGTCATGGGTGCGCGGCTGACCGTCGAACAGGCAGATTTCACCAAACCAGTGCGGCGCCTCGACCAGACTCAGCAGCGCTTCCTTGCCCTGCTCGCTCACCGCGCCAATACGCATGGCGCCATCGAGCACCGCGTACAGGCCGCACGGTGGATCGCCACGCTGAAACAACCGCTGCCCCGCCGTCAGCTGCCGCTCCCGGGCCGCCGCCAGCAGACTATCCTGAAAGGACGCAGGTAAATGACTGAACCACTGACCGGTCAGCAGCCGTGAACGCTTATCCATGAACACTCCTAATTGTCGCCTGCCTGACAGAGCGAACGCTGAATCCGGGGCATGCTGCGATCACCCTACAGGAGGAACAACAATGAAAAGCCTCGTCGATCATCTGAGTCAATACGCCGCCTACCACCGCGACCCACGCAACATCGCCAGCCACTTTATCGGCATTCCGCTGATTGTGGTGGCGGTCGCGGTGCTGTTGTCGCGTCCCGAATGGGCGTTGGGGGGGTTGTGGATATCCCCGGCCGTGGTGCTGGCGCTGGCCTCGGCATGGTTTTACCTGCGCCTGGAAGTGAAGCTGGGCGTGTTGATGACCGTGCTGATGGGCTTGTCGGTCTGGGCCGGGCATGTGCTGGCGCAGCAAAGCACCCTGGTCTGGCTGAGCAGTGGCCTGGCGATGTTCGTGATCGGTTGGGTGATCCAGTTTGTCGGGCATCACTACGAGGGGCGCAAACCGGCGTTTGTCGATGACGTGAGCGGCTTGATCGTCGGGCCGTTGTTTGTGGTGGCCGAGTTGGCGTTCCTGCTCGGGATGCGCCATGAGTTGAAAGAGCAGATCGAGGCGCGGGCGGGAGTGGTGCGGGTCAATCCGAATCGCAAAGCGGCGGCTTAGGCCGCTTAAAAGATCGCAGCCTGCGGCAGCTCCGACATCCGCTCGTTCCCACGCTCTGCGTGGGAACGCCGCCATGGACGCTCTGCGTCCACTGTGACGCGGAGCGTCACGGGATGCATTCCCACGCAGAGCGTGGGAACGATCAGTTAAAGGTTGGCGACTTTCTGCCTGACCTTCGGTTTGAAGAACAGCGTTTCGCCCTTCGCCAGGCCGATCAGGCTGTCGTGGTCTTTCACCACTTCGGCTTCGATCAGATCGGTCTGCCCTTCTACCTTCAACGTCACCCGCGTGGTCGCGCCCAACGGGCGGATATCACGCACTTCAGCGGCATGGTGATCTTCCAGCTCATGCTTGGACAACGACACTTCGTGCGGACGGAACAGCACGTGGTTGTCGTCGCTGAGCAGCAAGCGGTTGGAGTCGCCGAGGAAGTGATAAACGAAATCGCTGGCCGGGTTTTCGTAGACGTCGCCCGGTGAGCCGATCTGTTCGATCACGCCTTTGTTCATCACCACGATGCGGTCGGCGACTTCCATCGCTTCTTCCTGGTCGTGGGTCACGAACACCGACGTCAGGTTGATGTCTTCGTGCAGACGAGCGAGCCAGCGACGCAGCTCTTTGCGCACCTTGGCGTCGAGGGCGCCGAACGGCTCGTCGAGCAGCAGCACTTTCGGCTCGACCGCCAGGGCTCGGGCCAGCGCAATACGCTGACGCTGACCGCCGGACAACTGCTCCGGGTAGCGATCCGACAGCCAGTCCAGTTGCACCATGTTCAGCAGCTCATGCACCTTGGTCGCGATCTGGCTTTCGCTCGGGCGCTGGTTTTTCGGTTTCATGCGCAGGCCGAACGCGACGTTGTCGAACACCGTCATATGCCGGAACAGTGCGTAGTGCTGGAACACGAAACCGACGTTGCGATCACGCACGTCGTGGCCGGAAACGTCTTCACCGTGAAAGACGATGTTGCCCTGATCCGGGGTTTCCAGACCGGCAATAATCCGCAGCAAGGTGGTTTTGCCGCAGCCGGACGGGCCGAGCAGCGCCACCAGCTCACCGCTGTGGATGTCCAGGCTGATATTGTCCAGCGCCTTGAACGCATTGAAATTCTTGCTGACGTTACGCACTTCGATCGACATGAATTATTCCTCCGCGGCGCTGGCGCGCAGGCGGT
>NZ_JBIUVJ010000011.1:12685-120685 GCF_044742875.1 Pseudomonas sp. NPDC087817
GGCCACGTGGTTGTATTCGTTGTAGAGGATCTCGACGTGCAGCGGCAAGGTGTTGGTCACCCCGCGAATGTGCCCGGAGACCACCGACACCGCACCGAATTCACCCATGGCCCGCGCAGTACAAAGCACCACGCCATAGATCAGGCCCCATTTGATGTTGGGGACGGTAACGTGCCAGAACATCTGCCAGCCGTTGGCGCCGAGCAGGCGCGCGGCCTCCTCTTCTTGCGTGCCTTGTTCCTGCATCAGCGGGATCAGCTCACGGGCCACGAACGGCACGGTGACGAAAATCGTCGCCAGCACGATGCCCGGCAGGGCGAAAACGATCTGGATGTCGTGATCCTGCAACCACGGCCCGAACAGGCCCTGAGCACCGAACATCAACACATAGACTAAACCTGCGATCACCGGCGATACCGAGAACGGCAGGTCGATCAGCGTCACCAGCATGCTCTTGCCGCGGAATGAATACTTGCTCACGCACCACGCAGCGCTGACGCCGAACACCAGGTTCAGCGGTACCGAAATCAGCACGGCGAACACCGTGAGTTTCAGCGCCGACAGTGCATCCGGTTCAAAGATCGCCGTGAAGAATGCGCCGAGGCCATTCTTCAAGCCTTGGGACACGACGATGAACAGCGGGAGCAGCAGAAACAGGAAAAAGATCAGCCAGCCAAGACCGATCAGGATTCTGCGCGAAGTGGCGCTGCCACGGCGCGCAGCGTTGGCCGAGGACGCGGCCGCAATAGACGATTGGGACATGGTTCGCGCCTCCTTATGGGGTTTCGATGCGCCGCTGCAGCAAGTTGATCAGCAGCAACAGGACGAAGGAAACCACCAGCATCTGCACGCCGATG
Organism: Pseudomonas sp. NPDC087817; assembly: GCF_044742875.1. NCBI lineage: Bacteria > Pseudomonadati > Pseudomonadota > Gammaproteobacteria > Pseudomonadales > Pseudomonadaceae > Pseudomonas > Pseudomonas sp. NPDC087817. Next base: position 13,543 of record NZ_JBIUVJ010000011.1, read on the forward strand.
GCGGTAGCGACGGTGTAATCGTACTGGTCGAGTTTGACCATGATCAGCAGCGGCAGGATCTCGGTTTTCATCGGCATGTTGCCGGCGATGAAAATCACCGAACCGTACTCGCCGACGCCACGGGCAAAAGCCAGGGCGAAACCGGTCAGCCAGGCGGGCAACAGCGCCGGCACCAGAATGTGGCGGAACACTTGCAGCGGTTTGGCACCGAGGCACGCGGCGGCTTCTTCGACTTCACGGGGAATGTCGGCCAGCACCGGTTGCACCGTGCGCACTACGAACGGCAGGGTCACGAAGGTCAGCGCGAGGGTAATGCCCAGCGGCGTGTGGGCAATCTTGAAACCGAGGTCGGCGGCGAACTGCCCGACCAGACCGGTCGGCGTGTACAGCGCGGTCAGGGCAATACCGGCGACGGCCGTCGGCAGCGCGAACGGCAGGTCGATCATCGCGTCGATGACCTTGCGCCCCGGGAACGTGTAGCGCACCAGCACCCACGCCAGCAGCGTACCGATAATGCCGTTGATGATCGCCGCACACAACGCGGTGCCGAAGCTCAGCTTCAATGCGGCCAATACGCGCGGTGCGGAGATGATCGTCCAGAACTGTTCCCAGGTGAGTTGGGCGGCGTGGACGAACATCGCCGCCAGCGGGATTAGCACAATCAGGCTGAGGTACACCAAGGTGTAACCCAGCGTCAGCCCGAAGCCGGGTATGACGGGGGAGATACGACGCGACATAAAAGTCCTTGGTTAAAAAACGCGCGAAGCCCCGAAGGTAAATCCGGGGCTTGTTTATGGCTATGAAAACTTACTGCGCCTGATAAATCTGGTCGAACACGCCACCGTCGTTGAAGAACTTCGGTTGCGCGGTTTTCCAGCCGCCGAAGTCCTTGTCGATGGTCACCAGGTCCAGTTTCGGGAACTGCTGGGCGTACTTCGCCGCCACGTCCTTGTCACGCGGGCGGTAGAAGTTCTTCGCGGCAATTTCCTGACCGGCCGGGCTGTACAGGTGCTTGAGGTAGGCTTCGGCGATCTGCTCGTTGCCCTTCTTCTCGGCGTTCTTGTCGACCACGGCCACTGGCGGCTCGGCGAGGATCGACAGCGACGGCACGACGATGTCGAACTTGTCGGCGCCGCCATCTTCTTTCAGCGCCAGAAACGCTTCGTTTTCCCAAGCCAGCAACACATCGCCCTGACCGTTGTTGACGAAGGTGATGGTCGAGCCACGAGCGCCGGTGTCCAGCACAGGTACGTGTTTAAACAGGGTCTGCACGTACTCTTTGGCTTTCTCTTCACTGCCGCCGTTGGCTTTCAGGCCGTAGGCCCAGGCGGCGAGGAAGTTCCAGCGCGCACCGCCGGAGGTTTTCGGGTTCGGCGTGATCACCGAGACGTCGTTCTTGACCAGGTCGCCCCAGTCCTTGATGCCTTTCGGGTTGCCCTTGCGCACCAGGAACACGATGGTCGAAGTGTACGGGGTGCTGGCGTCCGGCAGACGCTTCTGCCAGTCGGCTGGCAGGGTCTTGCCGAGTTTGGCGATTTCGTCGATGTCGCCGGCCAGCGCCAGGGTCACGACGTCGGCGCGCAGGCCGTCGATCACAGCGCGGCCCTGTTTACCGGAACCGCCGTGGGATTGCTGGATTTTCACAGTGTCGCCGGCATGATCCTTCTGCCAGAACTTGATGAATTCGGCGTTGTAGTCCTGATACAGCTCGCGCGTCGGGTCATACGACACGTTGAGCAGTTCGTAATCCTTGGCAACCGCGGAACCGGCAAACACAGCGCTGGCCAGGGCGGCCAAAGCGTAACGGCGAATCGACGACATGGTGAAAGCTCCTGGAATTCTTGGTGGTGGCTTTTTCTTATGTACTGCTGGAATCGGGTTGCCCGCTGGTAAAAGATCGCAGCCTTCGGCAGCTCCTGCCCACAGCCCCCTGCAGGAGCTGCCGCAGGCTGCGATCTTTCAGCCCGGTTGTTTGCCGGGTTGCTGCAAACGGAATTTCTCTTTGCGTTCGATCTGGACGACTTGCGCGTTGTGCACAGTGATCTCCACCGCGCCGAAACGCAGATCGCGCAGGGCGCTCTGGATTTCACGCAAGATGGTGGTTTCGTCCTGACCGTCAACGCTGCGAAGGGATGCGCTCATGGTGCTGCTCCTTTGAATGGGATATGCCTGGCAGTGGGCGGCACTGCGTTCGGCGTGGGAGCAATATAAGAGAGGCGCGGATATTCTTAAAAAGACTATTTAAGAATGTTTATATAACTAGAAAACATTATCTGGCGGAGCAAGGGTTTGCGCGTATCCGGGGCCGACAGATAACCCTGTGGTGAGGGGATTTATCCCCGATGGACTGCGTAGCAGTCCCGATTTTTTGGGGCCGCTGCGCGCGCCATCGGGGATAAATCCCCTCACCACAGGTTTTGTGTCAGCCATAACAGGACTTGTTAACCGATAACGGGTGCTTTCGCCCAATCAATCTCCATCGCCGGAACCGGCCGCCCAAACCAGTACCCCTGCCCCAGATCACATTCCTGCTGCAGCAGAAACGCCGCCTGCTCACCCTGCTCGATCCCCTCGGCATGCACCTGCATACCCATGCTCCGGGCCAGCGCGATGATCACCCGGACAATCGCCGCGTCATCCTCGTCCCACGGCAACCCGGCAACAAAGCCCTGATCGATCTTCAATTTCTGCACCGGCAGACGCTTGAGCCTCAGCAACGACGAGTAGCCCGTACCAAAATCATCAATCGCCAGGCGAATGCCCAATTCACGCAAACGATGCATCTGCTCCAGCGCCACTTCCGGGTCGTCCATCACCGCGCTTTCGGTGACTTCCAGTTCCAGACAGGCCGGATCCAGCCCGGTGTCGCGCAGCACCTGCGCGACCTGCTGATACAGTTCGCGTCGGGCAAACAGTCGCGACGACACGTTCACCGCGACAAACGACAGCACCACACCGTCCAGTTGCCATTGGCACATCTGCCGGCAAGCCTGCTGCATCACCCAGGCGTCGATTTCGGCAATCAACCCGGTGCGCTCGGCGATTGGAATGAACTCGGCCGGCGACACCAGCCCGCGCTGTGGATGCTGCCAGCGCACCAAAGCTTCGACACCGATCAGACGGCTGGTTTGCAGATCATGGACCGGTTGGTAATAGACCCGCAGTTCCTGCTGTTCCAAGGCCCGGCGCAGTTCAAAGGCGATTTCCACCCGTTGCTGGGCGTGGGCGGTCAGTTCTTCGGTGTACAGCGCGTACCCATTACGTCCGCTGCCCTTGGCCTTGAACAGCGCCGCGTCAGCATTACGCAATAACTGATCGGCGCTCAGCGCGTCGCTGGGGAACAGGCTGATGCCGATGCTGGCGTTGATGAACAACTCGTGGCCATCAAAGCAGAACGGCTCCTTGAGCGCGTCGAGAATGCGCTGGGCCAGCGCCGCCGCCTGGCCGGGCTGTGGACAACTTTCCGCCAGCACGGCGAATTCGTCGCCGCCCAGGCGCGCCAATGTGATGCCCGGCCCGAACAACGCCTGCAAACGCGCGGCCACCGCTTTGAGCAGGCGGTCGCCGACGTTATGCCCGAGGCTGTCGTTGATCATCTTGAAGTGGTCCAGATCGAGCAACAGCAGCGCACAACCGCGCTTATGGATCTGCGCCGACGCCAGCGCCTGCTCGGCACGGTCGCCGAACAACAGGCGATTGGGCAGATCGGTCAGCGGATCGTGGTGGGCGAGGTGCTTGAGCTCATGTTCGGAATGCTTGATCGCGCTGATGTCGGAAAACACCGCCACGTAATGGCTGAGCCGGCCCTGATCATCATGAATGACGCGGATGGTTTGCCACTGTGGATAAATTTCGCCGCTTTTACGCCGGTTCCAGATTTCGCCACTCCATTCGCCCAAGGATTCCAGCGTAGTGAACATCGCCTGATAGAAGCTCGGCGGATGATGGCCGGATTTGAACAGGCTCGGTTGTTGGCCGAGCACTTCTTCGCGCTGATAACCGGTGATCTCGATGAACGCGCGATTGACGTGAACGATCAGCCCATGATGGTTGGTGACCAGCACCCCTTCACGGGTGCAATCGAACACGGCGGCCGCTTGGCGCAGGCGCTCACGGTCGGCATGACGCTCGCGCAATCGCGCACCGATCCCGAGAAACTCACACAGCCGCGCCCGCGCCAGAAAGATCAGCCCGGCGCTGACAGCGGCGAATACATAACCGTTGATCAGTTGCCATCGCGCAATATCGGCGGAGTTATCGAAGAAACTGTTTAATAAATGATCAGTGCCCAGCAGCCACACGGCGGCAAGCACAAGATAGAGCAGCGCTGCACGCAAAGCATCGCGATAAGTGGCAGACATTCGGCTGTCCATGTCCCTACAAAAAGGTTGGAATTATAGGTCAAGAAACATCCAGCGACTCTTATCTGAAAGGGCGACTGGTTTTATCTGTGTGCTTGGTGATAATGCAACGGCTGTTTTTATCTTTATCGAGGGCCCTATAGCCTATGTGGTACGAAGGTTTTCTTGGCTTGTCGGCCTGGTCACTGGTCGCAGTCACCCTGCTGATGACTCACGTGACAATTGTCGCCGTCACGGTCTATCTGCACCGTTACTCGGCCCATCGCTCCCTGGAGCTGAATGCCGGCCTTAAGCACTTTTTCCGCTTCTGGCTGTGGCTGACCACGGCGCAGAACACTCGCGAGTGGACCGCCATCCACCGTAAACACCACGCCAAATGCGAAACCGAAGATGACCCGCACAGCCCGGTCATCAAGGGTTTGTCCACCGTACTGCGTACCGGCGCCGAGCTGTACCGCGCCGAAGCCCAGAACCCGGAAACCCTGCGCATCTACGGCAAGAACTGCCCGGAAGACTGGATCGAGCGCAACGTCTACAGCCGCTACCCGCTGCTGGGCGTGGCGATCATGGGCGTCATCGACCTGCTGCTGTTCGGCACCATCGGCATCACCATCTGGGCGATCCAGATGATGTGGATCCCGGTGTGGGCTGCCGGCGTGATCAACGGTCTCGGTCATGCGGTCGGCTATCGCAATTTCGAGTGCCGCGACGCGGCGACCAATCTGGTGCCCTGGGGCATCCTGATCGGTGGCGAAGAATTGCACAACAACCATCACACCTACCCTAACTCGGCCAAGCTGTCGGTGAAGAAGTGGGAGTTCGACCTCGGTTGGGCGTGGATCAAAGTCTTCAGCTTCCTGCGTCTGGCCAAGGTGCAGCGTGTTGCGCCGATTGCTCACCGTGTCGAAGGCAAAGGCAATCTGGACATGGACACCGCGATGGCAATCCTCAACAACCGCTTCCAGATCATGGCCCAGTACCGCAAGCTGGTGATCGGGCCGCTGGTCAAGCAGGAACTGGCCAAGGTCGATCATTCGGTGCGCCACCAGTTTCACCGGGCCAAACGCCTGTTGTCGCGGGAAACCAGCCTGCTGGAGGATCGTCACCACGCACGCATCCAGAACATCCTCGAGCACAGCCAGGCGCTGAAAGTCATTTACGAAAAACGCCTGGCCCTGCAGCAGATCTGGGTCAAGACCAGCGCCAATGGCCACGACATGCTCGCCGCCATCAAGGAATGGGTACACGAGGCCGAGGCCAGCGGCATCCAGTCCCTGCGCGAATTTGCCGATCAGCTGAAAACCTACTCGCTGCGCCCCGCCGCAGCCTGATTGTGTTGAATGAATCCCCTGTGGCGAGGGGATTTAGCCCCGATCGGTAGCGTAGCTAGCGCAATTTTGACGACGCGTTCTCATTGTTGAAACGCGTCGCCACTACCGCCCGGCAGAACCCCTCTGCCGCTGGGAACTTCGCTTCCATTCCCCTATCTCAAAGACACTTCGCCATCCCGGCGGGCTGTACTGTGGCCGTTGTCGAATTGCGGCACGCCCTTTGAGAACTGTGCCGATGGTCAACAACAATCAAAAAGACTCATCCCTCCCGCAATGGCCCGAGGCCGCGCAAACCCTGATGGCGCTGATGCACGCCCAAGGCGAAGTGGCGCGGTTGAGCGAGCGCGAACAACTGTTCAGCTCGCTGCTCGTCAGCGTCAACGCCGTACTCTGGGCTTTCAACTGGGAAACCCGTCAGGTGCTCTACGTCAGTCCTGCCTATGAACGGATTTTCGGTCGCTCTGCAGGCCTTTTATTGGCCGACTCCAACCAGTGGCGCGACAGCATCTACCCTGACGATCTGGATTACGCCGAACGCAGCCTCGCCGAAGTCCTGCACACCGGGGCCGTCGAAAATCGCGAATACCGCATCATCGCCGCTGACGGCCAAGTGCGCTGGCTCAGCGATAAATGCTTCATCAATCGTCAGGACGACCCCGGGCAACCGGTGATCATTGTCGGCATTGCCGAGGACATCACCGACAAAAAGCAGATGGAAACCGAACTGCAGCGTCTGGCCACCACCGACGTACTAACGCAAAGCAGCAATCGTCGGCACTTCTTCGAATGCGCCAATCGCGAGTTTGAAGAGGCGCGTCTGCAGGGTGCACCACTGGCTTTCCTGCTGCTGGATATCGATGATTTCAAAGTGATCAACGACAGCTACGGTCATCCCATGGGCGACTCCGTGCTGCAACAGATCGCCGAGTGCGGGCGCAGTTCTTTACGCCGGGGTGATCTGTTCGGGCGAATTGGCGGTGAAGAGTTTGCCGCAGTATTTCCGGGCTGTGCGCCGGACATGGCCATGCAGGTAGCCGAGCGACTGCAACAGGAGATTCAGCGTTTGAGCTTCAGTCATGAAGGCCAGACGTTCGGCATTACTGTCAGCCAGGGTCTGGCCCGTCTCAGCGAAGGCGACGAAAGCCTCGACAGTCTGTTCGCCCGCGCGGATGCGGCGATGTATGAGGCCAAACGACAGGGCAAGAACCGCGTTATCTCTGCATAACCTTTATTCAAATGATCCACAAAACCTGTGGGAGCTGGCTTGCCAGCGATGAGGCCAGCACATTCAGCAATGATGTGTCTGCGCCTACGCCATCGCTGGCAAGTCGAATCGTCGCACGAGTTATTTGCGCATCCGCATCAACTCCGGCAATCCGATCTTCAGCAACCGCGCCGTGCGACTCTTCGCCAGTTCTTCAACACCTTCATGCTCGGTCAGACGCGCCAACTGCGCAGCCATGTTCATCACCAGCGCCTCACGGGAATACACCCCGCCGCCAAGCTGATAGACCGAGGCAATCAACTCGCGCAGTTCCAGCGGCAACCGCCAGCGTGTGCGCAGCGCCGAACCATAAGCGGCGCCAAACTCGGCCAACGCTTCACCGACCTCCTCCAGCTCATCCAGCGCACCACCGGCCTGCTGCCACTCCTGCAAACAACGCAGCAATGCCAGATCACCCAAACGATGCAGCATGCCTGCGCAGTAGCAGCGCTCCTGATCCAGATCCAACAGGCGCGCGAGCGTACGGGCGTATTCGGCCGTATGCAGCGACAGCCCCCAATATCGCTCGGCGTAATCCGCCAGGCACGGGTCACTGAGTCTGGCGCTGCGCTTGAGCGCCAGCCCCAGAATCAGATTCATGCTCTGCCCGGTGCCGAGTCGATGCAGTGCCTGCGCGAGCGTTTGAACCGCGGCGCCATGGTGCTGTGCCGCACTGTTGGCCGCTGCGATCAGTACTGCCGTGATTTGTGGATCGGTTTTGATCTCATCTTCCAGCAGCTTCAGATCGAGGCCATTGGGATTGAGGCTGCGTTTGACCGCCAACTGCACATCGGTCATCAACGGTGCGCCATCAGCCTGCTCACGGCGCCGCTCAAGAAAGACTGACAAGGTCATGCCCGGCGCCAATGCCGGGATCTCACAGAACACTTCTTCCCCGGCATTGAGCAACAAACCCTGCAAACGCTTGGTCAGACTTTCCATGTTCAGCGGTTTGGTCAGATACGCCGTGGGCGCCAGCGGTATGGCTTCGCGCACGCTGGCGCTGTCGTTGCGGCTGCTCATCAGAATGAAGGGCAGCGGCGGATTGCGTTTACGCTGACGCACGCTGCGCAAAACACTCAAGCCATCGATACCGGGCAATTCCCAGTCGACGATGGCCAGGTCATAAGGGACTTCGCTGAGCATCGACATTGCTTGCTGGCCATCGGCACACAGGTCCAGCCGCGCATCGCAACGTACGTTCAGCAGCACTTGTTTGAGCAAATCGCGAGACCATGGATCGGCCTCGGCAATCAGCACTCGGGGTACGGCGGGTAAATCAACGGCAGTCATGCGCGCTCTCCCTTGCAATGCCTGAACCTTAGCCAATGCTGGCCTTTCGATACAGCGCTAAAGCGCTCGATGTGTTTCAAGGGGCATAAAAAAACCCGCCGAAGCGGGTTTTTTGTCGATCAAGTCACATCGCTCAGAGCCTTACAGCTCCGAGAAGCACTCTTCGATGATCGCCAGACCTTTGTCCAGTTGCTCATCCGGCGAGGTCAGCGGTACGAGTACGCGCAGCACGTTGCCGTAAGTGCCGCAGGACAGCAGGATCAGACCCTTGTCGCGAGCCTTGGCCACCACGGACGCCACTGCAGCCGCGTTCGGCTTGTGGCTGTCGCCGTTTTCGAACAGCTCAACAGCGATCATGGCGCCCAGGGCACGGACTTCACCGATGACCGGGTACTTGGCCTGAATGGCTTTCAGGCCAGTGACCAGACGCTCACCGACAGACTTGCAGCGATCCAGCAGTTTTTCTTCTTCGAACACTTCCATCACTGCCAGGGCAGCAGCACAAGCAATCGGGCTACCGGCGTAGGTGCCGCCGAGGCCGCCTGGCGCGATGGCGTCCATGTATTCGGCCTTGCCGCAAACACCGGCCAACGGGAAGCCGCCAGCGATGGATTTGGCGAAGGTGGTCAGGTCGGCAGCAACGCCCATCTGTTCCATGGCGAAGAAAGTACCGGTACGGCCAGCGCCGGTCTGTACTTCGTCAGCGATCAGCAGAATGCCGTGCTGGTCGCACAGCGCGCGCAGGCGCTTCATGAATTCTTTCGGCGCGACGTAGAAACCACCTTCACCCTGTACCGGCTCTATGATGATCGCGGCGATGTCTTTCGGCTCGGCGTCGTTCTTGAAGATGCGTTCGATGGAAGCGATCGAGTCGTCGATGCTCACGCCGTGCAGTTCGTTCGGGTACAGCGCTCGGAAGATGCCGCCTGGCATCAGGCCCATGCCGGCCGAGTAAGGCACGACTTTACCGGTCAGACCCAGGGTCATCATGGTGCGACCGTGGTAAGCGCCAGTGAACGCGATCACGCCGGCACGGCCAGTGGCGGCACGGGCGATTTTCACGGCGTTCTCTACAGCTTCGGAACCGGTGGTGACCAGCAGGGTTTTCTTGTCGAAATTGCCTGGCACCTTGGCGTTGATTTTTTCGCACAGCTCAACGTACGGCTCGTAAGCCAGAACCTGGAAGCAGGTGTGGGTCAGCTTGTTCAGCTGTTCGGTCACGGCAGCAATGATTTTCGGGTGCACGTGGCCGGTGTTCAGCACAGCGATACCGCCGGCGAAGTCGATGAATTCACGACCTTCAACGTCAGTCACGGTAGCGTTCTTTGCCGACTCGGCGAAGATCGGGTGAATCTGGCCAACACCACGTGGAACAGCTGCGGTACGGCGGGCCATCAGTTCAGCGTTAGTCTTGCTCATTACAGTCCTCATTCACCGCTCATCGGGCGGCGTGGTTCAAGGATTAAGCGGGAGGAATCGGCGGTGGCAGCATGCGATGATCGACTGCCACGGCGTTCCCGGCCGCAGAGAAAATTCCGGTTTGAAACGACGCAAAGGGACAGCGCTCTCGTGCCCTTTGCGTTTACAGCGATCCCTTTCCCGGCTTAGATGCCCAGGCAGAGGTATTTGATTTCCAGATAATCTTCGATGCCGTACTTGGAACCTTCACGGCCCAGACCCGAGGCCTTGATGCCGCCGAACGGCGCGACTTCGTTGGAGATCAGCCCGGTGTTGACGCCGACCATGCCGTATTCCAGCGCTTCCGCTACACGGAACACACGACCAAGGTCACGAGCATAGAAGTACGAGGCCAGACCGAACTCGGTGTCGTTGGACATCGCGATCACTTCGGCTTCGTCTTTGAAGCGGAACAGTGGCGCCAGCGGACCGAAAGTTTCTTCCTTGGCCACGGCTGCGTTCTTCGGCACGTTGGTGAGGATGGTCGGCTCGAAGAAGTTGCCTTCCATTGGCTTGCCACCAGCCAGTACGGTGGCGCCCTTGGCCACAGCATCAGCAATGTGCTCTTGCACTTTGGCCACGGCTTTTTCGTCGATCAGCGGGCCAGTGGTGGTGCCGTCTTCCAGACCGTTGCCGATCTTCAGCTTGGCCACAGCCACTTTCAGCTTCTCGGCGAATGCGTCGTAAACCGAATCCTGAATGTACAGACGGTTGGCGCAGACACAGGTCTGGCCGTTGTTGCGATACTTGGAAATGATCGCGCCTTCGACGGCCTTATCCAGGTCCGCGTCGTCGAACACGATGAACGGCGCGTTGCCGCCCAGTTCCAGCGAGACTTTCTTGATGTCCTTGGCGCATTCCGACATCAGCTGACGGCCGATTTCGGTGGAGCCAGTGAAGGACAGCTTGCGCACGATCGGGTTGCTGGTCAGCTCGCTGCCGATATCGCCAGCGCTGCCGGACACCACGCTGAACACGCCGGCAGGAATGCCGGCACGCTGAGCCAGTTCGGCCAGTGCGAAAGCGGAGAATGGAGTTTGCGAAGCAGGCTTGAGCACCATGGTGCAACCGGCAGCCAGCGCTGGGCCAGCCTTACGGGTGATCATCGCGGCAGGGAAGTTCCACGGGGTGATCGCCGCAGTTACGCCGATTGGCTGCTTGATCACGATCAGGCGCTTGTCTGGCTGATGGCCCGGAATCACGTCACCGTAGATGCGCTTGGCTTCTTCGGCGAACCATTCGATGAACGAGGCGGCGTAAACGATTTCGCCCTTGGCTTCGGCCAGCGGCTTGCCCTGTTCGAGGGTCATCAGGCGCGCGAGGTCGTCCTGGTTCTCGATCATCAGTTCGAACCAGCGACGCAACTTGCCTGCACGTTCTTTGGCGGTCAGTGCACGCCAGGCCGGCAGCGCCTTGTCGGCGGCTTCAATGGCACGGCGGGTTTCGGCAGCGCCCATTTTCGGCACGGTGCCGAGGATTTCGCCGGTGGCCGGGTTGTTGACCTTGATCGTCTGACCGTTGTCCGCATCGACCCAAGCGCCATCAATGAAGGCTTGCTGGCGGAACAACAGGGTGTCTTTAAGCTGCATGTCGGCTTTCCTTAACAGCACCGCGGCCTGCGCGGAGCAAATTATGATTGTAGAAAGGCGCCTCGCAAGGCTGCCGTCAGGGAAATCTGTGAGCGGGTGAGGCGCATTGATCGTGCTCGACTCGAAACACCTACGCTTCAACACCCGATCAACGAGCGTTTGAAATCTCAAACGGATCGTAGGAGCAAAGGGGTTAAAGGACAATAGGGCGTTCGAAAAAAAGAACAAAAACGCCGCGTTTGTGGAAATTTTCAGATCAACGCGCAAAAAGCATCCGCCGCAGCGAAACCATAGATCAGCCCCGCGAAAGCGCCAAGCGAGGGATTTGCAGGACGTTACAGCTTTATGGAATGCAGGCACTCAAACCGACACGCGCACTGACAAAACCCGCCGAAACCCAGCATGGACGCCCCGAGCCGACCTAGGTATGATGTCGCCCGCTGCACCAGTAGCTCAGCTGGATAGAGTACTGCCCTCCGAAGGCAGGGGTCGTGGGTTCGAATCCCGCCTGGTGCACCACTGGTTTAAACGAGAAAGCCCCGGACTGTGATGGTCCGGGGCTTTTTTGTGGGCAATGAACTTATGAAAAAATCGAGTCTGGAAACAAAATTTCACGACAATTGGGTTCATTAGGTCAGCGGTTTTCGCCACACTATGCAGCCTCCCCCGAGTCCTTTCCAAACAATTTATAGACTCGCCAGAACTGGTCGCGGAATAACTCAATGACTGATCAGAACGACACAGACTATCCTGCCGCCCCTCAAGGAGAGCTTTTGCTTTTTCAAAGCTCCGACGGCCAGGTCCGCCTGGAATGTCGATTCGGGTCCGAAACGCTTTGGCTATCGCAGTCCATGATTTGCGAACTGTACGGTAAGGCCAAGGCTACTATCAGCGAACATATAAGCCATATTTTTGCCGAGGGCGAGTTGTCGGAGGATTCAGTTGTTCGGTTTTACCGAACAACTGCCGCCGACAACAAACCTTACAACGTCAAGTATTTCAGCCTGCCCTTGATTATCGCGGTGGGATACCGTGTCCGCTCCAAACGAGGAACCCAATTCCGTCAATGGGCCACGCAAGTACTTCAAGGGTACCTGATTAAAGGCTTCGTCATGGACGACGAGCGATTGAGAAACCCTCCCGTAGGGCACTCACAGGTACCTGACTACTTTGATGAGCTGCTTGAGCGCATCCGAGATATTCGAGCCAGCGAGAGGCGGGTTTATTTGAGGGTGAAGGATATCTTCGCGATGGCGGCCGATTATGTGCCATCCAACAAGGACACGACTGCGTTCTTTCAGATCATCCAAAATAAACTTCATTTCGCCAGCACCGGCTTGACTGCCGCTGAGTTAATAGCACAGCGCGTTGACGTCTCAAAAGCGCATATGGGTCTAACCAACTTCAAGGGAGATGAAGTGCGTAAAAGCGATGTCACAATCGCTAAAAACTATCTCACTCCAGAGGAGATCAATGCTCTTAATCGTATCGTTACGATGTGGCTGGATTTCGCAGAAGATCAAGCATTGATGCGCAAGCAGATTTTCCTGCGTGACTGGCAGGAGAAACTGAACCAATTTTTGGAATTCAACAGCCGCCAGATTTTGCAGGGATCGGGACACACCAGTAATCAAGCAGCAGAAGAAAAAGCCCGAGCTGAATATGAGATCTATGCCGAACGGCGCAGAGCTTTGAAAGAAACAGAGGGCGAACGGTCCGCCATTGAGGCACTTCGCGGCATTTCAAGAAAGAGTCGGCCCTGACCCCGCAGCCTTGGATCAGGCAACTACGCGCTGGACCCGCACCTGAAGCTCATTTACTCCGTCGTCCAATCAAACTCATCGTAATCCTCATCCTCGTCTTCTTCCCCCTCAACCTCCCCCTCAAAGACGTCCTCTTCCTCAAGCACATCCTCTTCCGGCTGATTCAGGAGAAACTCCTTACGCGCTTCGGTAATCGCGCGGCGCATCTCTTCGCCCTTTTGCGGGCAATTGAGGAGTTGGGCGATGCGGTCGATTTTTGGTGCCACAGTGTTCTCCAGCGATTCAGCTATGGCCCGATAGTGCGCGTTTTTAAGGGGCAATGCCAAATGGCTGGACGAACAGAGCGGTCAGTTCTTCTGGATTTGTTCGAGCCGGGCGTCGAGGTCGGCGTTTGGGTAGCGTTTGTGCAGGTTGTTGAACAGGGTGTCGGCGGCTTGTGATTGGCCGGATTCGCGCAGGCGCAGGACTTCGCGCAGTTGTTCGTCGAGGCCGTTGGCCGAGGCGGCAGCGCGTTTGGCTGTTTTGGTTTGGTCGGCGGTGTCGGCGCTGAAGGCATCGCTTTGCATTGGCGCAGCGAGTTCCATCATTGGCACAGGTGCGGGCCGAGGGGCTGCCGGGGCAGACAAGCGGTGCAGTTGCGCGCCACCCGGTTCGGCCATGGGTACCGAGAGGCTGGGGGCCGGAGTGTATTCGTATCGAGGCAGCGGCTCGGGCGTGCGTTGAACCAGCGATAACATCAAGGTCACGCCCACCACGCTGGCGAACGCGACTTGCCAGCGCGGTTTGCGGCTGGCGTCGAGCCAGCGTTGCCACAGGCTTGGCTTCGGTGTTGGCGCTGCACGGTGAGCTGCCTTGAGAATGCGCGCGTCGAGGTGCGCGGGCGGTTCGCCGTGGTGTTGCTCGCGATAGTGCTTGAGCAGTTGTTCTTCGGGTGTCTGGCGGGCGTCGTTCATGTCAGTACCTCCTCGGCCAGCAGCCGACGCAGTTTTTGCTGGGCGTAGCGCAAGCGGCTCTTGACGGTTTCCAGCGGTGTTTCGGTAAGGCTGGCGATTTGTGCCAGGTCGAGGTCGCCGTGGGCGCGCAGCAGGAACACCTCGCGCTGGTCGGCGGGCAGGGTTTGCAGGGCGTTTTCCAGACGCAGGCTGTCGCGGCTGAGGTTGAGCAATTCTGCAGGATCGGTCGACTCATCGCTGACAGCGTGGACCTGTTCATCGTAACTGTCGTGCAGTGGCTGCTGGGCGCCGTGCTTGCGCCAGTGATCGATCAGGCGATTGCGGGCAATCTGGAACAGCCACGTACGAAATGTCGCCCGTCCCTGTGGCTGACTGGCGCTGCGGATCAGGCTCAGCCAGGTCTCCTGAAAGACCTCATCGGTAAGCTCCGGTTTACCGCTCAAACCGAGCAGAAATCGATACAGGCCCTGACGATGACGGGCGTACAAGATCTCGAACGCCGCGCCGTCGCCCTCGCGGTAACGCGCCAGCAACGTTTCATCGCTGCTGGCGGTCGGGCTGTCTGGTGAAGCAAACAGCTGATTGATGAAGCTTTTCAGACGACTCACTTATTCAACCCGTCGCTCAGTGGGCAGCGTATTCGATGCGGTTGTGTTGCGCAGGCTCTGCGCCAATTCGACCAGTTGCACAAACTCGTTACGCAGGCCAAAACGGTCATCGCCTCGTGCGCCACGGGCCAACGCTTCGGTGTCTTTCAGGCTGAAATCTCCGGTATAGCGGCCGTCCTTGAGTTGCTGGGAAAACGCGGCGACGGCGGCGGCAAAGCGCAGGTCTTCGCTGGCCGATGCAACCTGACTGGCAATCGGCCGCTCGATCAGCAGACTTTTCCCACCATCGGGCTGTTGATAACGCACACGCAGCATCGCCAATTCCCCGTTCTTTTCGGAAACAGCCTTGTCGGATTGACCGTAACGCAGCGGCTCCAACCAGCCCTTCTCCCCCGCCGGAACAATTTCGTACAACGCGGTCACCGTGTGTCCTGCACCGATTTCGCCAGCATCGACTTTGTCATTGCTGAAGTCCTCACGTTTCAAGGCACGGTTCTCGTAGCCGAGCAGGCGATATTCACTGACCTGCGCCGGGTTGAATTCCACCTGCAATTTGACGTTTTTCGCCACCACGGCGAGGGTCGAGCCAAGTTGATCCACCAGCACTTTGCGTGCCTCGCGCAGGTTGTCGATGTAGGCGTAGTTGCCGTCGCCAGCGTCGGCCAGTTGTTCCATCAGGTGTTCATTGTAGTTATCCACACCAAAACCCAGGGTGGTCAGGGAAATTCCGCTTTTGCGTTTATCCACAGCCATTTGCTTGAGGCTATCGAAGTCGCTGACGCCGACGTTGAAATCGCCGTCGGTGGCCAGGAGGATACGGTTGATGCCTTTGGGAATAAACGCCTGTTGTGCCATTTGATAGGCCAGTTCGATGCCCGAGGCGCCAGCGGTCGAGCCGCCTGCGGTCAATTGCTCGATGGCTGTACGAATTTTCGCTTTTTCCCGTCCGGAGGTCGGTTCCAGTACCACTCTCGATTCGCCGGCATACACCACCAGCGATACGCGATCCTGCTCGCGCAATTGATCGACGAGCAATTTCAGCGTGCTTTTGACCAGTGGCAGGCCTTCGCGACGATCCATCGAGCCTGACACGTCCACCAGAAACACCAGATTCGCCGGGGCCAGTTCGGCCACCGCGCGGTCGGACGCCTTGATGCCGATGCGCAACAATCGTGTGTGCGGGTTCCACGGCGAAGCTGCCAGTTCGGTGGTCACGCCAAACGGTGAGCCATCGCTGGGCAGTGCGTAATCGTAGGGAAAGTAATTGACCATTTCCTCCAGCCGCACCGCCCCTTCCGGCGGCAGGCGCCCCTGATTGAGCAAGCGGCGGACGTTGGCGTAAGCGCCCGTGTCGACGTCAGCGCTGAAGGTTGAAACCGGAGTGTCGGCGACGCTGTGGATCGGGTTGTCGGCAAGCGTTTGATATTGCTCACGCGGCTCGTCGCGATAGCCCTGTGGATAACTTTCCCCGGCAGGCATCGCCGCGAAGCTGGCAATGGGCATCGGACGCGCGCTGCGCTTGGCCATCGCGGCATCGGCGAGGATCACCTCATGTTGCACCAAGGGTGCAGGCTGAGCTGGCGCAGCAGCCGATTCAGGATTGGAAGAAACGCCGCAACCGGCGACGGCCAGCAGCACACCGACCGCTACAGGTCGCAGAGAAGGCAGAGGAAGGGACATGGGGCTGACCTCGGGATGAAAGTGATCATTCATCCACTGAGACGAGCAGCCCTTTCAGTTCGGGTTAAACGCCGCTAAAAAATTTTTTCAGCGGTGATAACGCCGCACTACGCTGCTGTTGCGCAGCACATGGCCTTTGATTTTTTCCATCAGCTCGGCGCGGGTCAGACCGGCAGGCAAGGCGTCCGGTGCGAGATCCAGAGCGTAAATCTGAATGATGTAGTGGTGAGCGCTGTCGCCAACCGGAGGGCACGGACCCATGTAGTGGGTGTTGCCCTTGCTGTTCGTGCCGCCGACGCCTTCGAATGCGGATTTGGCGCCGACACCCGCCGCGATCTGGTGAGTCGTGGCTTTGATGCCGTAATGAATCCAGTGATCGACGCCCAGGCCTTTCTGGCCGTCCGGGTCGTGCATGACGATCGCGTAGCTCAGGGTGCCGGTAGGCCCGGCGTTCCAACTCAAGGCCGGCGACTGGTTCTTGCCGCCGCAACCTGCCGCATCGCTTGCCGCCGCCGAGGTGAACAGGCGATTGTCCGAGACACCGGGGATGTCGAGGGTGAAGCGCTCCTGGGCCGCCTGCGCCGGAAACTGCACGCAAAGGGCAACGGCAACGGCCGCCAGCCAAGGGTTGAGAGAGGTCAATCGGGTCATTCCGGGAGCACCTTGTGCAGTGAGGCCGTCGTCGGCTTGCAAACTATAGCTGTACCGTTCGTGCCGTGGCAGTAGCAAATGGCTGAACCTCGCACTGTCGCGCAAACTCGTATGAGAAATGCCCGCGAGGAAGCCGAATATGTCCCTGCACCGTGTCGCCTGTTTCGCTGATGTCCCTGAAGACCGTGGTCTGGAAGTGAAAATCGGCGACTGCAAAATTGTTCTGCTGCGCGCTGCCGGCGAATTACGCGCGTTTCAGGGTGAATGCCCGCACGCCGACGCGCCTTTGGCTGACGGTGCGTTGTGCAACGGGCACCTGATATGTCCATGGCACAAGGCTGTTTTTCGCGTGGAAGACGGCGCTCTATGCGAACCGCCCGCCCTCGATAGCCTCAAGCGCTACCCACTGGAGCTGCGCGGCGAAGACATCTGGGTGGATGATCAACCGCTGTCGGATCCACACACGCCGCCAGCAGACGATGCGCGCACATTCGTGATTGTCGGCGCCGGAGCGGCGGGCACCGCGTGTGCAGCGGCGCTGCGGGAAAAGGGTTTCGGCGGACGCATTGTGCTGATCGATCACGAACCCGAGGCCGGTTACGACCGCACGGTACTGAGCAAGTTTGTCCTCGCCGGAGAAATGCCCTCCAAAGAAATACCATCGCTGCGCGATGACGACTTTTACCGCGAACAGCACATCAATCGGGTTTCAGGCGAAGTCGTTGCGCTCGATGCCGAGGGAAAAACCGTTCATTTAAAAGATGGCCGCACACTGCATTACAGCGCCGCCGTGCTGGCGACTGGCGGCGTCCCCAACCCGTTGCAGTTGCCCGGGGCTGACCTGCCAAACGTGTTCGTTCTGCGCTCAAAGGCCCAGGCCGAGCAGATCATCAACGCCGCCCAGCCCGATCAACGCGCAGTGATCATCGGCGACAGCTTTATCGCCCTCGAATGTGCCTCGGCACTGCGTCAGTTTGGCCTCGACGTCACGATACTCGCCCGCCATGCAGTGCCTTTCGCGGCTCAATTCGGCGAAGCCGTGGGCAAGGCGATCCGCACGCTGCATGAAAAAAACGGCGTGAAATTCATTACCGAGCACGAGGCGACAGAGATCATCGGTGACGGCAAAGTCGAGGCAGTGCTGCTGGACAATGGATTGCGCCTTTCAGCCGATCTGGTCCTTGCAGGCATCGGCGTACACCCGGCCACCGAGGCTTTTGCCTCGTTACCCCGGGAGCAAGACCTGTCGTTGCGCGTCGATGGCGGCATGCGCGTGACCGAAGGTCTGTGGGCGATTGGCGACATCGCCACGTTCCCGCTGAACGGCCAGCCCCAACGCATCGAACACTGGCGTCTGGCCCAGCAACACGCACGGATCGCGGCGGCCAATATGCTCGGTGGCGAGGAGCATTACCTCGATGTGCCGTATTTCTGGACCTGGCATTTCGGCAAGAATTACGACTACCTCGGCCATGCCGAACAATGGGATGAAGTGGAATTTCTCGGCGAGCCCGAACAGCCGCCCTTCATCGGTCTGCTCGGTCGTAACGGCATCGTTGTTGCCGCCGTAGCGTGCGAGAAAGAAAGAGCGATGGCGCTGCTGGCTGAACGCATGAAACAGCCTCTGCCAATGGAAGAAGCCTGGACACTGATCCAGATCTGACCACCGTTCTTGATCGTTCCCACGCTGCTGCGTGGGAACGATCAAATCAGGTCGACCGATTGATCGGTTCGCGATTGTCGTCATCCTCGGCGTGCAGAAAGATCACTCGCGGGTGTTCGATTGGCGCCAACGGTGGCGGCAACTCTGCCTGCTGCACCGGCCAGAAATGCGTCACCACCTGACTGATATCGCCTTCCTGATCGTTGTGAATGGTCATCACCCCCGGCGTGCGGAGTTTCTGAAAGCGGTCATCACACAGCTTGAAACTTTTGCTCAGCCCTTCGTCGTCGATCACCGGCGAAGGTAAACGCCGCTGGGCAAAACTTCTGCTTTTGCGCTGCTGATAACGCGCCCAGGAAATCAGGATCACCGCGTTGACCAACGCCACCCACAGATAAATCTCTAACGTACCCAGCGCTTCAAACGCCGAGTTGTCGATGCGCGGTCCGCCGGCATGGGTTTCGATCAACGGCCAGAGCCCGCGTACCAGCAGAAACAGCAGGCCAATCCACGCCAGCACGGTGAGAATCACATCGACCACAACCAGAAATGGTCGTTGACGGGTCCGGATGATTTTCATTTGATGACCTCCTCTTCGTCGTCCCCGACCGGTTTGATCCCCCGATCAGGGCTGACCCAACGCGCACGTTTCTGATGCTGGCCGAACAGCACTTTGGGAAAACTGACCAGCGTGGTCAGCAGGCTGATCAGCCAGAACACCAACGGATACCAGACCACCCAGAACATGGTCCTGCCCAGACCCGGTTCGTAGCGACGGTCAATAATGATGCTGACGGCGAACTGCACCAGGCAGACGAAGGCCAGCAGCAGCCCGGTAAACGCCGGTGGCATCAGGTGATCCACTGCGATGGCTTCCGGCATGACCAAGAACTTGCCGACACCCCAGAAAATCACCGACAGCAGGAAGGTAAACGCCCAACCGGTCGACAGGCAGTATTCGAACAGCAGTGGCCACAGATAACGATGGCGGTACTGCCAGATGCCGCGAATGTTCTTGAACAGCACTTCGGCACCACCCTGTGCCCAGCGCAAGCGCTGCTTCCACAGCCCGCCGAGGGTTTCCGGCATGAGAATCCAGCACAGCGCACGCGGCTCGTAGAAGATGCTCCAGTGATCGAGTTGCAGCTTCCAGCTGATGTCGATGTCTTCAGTGATCATGTCCGGGCTCCAGTAGCCGACCCGGTTCAGCGCAGTGCGGCGGAACGCGACAATCACGCCGGAGACGGTGAAGATCCGCCCGAACACCCGCTGCGTACGTTTGATCAGACCGATGATCGACGAGAACTCACCGACCTGCACCCGCCCGACCAGCGTTGAACGCGTGCGAATTCGGGGGTTGCCGGTCACCGCACCCAAACGCGCGTTGTCGAGCATTGGCGCCACCAGATAGGCCGCCGTGTTCGGCGCCAGTAGCGCATCGCCGTCGATGCACACCAGATACTCACTGCGCGCGGCGATGGCGCCCATGCGCAGGGCGACCGCCTTGCCCTGGTTTTCCGCCAGATGCAGCACACGCAGGCGCGGATCTTCCTGGGCCAGCCGGTCGAGCACTTCGGCGGTGTTGTCTTTGGAACCGTCGTTGATCGCAATGACTTCGATGTTCGGATAATGCTGGGCCAGCGCCGCGTGAATGGTATCGGCGGCGTTGTCACCTTCGTTGTAGCAGGGGATCAGAATCGAGATCAGCGGCTCGCCTTCCAGTGGCGGCGGCAGCGTGTCGTCCTTCCACGGCCAGTGGCGCTCCCAGTGCAGCCAGAAATACAGGCCACCGGCAATCCACAACCCGGACATGAACAACGGGTAGAAGAACACGAAGTCCATCAGGAACTGCCCGGTGACCAGGAAGATCAGCCCCAGCGGAACGCCGAGGACAATCGCCAGAACAAGCAGGGCTAACAGTCTATCCAGCATGTCATGGGTTCCATTTGTTGGAGAGCGCAGGCCTTACGGTTTTCAGGTCCGGCAGGTTGTCGAGGAAGTTGTCCGGGTAGTAGCCGAAACTGGTCGCGCCCTGACGCTTGAGGCGACCCATCCAGTCCGCGAGATGCGCGCCATCGATATTGGCCTGATCCTTTTTCGTCCAGTCCCGGGCCTGCAATTCGAACACGGTGCGGTTCAGTGCCCCGGGGCGTTTGCTCACGGTTTGCACCAGCGATTCCAGCCATGGGCCGGACTCTGCCTGAGTCTGTTTTTCCATCAGCGGCATGGCCATCGGCGCCGTCCAGTCGTATGTCGCGAGGAAGTCGTCGAGGTTCTGCGCGTACCATTCTTCGCTGTGCGGATTGAGCATCGGCTCGGCGAAGATGTTGCGCGCGGTCAGCACCTGCGGACCACGAATGGCGCGGACTTTGGCGGTCAGCTCGTTGGTGAAGTCGATGAGGTATTTGCTCTTGAAGCGCGTCCAGCGCTGCATCGCCGCCGGGTCTTCACGCAGTGCCGCGATCGAACTCGGCAAACCTTGGGCGCCATAGGCTTTCAGCGCCTGCGGGCTGGCGTCTTCGAAGTCCGAGAGCACCGCGTCGTCGTGATAGAGGATGCCGTCGACCGACGTCAGGCGCGCCACGTCTTCGTAGATTTCACCGATGATTCGCCTGACTTCAGGATCGAATGGCGACAGGCGTTGGTACTGATTAGGGTCTACCGAGGTGGTGCCGGTTTTCGGGTCCCAACGGGTCACACGCGGCAACTTCGAATCGAGGCCGAAACTCAGCACCGGCATCCACGCAAAGACTTTGACGTGGGCCCGAGTGCGCAACTGCCAGGCGACGCGATCAAAGATGTCTGCACGCACCGGCAGGTGACGGTTGGGGAAGTACAGCGAATGCACTAGTCCATCGCCTTTCGGATCGGCGAAGGCTTGCAGGAACACCGTGTTGGCGCCCATGTCAGCCATGCGCTGAACCAGTTTGCCAAGGTTGATGTCCTGTTGCGCCGGGTCCGGATCGTAAACGTTGTCGAGATCGACATGCACCACGCGCATGGCGAAATCCGACTGCACCCCGACCACGCTGTTGGCGAAATGCTCGCCGTCCGGGTCGGACGCGACGAGGAAACGCGGGCTGCTCATCAGGTTGTCGAGGGCATCGAGACCGTCGTCGAGGGTCAAGGCCATTTCATAGCCTTCCTCGCCGACCACGGTCAGCGAAGTGCCGTCCGCCGTGCCGTATGGCCAGACCCAGACCCGCGGTTTTTTACCGGTGACCTTGCGGATCTTCTCCGAGATGTTGTTCACGTCGGTACGAATCCGCGCCTGGAAATCAGCCTCGGATTCGTAGCGTTTGGTCACCGGATCGTAGCGCCGGGTCGCCGCCGCCGGCTGCATGTTGCCCTGCGGGTTGGCGAGGATGCCCTTGTGGTTGGCGTCGGTGTGGGCGGCGATTTCCACCAGTCCGGATTGGGAAATCTCGCGTATCTGATCCCACGTGAGAAAGTCGGAACGTGCACGCGGGGCGCCGGCGAAGTCCACCGGTTGATTCAGTGGCGTGTCGATCCAGGTGCCGACCGGTGCCAGCAGTGCGTGCCAGTTATAGGCGCGCAACACCGGCAGCACGCGAGTGTAGAAGCTCGAATAACCATCATCGAAGCTGAGCAGAATGGCTTTCGCCGGCAGCTCCGGGCCACCCCTGCGCGCCGCCATGATCTGGTCGACCGTCACCGGTTTGTAGCCGTTCTCGCGCAACCAGGCGAGCTGCTCGATCATGCGCTCGGTGCGCACAGCGACCACGGCCTGATCGGGATCGCGATCCTCGACATCGTGATAGGCAATGCCCAGCACATGATTTTTCGGCCAAGGTTTTTCGCTGGCCGCCAACGGACGCTCGGACGGCGGGGCGAAGGCCGGAGCTTGCTGGGCGCAGGCGCTGACCAGCAGCGCTCCCAGCAGAAGGATGAAACGCGAAATAAAAGGCATCTTCAAACTCTTCTAGAAGCGGAAAGTGAGGTCGACAAGCAGACGCAGATCGGTCTCCCGATCACCGTCGTAGGGCCGGTTGATCACACTGAACAAACCGCCCACCTCGAACACGTCGTTCCAGGCATATCGCTGGCCGTAGCCGAGCAGCGCCATGCCGCCGGTGCCGTGATCACGCTGGCTGTACGTCCCCGCGCCGGCCTGGAACTGCTGGCTCCAGGATGTTTCGTAGCGGTGGTAGAGCACGTGATTGACGTTGACCAGCGGCATCACGCTGAAGTCGGATTTGGGATTGAAGTACGGCACGTCATCGGATTTGGAGTTGTGGCTGGTGCCGACTTCCAGACCCGCATCAACCTGCACGTTCGGCGCGCTGTACACGCCCTCGCGACCGGTGAGCAAGGCTTCGACGCGATTGTTGCCGTCGCTGAAGTGCGACGGGCTCACCGACAGTTTCCACTCGCGGCTTTCGTTGGCGCGCCAGCGGATGAAACCACTGCCGCCGTTGGCCTTGATGTCGCTGTTGAGCGCGCGCAACGGCGTCTCGGCCGACAGGTATTCGAGGCTGCCGCCGTACTGCCAGTTGTCGTTGATATCGCGGGCGATCGCCAAACGCGCGCCCTGCTTGTCACCGTAACCGTAGGAGTGGTTGGAGACTTCGGCTTCGAGGGTCATGTCACGGGTGCGACGTTCCAGGCCGACACGCTGGAAGCGATGGTTGCCAGTGCCTTCGGCAAAATCGCCGGTGGCGTAACCGGCACCGGCGAATACGCGCCAGTCTTCGTCGATCGGTGGGCTGTACAGCGTCGTCTGGATACCGAAATCGCGGCTGCCACTGACTGCACCGGCATTGCCACTGCCGCCGCCATTGGCCTTGCCGCCATAGGCTTCGACGCGCAGTTCGGACATGTCATGCACTTCGCGCTCGCGGGCCAGACGCTGCACTTGGCGGTTATCCGGATAACGGGCAACGACGTCGTCGGTCAGCGCATCCATTTGCCGCCATTCCTGCAATTCCATGGCCGTGTGGGCCTGGCCAATTTCCAGGCCCATGTCACGCGGCACCATGCTCTCGGTTTCCTTGAGTTGCATTTCTGCGCGGCGCGGCCAGTTGCGGGCCAGGTACAAATCGGCCTGAGCCAGACGCAGGCCGATGTTGCCCGGAGCCTGATCGACGAGGGTTTGCAAGCGCTCCTCACCGTGGGGCAGATCAGAACCGTAGGTACCGGCCTGGGCCGCGAGTTGCTGGGCATCCATCCATTCATCGTTGGGGTTGCCGATCGGCAGGCCCTTGAGTTCGATGCGTGGGCGCTGTGATTTGGCGGCATCCTCGGCGACTTTGCGTGCATCTTCAGCGCGGTCGCTTTCCAGCAATGAGTAGTACAACGCCGTGGTGTCTTCGAGGCGATCGCCGACATCGGCGTCCGGCGCCGCCAGCACTTGGCGATAGAGGTCGGTGGCGATTTCTGGCTGACGCTGATCGAGGTACGACGCCGCGACCCAACGCAGGGCATAGGTCGGAATCTTCACGCCTTCGGCTTGCAGCTTTTGATATTCAGTGATGACGTCCGCCGTGCGCGCCCGGGCCTTGAGTGCGCCCATACGGTCGATGCGCCAGCGGATCACGTCGTCGTGAGCCGTGGTGTCCGGCGTCCAGGTGGCGAGCAGTTTGTCGTAGTCGGCCAAGGCGCGATCAGCGATGACGTAGCGTTCTTTTTCGCTGCGGGTGGCCAGTTCGGCGAGACGCACGCGCTCGGCAGCCAGATCGCCTTCGAGGCGACGCAGAGTCACCGGATCGATCAGACCGGGACGTTGATTGGCCAGGCGCAGCGCTGGCTCGGGCAGACGCGCCTTTTGCAGGGCGACCACGTATTCGCGGGCGACTTCCGGTTTGCTGCCGGCACGCTTGAAGGCCTGATCGTATTCGAAGAGGGCATCGTAGGGTTTGTTGTCGCGGGTCAGGGCGTAGCCCAATGCGAGACGGCGCGACGGATCATCGGGTTTGGCCACTACCAGCGCTTTGGCGCGGGTCACCGCTTCGTCGGGTTTGCCGGCGTCAGCCTGTGTCAGGGCCAGGCCCAGTTGCAGGTCGGCGTTGTCCGGCTCCAGCGCCAGCGCCTTGTTGTAGACCTGAGTCGCCTGATCCCAACGCTTGAGGTTGCGGTAGGCACGCGCCGTGGCGGTCAGCGCCTGAACCGGCAGGACGCGGTCGCGGCCCTGGGTTTCATAGACCTGCACCACTTCGGCGTCGAGCCCGGCCCAACCGGCGATCTGCAGGTGATCGCTGATCTGTCCGGTGGTCGACGGACCCGGCGGCACCTGACGCAGCACATTCAGCGCAGGCGTGGTCTGCCCGGCACGGGCGTCCCGCACCATCTGATCGTAGGGTGTGTCGGCAAACGCCAGTGCCGGCCAAAGCAATTGGCTGCACAGTGCGACTCGGAACAAAGGGCGTAAACCACGATGTAATACGGGAACATCAATACGCGGCATTCGTCAGCATCCTTACATGGCCAGCCGGGTCGCAATGCCCTCCTTGCCCATTCGTAACGGAGACCGAGCCAACAACGCTCAGCCAAGCTTAGTCCGGCAGTCTTGCATGCAAGCGTAGACCAATATCCACAACACAATAATTGTTCAGATTCGTCACAACGGCTGGGCTGAAACACCGCGAAAACCCATACGCCAGACAGCAAAACGCCCGGCGTCTGCGCAATGACAGAGGCCGGGCGTAGCTATTTAAAGCGCAGGATTACTGCACTTGCGTGACGCCTGCGAACTTGCTCATCAGGAAACCGACGAACTGCTCAACGGTCATTTTCTGGCCGTTGAATTCCACCTGATTGGCGGCGTAATGCAGCTTGGTCACGACGTTGGTGCCGTCCACGACCGCCATTTGCGATCCAACGGCCATGCCCGCGAACATGTCGGCCGCTTCTTTGGATTGGTCGACAATGGCTTTGGCGTCGGTCTGACCATCCAGTTGCGCCTGCACGCTGAGCAGATCAACCAGCATTGGCTTGGACACCTGGATATTCAGGTCAAGCAGCGCGATCAGTTGCTTGCCCAGTTGATCCGGCGGCAAGTCCATCGATTGCGGCTTGGTCAGGTCAATGACCAGATTGGCCTTGCTCTCACCGTTGGCGGTGTTGAACGAGAGGTTTTCCAGGGCAATCTGCGGGCCGGCCGCGAGGAGTTTTTGCAGATCGGCTTTGACCTGGGCATTTTCCGCGTCGGTCAGGTTCAGCTCGGGTGCTGGCAAACCTTGAGCGGCGGCTTCAGCGGCAGCCTTTTCATACGGCTGCAATTTGGTCTGGTAGATCTGCATCAGCGACATCGTCGACGGGATGTCGAGGTTCTTCAGGCTCACGGCCATGTTTGCCGAACCGATTTTCTTGTCGTTGAGGCTGACTTCGCCAATCTTGTAGTCAGCACGACCGGAAGCATTGCTGCCGTTTTCTTCGGTGAGGTTCTTCATTTCGAAGTTCTTCACGCCAAGCACCGATTGCTTGGTGCCGAAGGTGGTTTTGCTGTTGGTCAGCACCAGCGTGTTTTCGCCGGTGTAGTAGCCGTAGCTGCTCTTGGCGAGATTGCTGGCCAGCGTCAGACCGTTGAGTTCGATCTGTACCGGCGCCTGATCTTCGGCCACGGTCACCAGCTTCAGGTTGTCCATGTAACCGTCAGCCTTGACCTTCTGCGCTTTGGCGCTAGCAGAGATGTTCATCGTCAGGCCGGAGAATTTCAGGCTCGACTGTTCATCCAGCGCGGTTTCAAACGGCAGCAGATCGAGGGTGCTGGTGGTGGATTCGTCGTAGCCAATGCTGGTCACGCCTTTGAGTGGCGCGGCGCCCTTGGTGGCGGCAAACCACTTCTCGGTGGCCGGATTCTTTTCCAGCTCATAGTTGCTGGTAGCCATGACCGGCAACCATTTCAGCGAGACCAGCCGCGAGAACGGCAGCGGGCCATGCTCGATGTGGTCGACGAACAGCAGTTCGACCGGTTTGTCACCGAACATTTCGCCTTCGCCCTTGAGGCGATAGTGCGCGGTGCTGGTGAAGGTGTGACGCTCCAGCGACACCAGTTCCAGCGACGCGGTGCCGTTGGAGCCGGCCATGGCGGTTTGCAGCTCTTTGTTGGCATTGCTGACGGCGTTGTTCAGTACGCCTTCGATCTTGGTCCCGGTGTACCAGGCCCCGCCTGCGCTGATCGCACCAATGGCAACAACAATTCCGAGAAGCACGCCTGCTGATTTATTCATGAATGACCTGATCGATTTCCGTGGCTGTGAGTGTGGTCGTCTTCCCTGAACCCGTGACCGGGTCGCGGCTCGACTCCGCTGAATTAGCGGTGGAGATTAGCACTGGCCGCGCCCGGCGGCCCAATGTTTAAAGGTGAAAGAGTGTCTATGGGGAGTGTGGACAGTCGACAGGCTGGAAGAGTTTCGCTGTTTTTGCGGACGCCATCGCTGGCAAGCCAGCTCCCACAGGGATATCCAGCGAACACACAATCTGTGAACACCACAAAACCTTGTGGGAGCTGGCTTGCCAGCGATGAGGCCAGATGATTAGCCGGGAATCAGGAGTACTGAACCTCGATCTCGTCCAATTGATGATCAAAGCTCTTGAGTCGGGCAGTCCAGGTATACACCAACACTTCAAAGTCCCGATCGATCACCGCCCCGCCCGGCCCATCAGCGCGCGGGTCACAGAAATCCAGTTGATAGCGCTCGCGGGCCATGGCCGTGGCGACATCGGACAATTCACGGGCATTGTTCAACCAGTGCCAGCCCTCGTCGGCGATCTGTTTGTCGAGTTCCAGACACTGCTTCTTCAGCGCTTCGAGGCTTTTTTCCAGCGGCGTGCCGGTGAGTTCGCCCATGACTTCGGCGAAGGTCCGCCCGGGCTGCCAGTAGCTGCCCCAGAAATACCGGTCGAACACGGTTTCGACCCGACGCAGGGCGACTTTGGTGTCCCAGATCAGCACCAGGGTTTTGCCCTGTTCAAGTTGTCTTTTCTTGACGCGCTGCACCTGAACCGAGGCCCACGCCACCACGACGATGGCCATGACCGCGATCAGCGCCGTCGCGCTGTCGAGGAACACCATCGCCTTGTCGATCTGATGGGCCAGCATGATGCCGTAGAAATAGGTCGCCGAGAGCAGCACCAGCGCTACCAGGGCGCACCAGAAGCCGAGAGCGTAAGGGTTTTTCATTATTGGTTTCCCCTAGACCAGCGCTAGCAATGTGCGCTGAAAGGGCGCCTTGCTCGGGGCGCCCTTCCAACACTTCAAAGCATAGCTACGGCGTCAGGGTTTGCTCGCGCTTGAAGCTTGCGTTCGTCCGCTTTCCCAACCGCCGCCCAGAGCAAGGAACAAATCGATCTGGCTCATGGCAACCTGGGTGTTGGCGGCGGCCAGTTGCGCGGTGACATCGGTGTAGGTGCGGGTCGCTTGCAGATCGGCGAGGAACGACTCGCGGCCCGCCTGGAAGAAGCGGTGAGTCTGGTCTGCGGCGAGTTTCGCCGACTGCTCGGCATCGGCCAGGGCATCGCGACGTTGCAGCAACGCGGTGTACTGAGCGAGACCGGTCTGGGTTTCGCGAATGGCGTTGAGCACCACGCCGTCGAAATGCGCCAATGCGCCTTGGGTCGACGCTTCGGCTTCGCGGATGCGCGCGCGGGCGCCGTTGGTCGGCACTTTCCAGCTCAGCGACGGGCCAAAGCCCCAGCGGTTGGTCGATGGATCACCCAAGTCGTCGATGAGACCGACTGTGCCGATGGTCGCGCCGATGCTGATGTCCGGGTACAACTCGCCAGTGGCGACGCCAATCCCGGCGGTCGAAGCCGCCAGACGTCGTTCGGCCTGACGAATATCAGGGCGTCGCTTGAGCAGCGCAGCGCCGTCACCGACGGGCACCAACTGCGCGATTTTCGGTAGTTCGGCGCAGGTCGCGGTGCCGGCCGGCAGTTGATCGACCGGTTTCGCCAGCAGCATCGACAGACGGAACAGCCCCGCCTGACGCGCCGCTTCATAGCGCGGCAGATCAGCACGCAGGGATTTGAATTGGGTTTGCGAACGGGTGACCTGGGTTTCGTCGCCACGCCCGGCATCGCGCAGACGCTGGATCAGCGTGGTGCTTTGCGATTGCAGGTCGAGGGAGTGCTCGGCGATTTCCCGCTCTTCATTCGCCGCGCAGATCTGGGTGTACGCGCGAACCACGTCCGCCACCAAGGTGATGCGCGCGGTGTCCGCCGCCGCCTGAGTCGCGTCGGCATTGGCCTTGGCGCCTTCGATGCCGCGCTGCAAGGTGCCCCACAGATCGAACTGATAGGAAGCGCTGATGCCGATGTCGCCGACGTTATCGACCGGGACTTTTTCCGGTAGCAAGAAGGCCTGACCGGACTCTTGCAAACGCTGCGCGCCCATTTTTACGCCCGCGCTCCAGCCGCCCGCCGCTTCGGCCTCATCGACCTGAGCACGAGCCCGTTGCAGGTTCGCCGCCGCCACCCGCAAATCAGTGTTGGAAGCCATGGCCTGCTGCACCAGTTGATCCAGACGAGGATCCTTGTAAAGGCGCCACCAATCCGCCGGCACGGGCGCCGACACCACCGGTTTGCCGGCCACCGCCAACTCGCCCTGAAAGTCTTTGCGCTGGACCGCCGCGTCCTCGGGCACGTGGTAATCCGGTCCGACCATCTGACAGGCCGAGAGCATCATGCCCAACCCGGCGATCATCAGGGCCCTATTCATTGCCCGGGCTCCTGCTGGCGGTTGTCGACTGGCTGGTCGTCGATGATCGACACCGTGGCAGTGCGCCCGGCAATCATGCGGAAGTCATGCGGCACTTCATCAAAAGCGATGCGCACCGGAATCCGCTGCGCCAGGCGCACCCAACTGAACGCCGGGTTGACGTTGGGCAACAAGTTGCTGCCGCTGCTGCGGTCACGGTCTTCGATACCGGCGACGATGCTTTCGACATGCCCACGCAGTTTGGCGCGGTCGCCGATCACACGGATATCCACCGACTGGCCGACATGAATGCCGTCGAGTTTGGTTTCTTCGAAATAGCCGTCGATGTGAAACGAGTTGCTGTCGACCACCGACAACACCGGACGCCCGGCGGTAACGAATTCCTGCGGGCGCGGTGCACGGTCGTTGACGTAGCCGTCCACCGGACTGCGGATCACCGAGCGGTCGAGGTTGAGCTGGGCGCTGTCCACGGCCACCAGCGCTTCGGCCAGCGCCGATTGCGCGCGGGCGACTTTCGATTGGCTTTCTTCCAGTTGCTCGGCCGGCACGAGGTTGCCGAGGCCACGGTTACGCTTGGCTTCACGTTGCGCTTGGGCGAGGGTTTCTTCGCGATCCGCGACGGCCGCTTTTGCCTGACGCAGGGCCAGCTTGAAACGGTCCTGGTCGATGCTGAACAGCACTTGGCCGCGCTTGATCAACTGGTTGTCTTTCACTTCAACCTGCTGGATCAATCCGGACACGTCCGGCGCGATCTGGATGATGTCGGCGCGAATATGGCCGTCACGGGTCCATGGCGCGAACATGTAATACATCACCATGCGCCAGACGAGGACAACGGCAAAAGTCACGATCAGCAGGGTCAGTACCACGCGACCGATGGTCAAAAACGGTTTTTTCATGTCATCAGGTATCGACTGAGTGAGTCCACGCCGTACAGCAGCACGGCGTAGAGAGCCACGTTGAACAATGCCCGGTGCCAGACCAGACGGTAAAAGTGCGCGCGCGTGAGCACGGCATGCACCAGCAAAAACAGCACATAAGTGATGCCCATCAACACCAGCAAGGTCGGCAGGAAAATGCCGCTGATGTCCAGATCACCGATCATAGGGGCGCTCCATCGGGCAGCGGTTCTTCGGGCTCGGCGCTGGAGACGAATTCGACGCCGGGCAGCAAGGCCAGGCGCAAACCGCTCAAGGCGTGCAACAGGTGTAGACGGGGTTCTTCATCGCCGTGGCCATTGAGGGCGCGGCGGGTGCGGTCCATGGTCATCAGCAAGGCGGCCGGCGCTGGCAAGCGTTCGCCGGCCTTGAGGCAGGCGCGGAAATACTCGCCGACTTCACTGACCACTTGCTGCAACAAAACGTTCGGTGCGCCGGTCACTCGCGGGGTGTAGGCGAGCAGGTCGAGCAGGTTCAAACCGACGCGTACTTCACGCATGGCGATACCGGTGTCCTGGCCGGTCATCGCCAGCCGAGGCAGGTGCTGCATGAGACGATCAAGCAACTGCACGCCCAGTTGCCGGTGTTCGGCAAGGTTGGCCGGCTCGGTCATGTGCACGATGTCCTTCCAACTGAAGCGGGTCAGGCGTTTGGCGGCCAGTTCGACGCCGAACGGGCGGGCGATCAAGGTCCAGATAAACGCGAACAGCAAGCCCATGGGCCCGGCCAGGTTGGAGTTCACAAAAGCAAAGAAGTCCGCGTCGTACGCGCCCTGAATGCTGATGAACGACGAGGTGTTGACCAGCGTCAGCAGCATGCCGAGATAGAAACGCGGCTGCACCGTCAGCGTACCCACGCAAATGAACGGGATGGCAAACGCCAGCACCAGCATCGGGAAGTCGTGCAGGTTCGGCAGAATCAGAAACAGATAAAGACTGGCGAACAGCACCGACATCCCGGTCCAGAAAAAGAACCGGTAGATCTGCGGCGCCGGGTCGTCCATCGAGGCGAAGAAGCTGCACGCCACCGCCGCCAGAATCACCGCACTGCCGCCGTCCGGCCAGCCGAGCAGAATCCACAGCGTCGAGGCGACGATGATTGCCAAAATCGTCGAAGCCACCGAATACAGCATCAGGCCACGGTCGATAAACGGTGTCAGACGACCGAGACGCCAGTGGCGGTAGACCGCGCGCCAACTGTCCTGGCGCTCGCAGAGAATCGCATCCTGCAGACTGCGGCAGTCCTGCCACAGATCGATGAACTCGCCGAGGCGATAAATCGAATTGGAGAACAGCAATTGCTTGCGATCTTCCAGCGCTTCGGCGCTCGGTTGCAGGGCTTCGAGCTGATCTTTCAGTGCTTGCCAGCGATCAAGGTCGGCATCTTTGTGGCCGAGCCACTCACGGGTCGCGGCCAGCAGCGGTGCGAATTTTTCCACCAGCTCCGGCGTGCGTCGCTCAAGGGCGTAAAGCGAATCTTCCAGGGCGTCGATCACCGGCAACAGATGGATCATCCGCCCGCGCAGTTCCTTGGTGTTGCGCACGGTTTGCGGCCGCGAGCCTTCGTGGGGCAACTGCCCGATCATCAATTCCAGGCTGTTGAAATTGGCGACCATGGCCATGCGCAGTGCGGTGACCTCTTCGGGCTGCACATCGCGGCTGAGGAATTTCAGGCTGTAAGTTGTCGCGTCGGCGAACCATTTGCCCACGGCATCGTTGAACACTGGCGCCAGTCGGCGCGGCCAGAACATCGCGCCCACCACGGCGGCAACGGCGATGCCGAGGAAAATCTCTTCAGTACGGGCTTCCGCCACGTCCCACACCGCCAGCGGGTTATCCACCGTCGGCAAAGCAATCAGCGGCAGGGTGTAACCGGCGAGCATCAGCGCGTAGCTGTTGGCCGTGCGCAGATGCAAGGAGAGAAACAGCAGAATCCCCGTCCACAGCGCAATCACCACCACCAGCACATACGGGCTCTGGACAAACATCGGCACGAAAAAAACCGCTGCCGCCGCACCAAGAAAGGTGCCGATGGCGCGGTACAAGGCTTTGGAGCTGGTCGGCCCGAGGTACGGGCTGGAGACGATGTACACCGTGGCCATCGCCCAATACGGACGTGGCATTTGCATAAGCATGGCGATGTAC
This sequence comes from Pseudomonas sp. NPDC087817, assembly GCF_044742875.1. Lineage (NCBI taxonomy): Bacteria > Pseudomonadati > Pseudomonadota > Gammaproteobacteria > Pseudomonadales > Pseudomonadaceae > Pseudomonas > Pseudomonas sp. NPDC087817. Next base: position 45,917 of record NZ_JBIUVJ010000011.1, read on the forward strand.
AGCGCCAGCATTGACGCTGCAAAAGTGCGGACCCCGTAGAACCAGTCCCGGGCCGGCGGAATGCCAGTAAAAAAACCGTTCAAGAATTGACCACCACTGGCGGACTTGCCGCCTCAAATGCGCGCAGTACCCGAAGCGTAGCCTCCAGATCACTCTGATCGATGCCCTCGAGCACTTCGTGACGCAGACGCACCAGCTCGATTTCCACCGCTTGCACCAGCTCACGCCCGGTGTCGGTCAGGCTCAGGCATTTGGCGCGGCGATCCTGCGCATCTTCAGTCCGGCAGACGTAGCCCGAATGGCACAACTGATCGAGCAGACGCACCAGCGACGGACTCTCCATCCCGGCCGCCTGCGCCACCTGCACCTGCCGCACACCCTCGCCGAGCCTGCCGATCATCAACAACGGCACGGCGCAGGCTTCGGAAATTCCATAGTTGACCAGCGTGGTCTGGCAGATCTTCCGCCAATGCCTGGCGGCCACCACCATGGCACTGCTGATGTTCATCTGGAGAGCGTCGAGGGAATTCGGCACGGGGAAATGCACACTGTTAGTTTGCTAACTATCAATATCGCATTGGTGGGGAAATTCAGTCAAGTTTTGAAACAATTGATGCGCATCGTAGGTAACGATGAAGTTGAAGCGATTTTTAACCTCAAACGGGTGGCCAGCATGACTGCCGAGAGTGCCCTTCATCCCTGCCGGCCCTTACGCAATAACACATCCAACTGATCCACCACCTCCGCCCAATCGGCATCATCGAGAATCTCGTCACGCAAAAAATCCGCCTGACTCTTCGACCAGAAAAACGCGTCCGCCAAATGCAGCTCGGGTTTCAGCGGTGAATGGGTGGCGATGAATTGTTCGATGCTGACCGGGTCGTTTTCCAGGCCGAGTTGCTTGAACAGGGAGGGGAGGCTGTGGGTCGGACTTTCCATTGCTTAACTCCTTCAACAAATCTGTGTGTGGAAGATCAATCGCGGGCAAGCCCGCTCCCACAGGATTTTCAGGGGAACACAAAATGTGTGTACACCTCAAAACCTGTGGGAGCGTGGCTTGCCCGCGATGGCGTCGGCACTGACGCCACAACAGCTAATGACTCAACTCCCGCACCTCGGCATGCGGCACCATTTTCAGGAACTCCGGCATGCTCATGTGCAGCAGGTAATTGTGATTGCCGGCTTCCAGGTAGATGTCTTTCTGCCGGGTCAGCAACGGGTCGATGACCATGTCCAGTCCGTAGGAATCCCCCAACGGCGGCACCGCGCCACGTTCGCAGTCATCGAAGATATGCGCCAGGTTGCTTTCGCGGGTCAGCTGCCATTCGCCGCTGCTGCGCACCTTGCTCAAGTCCAGATGCCGACTGGCCGGCAGCACGGCCATCAGGTAATGCCCGTGGTGGTCGTCGAGGATCACCGATTTCGCCACCCGTTCGGCCGGAACCCCGGAAACCCGCGCTGTTTCCAGACTGCTGGACGAGTGTCGGTGGGCGACGATGTCGAATTCGCAATGCGCCCGGGTCAGGCTGCTTTGCACCTTTTTGGCCATACGCATGATGCACCTCGGTGTTGCGCTGAACGTGTGTTCCTGTGTCCTTGAGTCTAGTTCCACAGGCTGCGGGCGAAGGGAAATCCGCTCACCGGACACATCCGCACATTGATCAGGATTCAGTCAGCGCAACGCTCAACTAGACTCAAAGAACCACCCCATGACTCTCCCGGAGGGTCACGTGAACAACCGATGTTGTACGTTGTTTCTGTTTCTGCTGGTAAGCGGCTCAGCCTTCGCTGCCGAGACATCGTTGCCGCCCATGAGCCCGGTTGGCCTCTGGCTGATCACGCTGGGCATCGTTTTCCTGATCTCCGAAGCCGCGCTGCCCAATTACGGCGTGATCGGTTTGGGCGGAATCATCATGTTCGTCATCGGCGCGCTGATCCTCGGCAATGCCGAACTGCCGGTGCCGATGATGATCGGCCTCGGCCTGATCAGCGCCCTGCTGTTACTTGCGTTGATCATCCGTGCCTTGAAAACCCGACCGCGCCACGCCGTCAGTGGCGATGCCGGCCTGGTTGGCAGTGTCACAGCGGTGACCGGCGTGCAGCCGGAGAATGCCCATAACGGCTGGGTGCAGTTGCAGGGCGAACATTGGCAGGTCCTCAGCGCCACACCGCTGCAGAGCGGGCAATCGGTGCGCGTAGTCGGGCGCAAAGGCTTATTGCTGAAAGTCACCGCGACTGACGCGGCTCAACACGGAGAGTGATCATGGGTCTGCAAATCGGTTTTGTTGCGCTGCTGTTATTGGTGATCGCCCTCGCCGGGTCGACGTTCCGCATCCTGCGCGAATACGAACGCGGCGTGGTGTTCCAGCTCGGACGCTTCTGGCAGGTCAAAGGGCCGGGGCTGATCCTGCTGATTCCGGTGGTGCAGCAAATGGTCCGGGTCGACCTGCGCACCGTGGTCCTGGATGTGCCGCCGCAAGACGTGATCACCCGCGACAACGTTTCGGTGAAGGTCAACGCGGTGCTGTACTTCCGCGTGCTCGACCCACAGAAGGCGATCATTCAGGTCGAAGACTTTCTCTCGGCCACCAGCCAACTGGCCCAGACCACTCTGCGTGCGGTGCTCGGCAAACATGAACTCGATGAACTGCTGGCCGAGCGCGAGCAACTGAACATCGACATCCAGCAAGTGCTCGATGCGCAGACTGACGCCTGGGGCATCAAGGTCGCCAATGTCGAGATCAAACACGTCGACCTAAACGAGTCGATGGTCCGGGCGATCGCCAAACAGGCCGAAGCCGAACGGGAACGGCGAGCGAAAGTGATCCACGCCGAAGGCGAGTTGCAAGCGTCGGAAAAACTCATGCAAGCCGCGGAAATGCTCGGTCGTCAGCCCGGCGCCATGCAACTGCGCTACATGCAGACCCTGAGCTCGATTGCTGGGGACAAGAGTTCGACGATTGTCTTTCCACTGCCGATTGAATTGCTCAAGGGCATGGCGGATTTGTCGGGAAAATCCTGAAAAGCGAAAGAACGCTTTCAAGCGTTGCGCAGCAACTCAAGATCCAGAAAAGAACGCTGGGCAAAGTAACGCACCCGCTCCTCCAACAGCGCCGAGGCCTCACGACGCTTGTCTTCACCATCGGCAACGAAGGGTTGCGACGGCTGCTTCGCGTGTAAATCCACCGCCGCAAACACCTGCTGGCGCTGTACATCATCCAGGCGGAAAAACCGTGCCAACCGCCCCGCCATTGCCTCTGGCAATTCGCTGTAATTCACCGGCAATCCACCCGAGTCGCGGCAGTGAATCAACCCGGCCTCAAGCAACCGCCCCAAACGTCGGGCGATGAAATCCTCGCGACCTGCGAACGGCAAACCATCCTCCAGCACGCAGTCACCGAGCATGCCCGGCACCATGTGCATACCCGGGCGACGCAAATGAGAGACGGCGATTTCCAATGGATCGCGATACACAAACAGCCACGGCGTATGCGGAAAACATTCCTGCAACAACGACCATTCGCCGATGTTCCAGGCATCCAGTTTGATCACCAGTCGCTGTTCTTCGCCTCGGCGGCGCTGCCCGTATGCCGAAAGCAACCCATTGATCGCGGCCTGGCGCTCAGGCGCAGGCAGATCACTGCGCAACAACGCATCGAGCGGCGGCGGTTCGGAGATCACGATGTGATCGTCGAGCCGGGCGAGCATCTGGCTGATCAGCGTCGAGCCACAGCGCGAGGCGTGCAGAATGAAAGCGCTTGGCGCCAGACCCGGACTCTGCGCATGCCAGTCGCTGAGCGCCGCGAGCGGCGTCTGCCGACGGAAAGCCTGATTGAACGGCAGGCGCAGTGCATCGTCGACCGCGTCGCGGAAAAACGGCTGATGCAGCGGCCTGTCGCCGAACCAGCACCAATCCACCTGCCACTGCCCGGCAATCGGCCAGATACCAATCGGCAACCAGCCGTCGAGGTTCAGCCGTTCCATTGTTCATTCCATTGCCGACGACCGTTGCGCATCGCCGCACGAAGTTCTTCACGCGAGAACGGCAAGCCTCGTGCGGCAGCCAGCTCCAGAGTTCGGCTGATGAACTGTTCAGGATCGTGCAGCTCCCGCAAGGCTAGCGCCAGCGAGGCATCGTTGGCGACCAGCCGTTGAAAACTCTGCAACGTCGTCTCTGCCAACTGCGGTTCAGGCGTGCTCGCCAGGCCTTCAGCAATCCGCTCTTCCAGCCACGCATCGGGCCGACAGTCGAGGACCAGATGCACCCGCGCCGACCTATCACGGTTGTCCACCCGATGCGGTCGCGCCAGATCGAGAAACCAACACTCGCCCGTCCTCATGGGGATGCGCTGGCCGTCGAGCCAGAAGTCCACGTCGGGCGGGCTGAGCAAGGGAATGTGCAGACGCCGATCGGCATCCGGGCCATCGAGATCGTAATCGCGGTGTTCGTGAATCCGGCCACCCGGCCCCAGGCGCAACAAGCGTGCACTGACGATTTTCAACGGCAGATCGCGCAGCCCCTGTCGCCACCGATCATCCTGCAACCACGGTGCGCGACGCAGCGGCTCGCCGCTTCCGGGGGACAACTCGGTCAGCGCATCAGCCGCCGAAATCAGCGCCACGCCGCTCCAGTCTCCCGAAAAGTAATCTGTATTGAAGTGACCGTGCCAAGCGTCATCGGCAATCGCCGCCAGTGCTTGCAACAACAGCGGCAAATCCACTGTCACCGGCAGACGTGAAAACGCCGGACGGCTCATGCGTGTGGCAACACCGAGCACTCGCCGAGCCAGGTCAGCAGGCGATCAAGGCAGGCCTCGACCGATTGCACCCCGGTGTCGACCACCAAAGACGCCTGCAACGGTGGCTCGTACGGTGCCGACACCCCGGTAAACCCCGGCAATTCACCGCGTCGCGCACGGGCGTAATGCCCTTTCGGATCACGCTGCTCGCACACCGCCAACGCGGCGTTGCACCAGACCTCGCAATAGTCCTCACCCAAGCGTTCAGCGAACACTTCGCGTAACTCTGCCAATGGCGCAATCATCGCCAGAATCACGATCTGGCCATTTTCGACCAGCAAAGCGGCCAGTTCACTGGCGCGGCGAATGTTTTCCCGGCGATCCCCATCGGTGAAGCCCAGATCGCGGTTGAGGCCGACGCGCAAACCATCGCCGTCGAGCACTACGCTCTGCACACCTCGCGCGAACAACTCAGCGTGCAGCGCTTGCGCCAGCGTCGATTTGCCCGCCGCCGGAAGCCCAGTCAAGAGAATCGCCGCACCTCGATGGCCGTTGCGGGCTTCGAGTTGTGTACGGCTGATGCTGGCGCTCGGCGCCAGCACATCACTGCGCCGAGGCATGGGCGACTGCCGGCACCGAGATATCCCCCGCCGCCCACGCCGACTCGCGATTGGCCAGCGCGGTGGCGATCGACTGCACTTCGGTGGATTGCACCTGATCAGGCAACGGATCGAGGCCGGCGCTGGCGAAGATCTGGCCGTAGGCATTGCGCAGATCGGCGTACGACAGGTCGCGACGCAAATCCGCCTGCAAGTTGTTCAACTCACCCTGAATCAGCTCCAGTTCACCAATACCGGCAGCCTTATGACGATTGCGCAATTGGCCGACGATTTGCCCGTCAATGTCGGACAGTTGTTGGTTGGTCTTGAACTGACGCAAGGCTTCTTGATAGTTGGCGTTGGCCACATAGAGCTGCGCCAGCACCGCAATCGACATCGCCTGACGCCGCGCACTGGCGACTTCTTCGCCAGCCTTGGCGACGTTGATCGCCGCCGGCGCGGAGATCACGTTGAACAGGTTCCAGGTGACTTTGACGCCGTAGTCGGCCCAGCCCTGCTCGACCAGGAAGGAGTTGCTGTCGTAATGCCCGCCCGCCGAAAACTCCAGGCCCGGCAACAGACGCAACATGGCTTTGCGGGTTTCGGCGGCGCTGATGCGCGTCTGGTAATCCTGCTCGCGCAGTTCCGGGCGGCTGGTCAGGGCTTCTTGCTCAAGCTTGGCCAGACCAACCTTGAGCTCGGGAATCTGGTAGCCGTCATCAGTAGCCAGTGTCAGGTTGGTGCCCAGTGGCAAATTGATCAGCGTCGCCAGCTCGGTTTTCGCCAGCGACAAGGCGCGGCGCTGTTCTTCCAGCTGTCGGGTGGCTTCGATCAGCGAACGCTGATAACTCAGCGATTGCACCGGATCACCAATGCGTTGATCGCTCAGGGTCTGGCTGTTGTCGCGGGCGGTCTGCACCCGCGCCATCAGGCTGTCGATCTGCTTGAGCAGACGTTCGGCGGCCATTGCTCGCCAATAGGCCGAGCGCACGTCCTGGACGATGGTGTTGATCACTTTGCGCCGCCGTTCCTGCACGATCAGGCGCTGGTCGCCCTGCTGTTTGGCACTGATGTAGCTGACGCCGAAGTCCAGGACGTTCCAGACCATGGTCAGGTCGGCAACCTCGCGGTCACGATCCTGCGAGGTCGACGGTTCCAGAGACTGAGTGCCGGTACGCACGCTCTGGCTGCTGGAGGCGTTGACGTTGTTGCGCCCGACGTACCCGGCATCCAGTGCCATGCGCGGCAGCATGTCGAAACTGGCGAGGTCGAGCTGCCGCTTGGCCAGCGCTTCCTCCATGATTTTCAAACGACCTTCGAGGTTGTATTTCACCGCGCGGGCCATGGCCTGGTGCAGGGTCAACGGGCCGCGCAGCGGTTCCTGATCCTTGTACATGCTTTGCAGATCGGTTCTGGCTCGTTGTTCGCTGACGCTGCGCTCAATCGGCTCACTGGTCACTGCACATCCGCTGATCGCCAGCGCCAGCAGGCTGGCGCCGAACAACTTCTGACTTGTCTTCATCCCTGGATCGCCCCTAGGTCCCGCACAGTGTTGAGTAGTTGTTTGTTCAGGCCGACATTTCGCTGATGCCGATCTGTTGCAGAGCTGCCGCCAGGCTGTCGACCCGCTGCTGCTCGGTGTCTTTGAGTTGTTGCAGTTGCTGCCCCAGCGTCGGTGCGCCAAAGACGCCGCGCAGACCCTGGGAAACATCGCCGGCCTTGAGCGACTGGCTGCCGAAGGCGTTCAAGGAATCACGCTCGGCGTCGCTGTTCTGGTTGAACAGGCTCGCCAGCGTGCTGCTGGCGAATACGCCGCCATCGCCACCACCAAAGCCGAGGAAGCCGTGGCCGGAACCGTCGCCGCCGCTGTCACTGCTGCTGAACACCTGCGCGATGAAGCTGCGGCTGAGGGCCCCGTGATTGATGAAAATATCGCCAATCGGACGAATGCCGTTGCCGATCACCCGTTGTTCGAACAACGGCGCGAAGGTCAGCGGTGAACCGAGATCGCCGGTTGGCGCAGTGAAGATGACCGGTTGCAGCGGCACGTTCGGCGGCGGTGGTGGCACCACCGGGTCGCTGCTGCGAATGAGCGGATCCGGAATGACGACGCTGGTCGGCGTGGTCGGCACGGTTGGAGGAATGATCACCGGCACGGTGTTGATGGCGTAGTTATTGGAGCTGCTGACTCCGCTGCCGCTGTTCCCGGACGCATCGCTGACCCCGGCACTGTTGACGCTGATCGCGTTGCTGGCGCTGTTGACGTTGGCGTTCGGCGTCAGGGTTGCGGTCCAGGTTTTGCCGCCATCGCTGCTGCTCAGGTTGGACAAGGTGCCGTTCGCCACCACGAGGTCTGACAGATCGAAACCGCTGACTGCCTCGTTGAAGGTAATGGTCACCTGCGAGGTCTGACCGATGCCCATGTTCGGGTTGGCGATGACGACCGTGGCGGTCGGCCGTTCGCTGTCCAGCGCGTAGTTGTTCGACACCGCGACGGTACTGCCGACGTTGCCGGCCAGATCGGTGACATTGCTGGTGTCCAGCGCGATGAAATTGCTTGGATCGGTCACGCTGGCCGTCGGGGTGAACGTCGCGGTCCAGGTCTTGCCGCCGTCGCTGCTGCTCAGGTTGCTCAAATCGCCGTTGGTCACGCTCAGGTCGGACAGGTCGAAATTGCTCACCGCCTCGCTGAAGGTGAAGGTCACCGTGGTGGTCTGGCCGATACCCAGGTTTGGATTGGCGACCACGATGTTGACGGTTGGCCGCGTAGCGTCGAGCGCGTAGTTATTGGAAATCGCAACGCTCGCGCCAATGTTGCCGGCCAGGTCCTGCACGCCGGCGGTGTCGAGGATGATCAGGTTGGTCGCGTCATTGACGTTGGCGGTCGGCGTCAGCGTAGCGGTCCAGGTAACCCCGCCGTCGCTGCTGGTCAGGTTCGACAGCAGACCATTGGCAACGCTGATGTCCGACAGGTCAAAACCGCTGACCGCTTCGCTGAAGGTGATGGTCACCGTGGTGGTTTCACCGATGCCCAGGCGATTGTCGGCGACCACGATAGTGGCGGTCGGCAGCGCCGTGTCGATGGCGAAGTTGTTCGAATCGGTGGAGCCGACACCGCTGTTGCCCGAGGCGTTGGTCACGCCGGCATTGTTGAGGGTGATCAGATTGCTGGTGTCGGTAATGTTGCTGGTTGGCGTGAACGTCGCCGTCCAGGTCACGCCGCCGTCGCTGCTGCTGACGTTGCTCAGGGTGCCATTGGCAATGCTCAGATCGGCATTGTCGAAACCGCTGACGGCCTCACTGAAAGTGATGGTCACCGTGGAAGTTTCACCGGCCTTGAGCGCGGTATCCGCGACGACAATGGTCGCGGTCGGCACTTCGGTCTGCACCGCGTAGTTGGCCGAGTTGGTGGTACCGGTGCCGGTATTGCCCGCCAGATCACTGACGCCGCTGTTGTTCAGGACGATCAGGTTGGTGGCATCGCTGGCGCCGATGGTTGGGGTAAACGTCGCCGTCCAGGTGATGCCGCCGTCGCTCGACGAGACGTTACTCAGCGTGCCGTTGGCGACGCTCAGGTCGCTATTGTCGAAGCCGCTGACCGCTTCGCTGAAGGTGATCGTGACGAGCGCGGATTCGCCGGGACGCACATCACTATCACTCATGACGATCGTGGCGGTCGGACGCTGACTGTCGACCGCGTAGTTGTTCGAATCGGTGGTGCCGCTGCCGGTATTGCCCGCCAGATCGGCGATGCCGGTGTTGTCCAGGGTGATGAGGTTGCTGGTGTCGGTGACTCCCGCAGACGGCGTGAACGTTGCCGTCCAGGTGATGCCGCCGTCACTGCTGCTGACCGCGCTCAACGTACCGTTGGCGATGGTCAGGTCGGCGTTGGTGAAGCCGCTCACCGCCTCGCTGAAGGTGATGGTCACCAGCGAGGTCTCACCGACACCCAGTGCCGTGTCGGCGACCACGATGGTCGCGGTCGGCCGTACGGTGTCGACGACGTAGTTGTTCGAATCGGTGGTGCCGCTGCCGGCGTTGCCGGACAGATTTTGCACGCCGGAATTGTCGAGGGTGATCAGGTTGGTGGCGTCGGTGATGTTGCTGGTCGGCGTGAAGGTTGCCGTCCAGGTGATGCCGCCATCGCTGCTGCTCACCGCCGTCAGGGTGCCGTTGGCAATCGTCAGGTCGGCGTTGGTGAAACCGGTCACTGCTTCGCTGAAGGTGATGGTCACCAGCGAGGTCTCGCCGATTTTCAGCGAGGGGTCGGCAATGATCACGGTCGCCGTCGGCACTACGGTGTCGATGGTGAAGTTGCCGGAATTGGTGGCGCCGGTGCCGGCGTTACCGGCCAGGTCGGCGATGCCGGCATTGGCCAGGGTAATGACGTTGGTTGCGTCATTGATTCCGGCCGCCGGCGTGTAAGTCGCGGTCCAGGTAATACCGCCATCGCTGCTGCTGACGGCGGTCAATGTGCCGTTGGGAATCGTCAGGTCAGCGTTGGTAAAGCCGCTCACCGCTTCCGAGAAAGTGATGGTTACCAACGACGTTTCACCGGCGCTCAGGCTGGCATCCGCCACCAGGATGGTGGCGGTCGGGCGCTGACTGTCGACCGCGTAGTTGTTGGAATCGGTGGTGCCGCTGCCAGCATTGCCAGCGAGGTCGGCGATACCGGTGTTGTCCAGGGTGATGAGGTTGCTGGTGTCGGTGACTCCCGCAGACGGCGTGAAGGTGGCCGTCCAGGTGATGCCGCCGTCACTGCTGCTGACCGCGCTCAACGTACCGTTGGCGATGGTCAGATCGGCGTTGGTGAAGCCGCTGACCGCCTCGCTGAAGGTGATGGTCACCAGCGAAGTCTGGCCGACGCCGAGCGCCGTGTCGGCGACCACGATGGTCGCGGTCGGCCGTACGGTATCGACGGCATAGTTGTTGGAAACGGTGGTGCCGCTACCGGCGTTGCCTGACAGGTTTTGCACGCCGCTGTTGTCGAGGGTGATCAGGTTGGTGGCGTCAGTGATGTTGCTGGTTGGCGTGAAAGTCGCTGTCCAGGTGACGCCGCCATCGCTGCTGCTCACCGCCGTCAGGGTGCCGTTGGCAATCGTCAGGTCGGCATTGGTGAAACCGGTCACCGCTTCGCTGAAGGTGATGGTCACCAGCGAGGTCTCACCGATTTTCAGTGAGGTGTCGGCAATGATCACAGTGGCTGTCGGCAGCACCGTGTCGATACTGTAATTGTTGGAGTTGGTCGTGCCGCTGCCGGCGTTGCCGGCCAGGTCGGCAATGCCGGTATTGGTCAGGGTAATGACGTTGGTTGCGTCGTTGATCCCCACCGTCGGCGTGTACGTCGCGGTCCAGGTAATCCCGCCGTCGCTGCTGCTGACGGCGGTCAATGTGCCGTTGGGAATCGTCAGATCGGCGTTGGTAAAACCGCTCACCGCTTCCGAGAAAGTGATGGTTACCAACGACGTTTCACCGGCGCTCAGGCTGGCATCCGCCACCACGATGGTGGCGGTCGGGCGCTGGGTGTCGATGGCGTAGTTGCCAGAATCGACGGTGCCAGTGCCGGCGTTGCCCGCCAGGTCGGCGACGCCGGTCTGGTCGAGGGTGATGACGTTGGTGGCATCGGTGATGTTCGCGCTCGGCGTGAACGTCGCGGTCCAGGTCACACCGCCGTCGCTGCTGCTCACCGCCGTCAACGTGCCGTTGGCAATGGTCAGGTCGGCGTTGGTGAACCCGCTCACCGCTTCGCTGAAGGTGATGGTCACCAGCGAGGTCTCAGCGATTTTCAGGCTGTTGTCAGCGAAAACGATGGTCGCGGTCGGGCGCACGGTATCGATGGCGTAGTTGTTTGAGTCAGTAGTGCCGCTGCCGGTATTACCATTCAGATCGCTGATACCGGTGTTGTTCAGGGTGATCAGGTTGGTCGTATCGGTGATGCTCGCGGTCGGCGTGAAAGTCGCCGTCCAGGTGATGCCGCCATCGCCGCTGCTGACCGCCGTCAACGTGCCGTTGGCGATGCTCAGGTCGGCGTTGGTGAACCCGCTCACCGCTTCGCTGAAGGTAATGGTCACCAGCGAGGTTTCGCCGATTTTCAGCGCGTTGTCGGCGACGACGATGGTCGCCGTCGGCCGCACGGTGTCGATCGCGTAGTTGTTGGAATTGGTGGTGCCGCTGCCGACGTTGCCGGCCAGATCATTGACCCCGGTGTTGTCCAGCGTGATCAGGTTGGTGGTGTCGGTGACGCTTGTGGTTGGCGTCAGCGTGGCCGTCCAGGTAATGCCGCCGTCGCTACTGCTCAGTCCGCTCAGGATGCCGTTGGCCACGGTCAGATCGGCGATGGTGAAACCACTCACCGCTTCGTTGAACGTGATGGTCACCACCGAGGTTTCGCCTGCCGCCAGATTGGTGTCGGCAACAACAATGGTCGCCGTCGGCCGTACGGTATCGATCGCGTAATTGTTCGAGTCGGTGGTGCCGCTGCCGGCGTTGCCCGCCAGGTCAGCGATGCCGGTGTTGTCCAGGGTGATGAGGTTGGTGGTGTCGGTGATGCTGGCGGTCGGGGTGAACGTCCCCGTCCAGGTAATGCCGCCGTCGCTGCTGCTGACTGCCGTCAGCGTGCCATTGGCGATGGTCAGGTCGGCGTTGGTGAAACCGGTCACGGCTTCACTGAAGGTGAAAGTCACCAGCGAGGTATCACCGATCTTTATTGCCGTATCGGCCATCACAATGGTCACGGTCGGCCGGGCGGTATCGATCGCGTAATTGACGGAGTTGGTCGTACCGACGCCCGCCACGCCGTCGCTGATCGCATTTACCCCAGTGTTGTCGAGGGTGATCAGGTTGGTGCTGTCGGTGATGTTGTTGGTTGGGGTGAAGGTCGCGGTCCAGGTGAGGCCGCCGTCACTGCTGCTCACCGCCGTCAGCGTGCCATTGGCAATCGTCAGGTCGGCGTTGGTGAAACCGCTCACTGCGCGGCTGAAGGTGATGGTCACCAGCGAGGTTTCGCCGATTTTCAGCGCCGTGTCGGCCATCACGATGGTTGCGGTCGGCGGCTCCACATAGGCTGTGTTGAGCGTGCCACCGTTGTTGTAGATCGCCGCGAAGGCCAACGGCACAGAACCGGTGACGCCGCCGCCGAGTTCTGTACCGCCGGCGCCGCTGCCGGCAGCGTTGCCGCTGATGGCGCTGAAGTTGGCGGCGGTGATCAGCACCGTGCCGCCCTGGTTCCAGATCGCGCCGACCCCTCGCCCGCCATCGCCGCCGTTCAGATTGTTGCTGCCCAGGCCGCTGCCGCCACCACCACCGCCGCCCGCGCCGATGTTGTTGCTGATGACCGAAGTACCGACGATTTTCAGGGTACCGGTGGAGGCGTTGTAAATGCCGCCGGCCGCATTACCGCCGACACCGCCGACCTTGTCCCAGCCGGAACCGCCACCGCCGCCGCCAATGGAAATGGTGCCGTTACTGGCCGTGCCGCCATTGCCGCCGTTGCTGTAATCGGCCGTGCCCACCCCGCCGGCGCCGCCCGTCGTGGAGCCACCGCGACCGCCCATGTGCGTCGCGTCGTAACCGCCACCGTAACCGCCGACGCCACCGCTGCCAGCCTGGCCGCCCAGCGTACCGGTGCCCGGCCCGGCGATGCCGCCATGACCGCCGCCCTGACCGCCGAGGCCGCCGCCCCCGCCACCACCGCCGCCATAGTTGGCGCCCGTGACGCCACCACCGCCGCCGCCACCCGCCGCCGCGTTACCGGTGACCGAGACATTTTTCAGCGTGAGGACTCCGGCGTTGAATATCCCGCCACCCATGGCGCCGGTCGCGCCGTAGCCACCATTGCCACCGTTGCCGGAGACCAGTCCCCGGGTGATCACCAGACCATCGAGGGTCACAGTGCTGGCCGAGGTGACTTCCACGACGCGGGTTTTGTACTGACCATCGAGGGTCACGTCCGCCACGCCGTCGTTGTTCAGGTCGCCATCGACAGTGATGCTCTTGTTGATCAGCAGTTCAGAGGTGAGTTGCACGGTCATGCCGGAGCTGAACGTGACGATATCGCCGTTCTGCGCCGACGCCAGGGCTGCCCGCAGCGAGCCGACCCCGGTGTTCGCATTGTTGGTGGCGGTCCACGTGGCCAGGCCCCACTGATATTCACTCATGGCCTTGGTCGACAGCACGTTGGCGCTTTCGATGGTGCCGGTGGCGATTTCCAGATCCCAATCGCCACCCACGCCGGTACGGTTGTTCGAAGCCGCCACATCACGGCCGGTCAGCTGTGCCAGAGAATCGACGAAGCTCAAGCCGCGATCGCCTTCAGCGGTGTAGCAGCCGTAGATCAGGATGTCGCCGCCGGCATTCATGTCCTTGCCGATTTCACCGAGGATCGCGCTGCGTTGCGCGACGTTGTCGGCAGACAGATAGCTGTTGCCCAGCCACAGGTCGCCGGCATTGCCGTGAGCAATGATCTGCACCGAACTGACGCCCTGATGCTGACTGAGGTAATCGGCGATCTGCTGCAAACCGTCCTTGCTCGCATCGAGCTTGACCACTTGCGCGCCGGGCGCGACACCTTTGAGCAGGCTGTCGGCATCCTTGACCCGCGAATCGACAAACACCACGCTCTGGCCTGGCACTGCGACAGGGCTGACGGCCGGGGTGGCGTCAGCCTGACCGTGGGTGTCCTTGCTGATCGTCGGGTGATCGGCGGTGGGCGTCTTGGCCGCGTCCGCCGCGGGGTGGCTATCGGCTTGGGCTGCGGTGTCGGCCACGGTGGCGGCGACAGCGCCGTCGAACAGCATGCGCGGTTCCAGCGGCATGATCATCGGCGCCGCCAGCGTGCGTTGGCCTGCGGTTCCCTGCGCTTGCTTCTTGCTCCACCACATGTTGCTCACCCGGACTCGAACACAGTTGTTGATGCATCAATGAAAAACGCCGCGATCAACTGATCGCGGCGTCGGACTTCATACGAATGACATTGGCGGCGCTGGCTGAGCCATCGAGCCAGAAGGACAAATCGGCGTATTGCTTGAACAGATCCGGTGGCAGGATGGTGCGCCGCGACTGCAGGGCCACCTTGGGTTTGACCTTGTGCAGGCCAGCCACGCCGAGGGCCTGATCGAATTCCGGGGCGTCATAGGCCAGGTGCTCGAAATCGTGTTCGAACCATGGCTCGCCGATGAACTCGTAGACCAGCCGCAACACCCGTTCCGGGGCCTGGGTCAGCAAGTCATAGTCGATGATCAACAGCGAATCGGCCTGCTCGCCGTAATAGGCTTCCTTGAGCGCCGCCCAGGCGAAACCGACCAGACGATTGCGCTGGGCCAGGGTTTCACAGCGGCTGTAGACGGTGTTGCGCTCGACGGCATCGCCGAACAGCTTGGTGTTTTCATAGGGATTGGCGCGGTACAACCGCTCGAGACTGTCCATCACCCAGGCGACGTTGCGCACGCAAGCGATCACTTTGGCCTTGGGAAACAGGTCATTCAGCGCCGGCAGCCGCGAGCTCCATTGCCGGTTGGTGTCGAACACCACCGGTTTGTCAGCCTTGTCGGCGTAGAAGGACTCAAACAGTCCGCGCAGTAAACGGCGGCGCATCTGAGTGTCGATGACCGCGCCGAATTCGCTGCCGGCGCTGCATTGTTCGAGGACGCTGGAGAAGAGGGAGCCGACCGGGCTGGTCATGCCGGCGTGAAAGCGCGGGTTCTGCAAAAGAATCGCAGAAAGCAGGGTCGAGCCTGAGCGCGGCAAGCCGGAGATAAAGTGGAACTGCTGCAATCCCTTCACCGTAATCGAAAGTCCTTTTGTCCGACAAAGCGTAGTTCAACAAAAACCCTTCGACTAGTAGTGTTTTGATATCAATTCAGAGCAATAATGACTAAGCAGCCAGTTTTTAATCGCGAATAAAAAGGTGAAACGATTTACTTCGCCCCAGGCTTATTCAGCCGCCGATTTCGTCACGAACAGTCGCGCTTGAACCCCGCCCGCGTGCACCTCGCCACTGGCTTGCCAAGCCTTGGGCAGCGACGGGAACTCGCCCGGATCACCGAAGGTTCCGACCAGCCAGACCCGGTCCTTGCCGGGCAACTCGGCAAGGCTGTCGAGGTAGACGTCGGCGGTCACCAGCGTGCCAAATCCGTACTCGTTCGGCCGCGTCGAATGGCCGTCCGCCGTGGGTGGCGTGTAGAGGCGCACTTGAGCACCGGTGCGGTCGTAATAGACGTAACTCAGGTACCAGAGCATGTCACTGGTGACAATGCGGTCACCGGGCTGGAAATGCTGATTGACGTAATTCACCACATGGTCGAGCTGATCATTGCTGTCGACCGTGGCGTTGTTGTTCACGCCCACCATTTCCACCGCGATCAACGACACCAGCACCGCCAGCGCGAGCACCCGCACGCGGCTGTACAAACGGTCAATGGCCAGCGCCGCCAGCAGCGGCAGGCCCAGCGCATAAGCGGTCAGATAGCGCTCGATGAACACTGGCGTGATCCACGACACGGCAAACACCAGCACCAGCGGCAGTCCGGTGTAGAGCGCCAGCAGCACACTGCCACGGGACACGCTGCGATCACGCACCACCGCCACCGCCGCCAGCACCAGAAGCGCCAATGGCAGCGCCAGAAAAACCGGCAACGGCAGCTGCTCGCCGTCGTCCTGAATCAGCCATGACCAGACCATCGACGGCAGTGACGACAGCGTGACCGGGTCTTCCCAGCCGACATCACCACCGACTTTCAGTTGCTCCATGTGCTGCATCAGATCGAGCAGATTGGGCAGCCACGGCAGGTACAACGCGACGATCGCCAGATTCGCCAGCCACCAACTGGCACGCTGGATATGCCGGAACCGATAGCCGTGCTGCACACGGATCAGCCCCAGATAAACCCAGTGGCACAGCGCTGCCAGCACGGCGAAGTAGTGGGTGTAGAACGCGGCGCTCATCAACAGCGCATAAAACACCAGATAGCGGTGGCGTTGCGGGCGGCGGATCCAGTAGACCAGCGCCAGCGTAGCCGCGATCAACAGCAACCCGAGCAGCGAATACATGCGCACTTCCTGGCTGTAGCGCACCGCCGTCGGCAACAACGCCAGCAGCACGCCGGCGATGATTGCCGCGCGGCGCGTGGCCAGTCGATCCACCAGCCACACGCCGAGGCCGACCGCTGCAATACCGGCCAACGCGCTGAGACAGCGCAGCGCAAAAATGCCGTCGCCGAACAGTTCGATCCAACCATGCAGCAACATGAAATACAGCGGCGGATGCACATCGAACGCCGCGTGCTGCCAGATCCCGGCCAGCGAGTAACGCGCCAGCAGCAGGCTGGAGCCCTCGTCGCCCCAGATCGCCGCCGCCGTCAGGTCGTAAAAACGCACTGCCGCCGCCAGCAGCAGGATCGGCAGCAACCAGAGTTCCCTGCCCCAGCGGATCAAAGGCAAGCTGCCAAACCCCGACCCCGGTGTCGCGTGCGGGTCCTGTGTGTCGCCTACCGGCGTGACTCTGTTTACCGCCATCGTTGCCTCTTCGCCGCGCCGCAAGACCACGCACCCATGAGTCGAAACCTGCCCGTCACTGTAGGTCAGCCACGGGACCACCGTCGATGCCGGTTTGCGCTTTCACGACATCCGGCAACCTTGCCAATCCGCGTCTACG
Organism: Pseudomonas sp. NPDC087817; assembly: GCF_044742875.1. NCBI lineage: Bacteria > Pseudomonadati > Pseudomonadota > Gammaproteobacteria > Pseudomonadales > Pseudomonadaceae > Pseudomonas > Pseudomonas sp. NPDC087817. The sequence continues at coordinate 62,905 of NZ_JBIUVJ010000011.1, forward strand.
CTCTGGCGTGGCGAGACCTGGCCATGGCAGGTGAAGGCATCGGCACTGCCCGAATCCACGATTGGCCCGCCGACCACCAATCAAAAGGATGAGGATCTTATGGACGTTTACATGGGCACTGTTCTGACGTTTGCCTTCAACTACGCGCCCAGTGGATGGGCGCAGTGCAACGGGCAGTTGATGAACCTTTCGCAATACCAGGCGTTGTTTGCACTGCTGGGCACCACCTATGGCGGTAATGGTGTCCAGACCTTCGGACTCCCCAACCTGCAAAGCCGAATGCCGATCTGCCAGGGCAACGGCCCGGGCCTGACGCCGCGGGTGATGGGTGAAATCTCCGGCGCCGAACAAGTCACCGCGACCCTCAACAATCTGCCGAACCACACCCACACACTGGCGGGCCTCACCGCCAACACCACCGTGCAACTGGCCAACCCGGCGAGCAACCCGGTGGGCACGCCGACGGCGACCAATTCTTACATGGGCGCTTCGGGCACCGGTCCGGGGCTGGCCAATATCTACTCCGACGCGCAAGGCGCCTCCGCCATTCCCCTCAAAGGCGCATCGACTACCATCAGCGGCACGATCAGCCCCACCGGCAATGGCTTGCCGATGGCGATCATGAACCCGTATCTGGTGCTCAACTTCAGCATCGCCCTGCAGGGCATTTTTCCTTCGCGCAACTGACCGATCGCCGGGGGAGCCTTCTCCCCCGGCCTCCCAACTGGCTGGAGCGAGACCATGCTGCAAACGGTTAAAAGCGAACATTTCGAGGCGCTGCTGGGCCGTGTCGGCACCCTGCAATTGCCCGATGGCAGTGCGCTGCAAATCCACATCGGGGAACTCGAAGAAAACCCGCTGGCGAAAATGCGCTACAGCGAGCGCATGCCGTTCTGCGTCCAATTGAACAGTCTGGAACCGACTGAATTTGTCGACGGCTTGTGTGCCCTGGAGCTACCGGAACTGGGGCGGGTCGAAGGTATCTTCGTCTCACGGGTGCCACCGATGGGCCGGGACCCGGCGCTGGCTTACTTTCACGTCACCTTTAACTGACTCGTTTGCGTACGGGTTACTGGGGATACCAGACCAGACGTTCGGCGGCGGGATTGCTTTCTTCAACGGCAAAACCCAACGCCAGATAATGTCGGCGCGCGTGGGGATTGTTGGTCCAGACCACCGTCGCCACCGGGCAGCGAAGCTGTTGCGCGGCTTTCTGCACCCCTTGCAGCACGGCGCGGCCAAAACCCTGGCCGCGCGCCTGCGGGTTAAAGGCCAGATACAGCACGCGAATCTCGTTGGCGCCGAAATCGGTACTCAGCGCGCCGATGGCCGTGCCGAGTTTTTCCACCACGTAGTGCATGGCATTCGGGTAGTTGTCGCCCATACCCTGCTCCTGCACCTGAAACTGCTGGGCGACCACTTGTTGCACCCGCTCCTGCTCGCCGTCGATCCATTGCAGATCCGGCCGCGCCGTCTGATACAGGCTGTGCAGAAATGGCCCGTCGGTTGCCCGCGAAGGCCGCACCACCAATCCCTCAGCTGCCACTGCTGCGTTATCCGTCATCGCCACTCTCCGTTAGAAACCGCTTTCCCTGACCCCCAGCGCCGCCATCCGCCGCCACGCGACGCCCAACAATGACTCGCCGCTGCCCTGCAAAACCACCACACCGCGCAACGGTTGCAGCGGTGTCGCTGCTGTATCGAGCGCACTCAATCGCACGCCGTATTGCGCCTGCACGGGTTCCGCGCGTTGCTGTTGATCGCGGCGCACGGCAATCGGCCCGTGGTGATCGGAGGTCAATGCCTCCTGATCGACGTAAGCCACGCCGTTGGTGTCGATTTCATTCAGTTGCACGGCGAGCGCCGGGTGCATCGGGTCATCAGCGATGAAGCGGCCACTGGCGCCGGGCTTGACCCGCCACAACTCGGCCTCGGCCAGATAGCCGCGCAGGCGTGCGCCATCCTCGACGACCCGGGCCAATGCGTCCTTGGTCGACAGCCAGCGGCCAACCGTCAGGTTCGGCAGTAGATCCCGCACGCTGCCGGCATGCGGTGCGCGTAGCAGCAAGCGCTCGCGCTGGGCCGTCAGGCCTCGATACTCGGCGACGGCTTCGGCCAGCCGTTGCTCGACGATGCCGGCATCGGCGGCGGTTTCACTGCGACCGGCCTGACGCCGCATCAGCAACTGCTGGATCTGGATCTCGCGGCGGACAATTGCCAGTCGCGACTCAAGGTCCGGCGATTCAAGTTCGATCAGTACATCGCCCTGCGCGACTGTTGCACCGTCCTGCACCTTCACCGCTTTGACCCGCGCCGCGGTCGGCGCATGCAAGGCGCTGGCGCGCCCGGCCTCAAGCATCGTCGGCAATTCCACCGAGCTGCGCCACGGCACGATCAGCACCAGCAACAGCGCGAGTACCGCCAGACTGCTGAGCAACACCCGCGGACCATGCGCCTGCTCGCGGCGGGTCCACCACTGGCGCCACTCACGCATGATCGGCAAAAAGATGAACCACACCAGTTCCACCAGCATCAGGAAAATCCCCAACACCTTGAAGAACAGGTGATAGACCGCCAGCGCGATCCCGAAAAACAACGCCGCACGCCACAACCACGAGCCATACCCCCAGATCAGCAAACGCCGTTGCATCTTCGGCGACCAAGGCTCCGGCGCGGGTGCGCCATAGCCGAACAAAAACTCGCGCAAGCGCCAGCGACACAAGGCAAACGCGCGGCCCTGAAGGTTGTCGACTTCCCAGAAATCACTGATCAGAAAATAACCGTCAAAGCGCATGAACGGATTGAGATTGACCACCAGCGTGGTGATCCATGTTGCGCTGGCGAGCATGAACGCAGCCGTACGCCCCGGGCCATCGGGCATCAGCGACCACACCAGCAAGGCGACACACGCCAGCAGCAGCTCGGCCAGCACGCCGCCCGCCCCGATCAGCAACCGGGCGCGACGATCATTGACCCGCCAGGCATCACTGACATCGGTGTAGAACATCGGCAGCAGCACCATGAACGCCACGCCCATACTCTGCACCCGGCAACCGGCGCGTTTGGCCATAAACGCATGACCAAACTCGTGACACAGCTTGGCGAAAAACAGCGCCACCCCGAACGCCAGGGCGCCGCCGAGGCTGAACAGGTGCGGGAAGGTGCCAACAAACCGTTGCCAGTCCCGCGAGACCAGAAACACCCCCAGCGCCAACGTTGCCGGCAAACCGTAGCGCAGCAGGCGCGGACCGAAGCGTTCCAGCCACGGCCAGGCGCGATTGAGAAACGCGTCCGGGCGCCATAGTGGAATGCGGAAAAACAGATATTGATGCAGCAGGATTTGCCACAGGCTCTGTTTCTGCGCCAAGGCCTTGAGCCGATAACTGGCGCGTTGCTGATCATCCATGGCGCTGATCAATTCGTGACCGCGCAGAAACTCCAGCAACTGCTCAAGCTCGCCGTCCGCAAGCGGCAGACCCGGTTCGCGATTGGCAGCGCGCAAGACTTGTTCGGCATCGCCCAGCGACCAGTGACGCAACAGGCGCATCGCTGCCGCACCGAGTTTGAAATAGCGACCGCGCACCGGATCGGCCAGCGTCCAGCGCGGCGAGCCGTCCAATGCCGGCGCTGCGGGCGACAATTGCAGGTCGGCACGCAGGCTCGGCAGATGCATTTACAGGCCCACGCTCTGGCGCAGGCCGGCCAGTGGCCGACGCAGCAGGTACAACGCCAACGGTGCGCGATCGCCGAAGATTTTCGCGGTACCGCGCAGGCCGATGCGCGGTGGGGCATCGGCGAAATTGGCGTCCAAGCGGTACGCAAGTTGCCCGCCGGCGGTCGGTTGCGCCTCGTAGGCCGAGCGCTCCAGCGTGGCGAGGTGGCGCTTCAGCGGATCACTGTCGAGAAACAGCGAGACTTCGGCGCCAGGGTCCAGCGCGATCACATCGCCCACCGCCAGTTCGATGCGCAGTTCAGCCTGGTTCGGATCGGCGATTTCCATCAACCGCTCGCCGGTCTGCACCGGTTTGCCGGTCAAGCGCTCGGCATCGGCAAACACTGCGATGCCGTCGCGTTCGGCACGCACTTCACTGCGCTTGAGCAACTCGCGGGCGTAGTCGCGTTCGGCGCGTTTCTGCTCGGCGCGGGCGGCGAGCAAATCGACCCGCGAGCTGGATTCGGCATCGGCAAACGAGCGCTGGGAATTGGATTTCAGTTCCGCCTCGGCCACGCCCAATGCGCGTTCAGCGACATCGGCCTGGGCCCTGAGCGTGGTGTTTTCAAACCGCAGCAAGACGTCGCCGGTTTTCACCGTCTGATTGGGTTTGACCAGAAATTCGGCGATCACCCCGTCCAGCGGCGCTGCCACCACGCGCCCGCCCAGCGGCACCACTTCGGCCGGCGCCAGCACCGATTGGCGCACCGGGATCAGCAGTCCGAGCAATACGACGGCGACCAGCGCCACCTGCCGTTTGCGTGTCCAGCGCAGTCGCCACGGTTTGCGTGGTTGCAGCGCCAGCCAGGCATGGCTGTAGGTATCGCCCAATTGCGATAACAGCACTTGTTCGGAGGGATTCCACGGCACATCGCGGGCCAGCCATAAACCGCCGAAGACCTGACCGTCGCGATCAATCAACGGCAGCCAGAACACCTGCGCGGCAGACAGGCTGCGCCAATCGGCCTGGATCGAGTCGCTGACCATTTCTGGCGTAATCACCCGTGCCTGTTTCAACACGTCCTGCTTGAACAGCTGTGCCACGGCTTGCTCGACAAACGCCACGAACGGCGCATTCGGCTCTACTGCACTGACGCCTGTCACCGCTTGCACCTTGCCGGCGATCAACAGCGCCGCATGGCGAAAACCGAACAGCGACTGGCCGTCATTGACCAGGCTGTAGGCCAGTTGCGAAGCATCACGGGCGGCGCGGGTCTGGCGTTCGAGGTCGAGAAACCGCGCGAACACCTGCTCGGCGGTGCCGCTCACCGGCGCGTTCACTTAAGCTCCGGGAAACGCGCCGTGCCGCTCATGCCGGCCAGCAAGCCTTTGGCTTCGGGAAGTGTTGCGACTAGCAACAGTGTCTGACTGCCCTCATCGATTCGCGCGCCCAGGCGTTTAACCGTGGCATCGATCGGCTGGCCGGTTTCATCAGGGACGAAGCTGAAGGTCTGGCCGGGCTTGAGCCGAGCCATCCAGCGCGACGGCACCAGCAGATGAATTTCCAGGGTGCGGTTATCGACGACATCGAGCAGCGGCGCGCCGGCCGGTACGCTTTCGTAGCGCTGAACCTTGCGCTCCACCACTTGCCCATCGAACGGCGCGATCACGCTGCAGCGTTTGACCTGCACCTGATAAACCTGAGATTGCGCCTGGGTCTCGCTGACCTTGGCCTCGGCCCGCGCGACTTCGAAGCGGCCAACAGAATTGAGCGCGGCCAGTTGCTTGTTGTGCGTCAGCTCTTCACCGGCACCACGATTGGCGGCCTGCGCGGCATTGAGCTGGGCCTGATAGGCCGAGCAATCGAATCGCGCCAGGGTGTCACCCTTCTTGAACGACTCGCCCTCGCTGAACGGCAACTCGACAATCCGCCCCGACAACTCACTGGCCAGCGTCGCCTGATCGCGAGCGCGCAACACACCCCGGGCCTCACTGCTCGCGGCAACTGCGCCAGTCGCTGCGCTATCCAGCAGCGGATCGTCTGGCCCGGGCGTTTGCGCCTGAACCGTGCACGTTAAGAAGGTCAATCCGATAACCCAACCACGACAACGCGACATAACCGCTACTCCCTGACGGATGTGCGGAGTCTACGACAGCGGGGGTTAGCGTCAAGCGAAAGGCCAGTACTCCATGGAAATGTAATGTTTCAAAAGAGAGGGCTGCTCCATAGTTGTTTAAAAAAGGTAGGCAAACCTCCGACTTCCTACATGAGTTGAGGACACTACCAATTGCTCATTACGAAAATGGTGATAGACAAGCTACCTACGAGAATAAACGCAGGCCAAATGTACCTTTCTCTGCAACAACCTCTAATACAGAAGCCCTTAAATGGCTTGACCCCGGTTGGTATTAGCAACCAAAACTGGCGAGCCGGTGCTGGAGATAAACCAGCGGAGTGAGCCTGCAATTTTTTGGTGGTTGACCTGCATGACGCGCTCAATCTAGGATTGCCTTACTCAACCCCGTACGTAGCGATTCAGTTCGCTGGCAGTTGGGGATGAAAAAACCGGCCTAGGCCGGTTTTTTCGTTTCTGAGGATTTTTTGTGCGAACCGCATTTTTCGTTGATGGCTACAACCTGTTTTACGGCTTGCTCGCTGGTACACCCTATAAATGGCTGAACCTGCACAGCCTGCTGACGCACATAGCCTTCATCGAAAACCCTCAAAGCTCAATCGTATCGATTGACTATTTCACTTCTCCAATCAAACCCCAGTTGGCAACCCGTGGCCGCGTTTCCAAAGAGGCTCAGGATGCATACGTGAGGGCTTTGCGTGCCAGCAAGGTCGCCGTGCATTTCGGAAGACATCAATTAGAGCCAGCCAAAGCGCCAAGGTTTGTAGATAAAAACACCCATGCGTCACGTCAGGACAAAGTCGATATCTGGAAGCTGGAAGAAAAAGAAACCGATGTTCATATAGCAATCAGCATGTATCGCACCGCGAGCCGACAAACAATGCTCGAATGTGCCGAGAGTATTGATCAGATCATTCTGGTTTCCAGTGATACCGATATGACCCCTGCACTGAAGGCGCTTCGAACAGATTTTCCCGCCCTGATCATTGGAGTGATCCTTCCTTATCGGACGGGTTCTGTTCGCCCTCCTCCAGGTTCTTTGAAAGATAACTCGCACTGGTTGAGACGCGTTATTTCCAATGAAGAACTGCGACTTCATCAATTTCCAAACCGTGTGGCTACGCACAAAAAACCAGTGATCAAACCGGATTATTGGTAACCATTTTATCGATTGGATAAACAGACTCCCAACCCCCACCCAACGCCCGGTACAAGCCAACCATCGCCAGCGAAACCCCGGTCGAACTCTCCACCCACTGTTCCTGCGTCGCCAGCAACGCGCCTTGCACGGTGAGGACGTTGACGAAGTCGACCACGCCTTCGACGTATTGCTGTTGCGCGGTGCGCAGGGCGATCTGGTTCTGGCGTACGGCTTCCGCGAGGCTGCCTGCGCGGCGCTGGCTGGCGTTGTAGGCGGTCAGTTGATCGTCGATTTCATGCCAGGCGCGCAGCACGGTTTGCTGGTAGCCGATGGCGGCTTCCTGTTGCTGGGCTTCGCGCAGTTGCAGCATGCCGCGCAGGCGGCCGCCGTCGAACAACGGCAAGCTGAATTGCGGGCCGATGCCGAAGGCACGCGAGCCCCAGGAGCCGAAATCGCTGAGTTGCATGGCTTGCGAACTGAGGTTGCCGGACAAGGTGATGCGCGGATAGAAATCACCCTTGGCCACGCCAATGTTGGCGGTCGCCGCGTGCAGGCGCGCCTCAGCCTGGCGGATGTCCGGACGCCGTTCCGCCAGTTGCGACGGCAGGCCGATAGCAACTTGCAGCGGCGACTGCGGCACTGCGGCGTCTGTGGATAACTGTTTGGCCAAGGCCTGCGGTGGCTCGCCCATCAACAGGCTGATCGCGTTGATCAGCTGTGCTTGCCGTTGTTCCAGCGCAGGCAATCGCGACTCGATGGCGGCGACTTGCGCGGCGGCTTCGGCGACGTCGAGATCGGTCGCCACGCCGTCGTTCAGACGCAATTGCGAGAGTTTCAGGCTGTGCCGCGCCACGTCGAGGTTTTGCTCGGTGACGGCGCGGGTGTTCTGCACGCCACGCAACTGAATGTAGTTTTGCGCGGTGTCGGCAAGCACTGCCAGCAGCACACCGCGACGGTCGTTTTCGGCGACTTCGAGGTTGGCGTCGGCGGCTTCGGTTTCGCGGCGCACACGACCCCAGAAATCCAGCTCCCAGGACGCAGAGAAACCGGCGTCCCACAGGTTGAACGCGGAATCGCCGTTGTGCCCGGAGGGGTCGTTCAGGCCTTTGCCGCTGTTGCGTTCGCGGGCGTAGCTGCCAGTGGCGGCGATGCTCGGGTAGCGGTCGGCGCTGATCACCTGGCGTGCAGCGCGACTTTGTTGCAAGCGGCTGCTGGCCAGTTGCAGGTCGAGGTTGCTGCGCACGGCGCGTTGGGTCAGGGCCGAAAGTTGCGGGTCGTTGAAGACTTCCCACCAGCGTTCATTCAGGGGTTCGCTGACGGCCTGGCTTGGGGCGGATTTGCTCGGTTTGGCCCAGTCGGCTATTTGTGTGGCTTCGGGTTTCTGGAAGTCGGGGCCGACGGTACAGGCGGTGAGGCTTGCCATGAGCAAGGCACTCAAGGTGAGTGGCTGCAAATGGCCTAATCGCTGGCAAGCCAGCTCCCACAGGGATTGTGCAGGTTGACCGAATTGTTTCGTCCCAACGGTGGACCTTGTGGGAGCTGGCTTGCCAGCGATGGCGTCAGTCGATTCAACACTGTTCATCGCTGAGTCACCTCACGCACCGACGTCGCCGAACTGCGGGTATCGATACTCGCCTCCACCGACATCCCCACCCGCAAACGCTCGGCCAGCGGCTGACCCGGCGTCAGCACAATCTTCACCGGAATCCGCTGCACCACCTTGGTGAAGTTGCCGGTGGCGTTATCCGGCTTCACCGCCGCAAAGGTCACTCCAGTCGCCGGAGCAATACTTTCGACGCGACCGTTCAGGGCCTCGCCGCCGAGGCTGTCGACGCGCACTTGCACTTGCTGCCCTGGCTGCACGTCCGTCAGTTGGGTTTCCTGAAAATTGCCGACCACGTAGGCCTGCTTCAATGGCACCACCGCCAGCAACTTGCTGCCCGGCGTCACATACGCGCCGACCCGCACCGCACGCTCGCCCACCATACCGTCCTGCGGCGCAGTGATGCGCGTGTAAGAGAGTTCGAAACTGGCGATTTCCAGCGCCGCCTGGGCGTGTTTCAACGTGCCTTCAGCGGCATCACGCTGGGCAGTGAGAATGTCGACCTGCTTGCGCTCGGCCGCCAGTTTCGCCGTGGCCGTGTCGAGACGTGCCGTGGCCTGATCGATACGCGTGCGCGCCTGTTGCGCGTTCTGCACGGTACCGGCACCCACGCCGGCGAGATGGTTGTAGCGGTTCAGCTCCTGTTGGGCGAAGGCCATTTCGGCCTTGGCCGACACCACCGAAGCCTGCGCCTGCGCGATCACCGAGGTCTGGCGCTCCAGCGTCGCCTTGGCATTTTGCAGTTGTGCCCTCGCGACCAGCGTTTGTGCATCGGCGGCTTCAGCGGCGGCACGTAGATCTCGATCATCGATCAGCGCCAGCAACTGCCCGGCCTTCACTTGCTGGTTATCCTCCACCAGCACTTCCTTGATGAATCCGGCCACGCGCGGCACCACCAAAGTGAAATCAGCGGAAACGAACGCATCATTGGTGTTTTGCTGAGTACGTTTGCCAAACAGGCCCGGCACTGCCAGATACAGCAGCACGCCTACCGCCAGTGCAGCCGCCACGGCGACCGCGAGTTTTTGCTTTGCTTGAGTCGTCATAAAAACCTTCATTGTTCAGTACCGCAATCAGGTCGGCGCGCGCGGCGGAAAAATCCGCGTCGGCAGCCAGAAAATCAGCAGGATCAGCGCCACTGCGACGCCAGCCATGCACAGATAAAGATCGGAAGAAGTCAGCACCACGGCCTGTTCATGCAGGCGATGGGCAAGGCCCGGATCGCTGTGATCGGCCAGTGGCGAGTTGCCGAGGCTGTCGACCAACATGGTCGAGTGAAAATGCAGACGGGCCGTGGTCAGCGCCTCGATCACCCCGGTGGCCACCACCGCCGCGAGGCCTTTCACGCTGTTGAACCATGCGGAGGCAAACGGTCCATCCATTGGCTGGATGCTGCCGGTCGAGAGCATCAACAGCGGTAGCACCGACATCGGCTGGCCGAAGATCTGCAGCCATTGCAGAACGTAGAAATTGTCGCGAATCCACTCCGAGGTCAGCAGCGACCCACCGAGGCAGGACAGCGTCAGCATGCTCAAACCGATCCCCAGCACCCAGCGACAATCGACCCAACGCAGGTTGCACAGCGCCGCCACCAGCGGCAGCGCGATCAACTGCGGCAGCGCCGCAATCAGCATGATCGGCGCGGTCTGCACCGGGCGATAACCCTGTACTTGCGCCAGATAGCTCGACGGAATCAACACCACCGCCTGCAACACCACCAACACACCGGCCAGAGTCATCAGCGCGAACGACAGGTTGCGGATACCGAGCATCTGCAACTTGAAAAACGGAATCGGCTGCGACCACTCGTTGATCAGAAACGCCACCAGCAGCAGCGATCCCGAACCGAGCAGCGCGCAGATCAGGTTCGACTCGAACCAGTCCAGCCGATTGCCTTGCAACAGGCCGATCACCAGCATGCAGATCGCCGGAAACCCCAGCAGCAGGCCTTTCCAGTTGAACGCTTTGAGGCGCTCAAGGCGCAGCGGATCCTGCGGGATGCCGTAAGCGATCATGACCATGGCGATCAGGCACGGCACGATGATTTGCCAGAACGTCCATTGCCAACCGACATATTCGGTCCACAACCCGGCCAGCGGCGTGCCGAGCCCCGGACCAAAGGTTGCGGTGAGCGCGTAACCGGCCAGGCCATAAAGTTTGAAGTTGGGCGGCAGAAAGCGCAGGGCGACGGTCATCAGCATCGGCGGCAACGCACCACCGGCCAGGCCTTGCAGAGTGCGCATCAGCAGCAGGCTTTCGTAGTTCGGGGCGAATGGACAGAGCACGCCGAGCAGCGTGAACAGACTGATCGCGCAGAGGGTGAAACGGCGCAGCGAAAAGGTCACCGAACACCACGGCGCAAACGCCATGGCCGCCACTGAGGTGGCGGTGTAACTGGCGACCAGCCAGGTGCCTTCGTCGTAGCCGATGTTCAGCGCGCCGCGAATATCGGCCAGGGCGACCTTGGTCACCATCTCGTTGAGGCCCGACACCAGCACCGCCAGCAGCACGCCAACCAGGCCGATGATGATCCGCGCCCCGAACGCCGGTGGCGTGACCGCCGTGGCCGGGCTGGCCGCGGCGATGGGCGCCGTGACCGTCAGGGATGTCATGAAATAACTACTCCGGGGGAAAATACCGGAGCATCTTAGTCGGGCTTTCAACTGACGAAAATTGACTTATTGGCAGCTTATAAGTGCGTCAGACGCAATAATTAACCCCTGTAGGAGTGAGCCTGCTCGCGATAGCTCTGTGTCAGTCGACGCATGTATTGAATGACACACCGCCATCGCGAGCAGGCTCACTCCTACAGGGGGGTTTGTGTGATTTTCGGGATCAGGGCTGGGCAGCCAGCCAGGTCTCATCGCAACAAGTCTTGAGGGTTTCGCGCAGCCAACGGTGCGCCGGGTCCTTGTCGAAGCGCGGGTGCCAGGCCTGGGTCAGCATCATGGTCGGCAACGGGATCGGCAGGTTGAACGAGCGCAGCTTCAATCCCAACCGTCGCACGCTGAGTAGCGCTTCCTTGGGTACCGGCAAAATCAGGTCGGAGTCGGGCAAGGCAAACATCGCCGCGTGAAAACTCGGCGCGATCACCGCCACCCGCCGCTCCAGCCCCAACGCATTCAGCGCGGTATCAATCGGGCCGCGGGCAATACCCCGCCGCGACATGCTGATATGGGAAAACCCGGCATAGCGCTCGGCGGTGATTTCGCCTTCGAGCAGCGGATGATCTTCACGCACCAGACCGACGAAATGCGTGGAAAACAGGTTCTGCACTTTGACTTCTGGAGTGACTGGGCGGGTGTTGCTGACACTCAGATCGATACGCCCTTCGCGTAGCGCTTCGTCGTCACCGTCGCCCTCCGGGACGAAGCGCAATTCGCAGTGCGGGGCCTGCTGGTCGAGGGTGTCGAACAGCTTGCCGCCATACACGCCGATAAAAAAGTCGTTGGCGCGGATGCTGAAACGGCGGCGCAAAGTGCTCAGATCGACGTCGTCCGCCGAGCGAAACAGCAGCGCCGCCTGCTCGACCACATCGCGCACCTGTTCACGCAGCTCCAGGGCCTTGGGCGTTGGCACCAGCCCCCGGCCGGCACGCACCAGAATCGGATCGCCAATGGCTTCGCGGATTCGCGTCAGCGTACGGCTCATAGCCGCCGGGCTGAGGTTCATCCGCCGTGCAGCGCCAACCACACTGCCCTCGTCGAGAAGGGCGTCGAGGGCAACCAGAAGATTCATATCCGGGAGTTGCATGCTGAGCACTCGTAGCGGATCTGGATTGATCCGGACGCAATGCTAGCAGAGGGCTGAGCCCTTAGTTGTTGATCGGCTTCATTTCAAAATGCAATTCGTTGATGCGCTCTGCGAGAGGATCAGGGGTCTCCGCTATCCTTGGCAAACAGTCCTGTAGCTCAAGACTTTCCTTACTGGGAAGCGTCACTTCTTGCACGATGTCAGCAACACGAGGTCCGAAATAGAGGAAAGTTTCCGGAATAATCTCTGCAATTGAGATACGACGCTGCTCCGGCCCCACAAACAAAACGTGATACTGCTTTGAATCAACTCCAGCGCAATTGAAATTCGAACTGAAATCAGCCGCATGGGCGACTCTGTACAGGATCTGTAGACGTTTGGTCTCCGAGAAAAAATGGTCCACGTAAAACGCGCTCATACCTGTCATGAAACAAATCAGAGCGGCAGAAAAAATCACTGCCAATGGATTTTGATGTGTCTCGGACCAAAACTCACTGTCTCGTACTTTGACGAAAAGATAGATCGCGGCGACAACCGCCCCTGCAACCAGGGGCCAAAACAGAAAAATCATCAGTTGAATAACAGTACCGGCCACTAACGTCATAGGAAGGGCTGATGCATCAAAGGGAAAAATACTGTTGATATCACTTATCGCCTTCATTCTGGCAAAGTAGGTGGCTGCACCAATGAGTATCGTCCAGAAGAAAGCGGAGACTGCGTAATTACCGAAGTGTCTCAGAATCTTTTGTTCGATCAGAATTACGACGCCAAATATGGCAGCGATCATCGAAGCGCACGTTACGGCCAAAACCCAACCCGGTGTCAGCAGGTCATTTGAGGATATGACGAGGCTTGTAACAAAAAGAAAAAACGACAGTGACAAAACCCACCCTACAACATTGGGTTTACCTGCATTCATATTCGATTCAAACCCTTCTCTGGCCAAAGAAGAAATTCCTTTTAAATGTGGATTTCAATGCACCTTTAACGGCCCCCTGCCACAAAACTTAAACATTGAAATACCAACATAAAAGAAGCTTTAACCAATCAGCGCTGCATGCCCCAGCGCTTCACTGTCACCCGCTCCAGCGTGTCGAACACCAGATTCTCCACCAGCAAGCCGATCAGGATCACCACGGCCAGCCCGGCAAACACCTTGTCGGTGTACAGCTCATTGCGGTTCTGAAAGATGTACCAACCGAGTCCGCCCTTGCCGCTGGTTGCACCGAACACCAACTCAGCCGCGATCAACGTACGCCAGGCAAACGCCCAGCCGATTTTCAGCCCGGCGAGAATCGACGGCAGCGCTGCCGGAATCAGGATGAACAGCACAAAACGCATGCCCCTCAGCCCGTAGTTGCGCCCGGCCATGCGCAGGGTTTCCGACACGCCGAGAAACCCGGCGTAGGTGTTCAGCGCCAGCGCCCACAGCACCGAATGCACCAGCACGAAAATCAGACTGTTCTGCCCCAAACCAAACCACAGCAGAGCCAGCGGCAGCAAGGCAATCGCCGGCAGCGGATTGAACATCGAGGTCAGCGTGCTCAGCAGATCCCGTCCAAACTGAGTCGACACCGCCAGTGTGGTCAGGGCAAACGCCAGCACGATACCGATCAGATAGCCCTTGAGCAGCACCACCAAGGATATCCACACCTTGCCCAGCAACTCGCCGCTGAGCAGACCGTCGTACAGCGCATGGCTGGTCTGCACAAAGCTTGGCAGCAGCAAATCGTTGTTCTGCACCCGGGCGACGATTTCCCAAATGACCGCGAGCAAAATCAGAATCAGGCTTTTGCGCAGCCAGCCCTGTTGCCACAGCCGCTGGCTCAGCGGTAATTCGCGCTCGACCGGCACGCTGGTCAGCGGTTCGAGCACGGTTTCGAATTCTTCACGTACAGATGATGAATGGCTCATCGGGCTATCCTCCAGGCCGCTCAATAAGCGATGCGAATGTCGTTGAAGTCGTGGTCCAGTTCGGTTTCCGGCGACAGGCCTTCGTCGAACAACAGCCGATGAATGCGCCGCGCCGATTCCTGAAACGCCACACCGCCAAGGCTTTGCAAGTTGTATTGATGGCTGTGCACTTCGGCCCTCACCCGCCCCGGGTGCGGCGACAACAGCAGGATGCGATTGCCGATCACCAGCGCCTCCTCAATCGAGTGCGTGACGAACAACAGTGTGAAGCGCACTTCTTCCCAGAGCAGCAGCAACTCTTCCTGCATCTTACGGCGGGTCAGCGCATCCAGTGCGGCGAACGGCTCGTCCATCAGGAGGATTTTCGGCTGCATCGCCAACGCCCGGGCAATCGCCACCCGCGCCTTCATGCCGCCGGACAAGGTATGCGGATAAGCATCGGCAAACGCCGCCAGACCGACTTTTTCCAGGTAGTGCAGCGCGCGTTCTTCGGCCTCTTTTTTCTTCAGGGTTTTTGAGGCCAACAGCGGAAACATCACGTTCTGTTTGACGGTTTTCCACGGTGGCAGTTGATCGAACTCCTGGAACACCACGATCCGGTCCGGCCCCGGCGCGTCGACGCGCTGGCCCTGCAGACGGATCTCACCGTCGCAGGGCTGGATGAACCCGGCGACGGCTTTGAGCAAGGTGGATTTACCGCAACCGGACGGGCCGAGGAGCACAAAGCGATCCTGCTGATCGACTTCGAAACTGACCTGGTGAGTCGCCCGCACCACCCGTTGCGGCGTGCGGTATTCGAGACTGACTTGATCGACCGCCAGCAACGCTTGCGTGCTGGCGACCGGGTTGCTGGCCGCGTGGCCTGGCAAAGGGGCGTTCATGTCGGTCAGCTCCCTTGCAGCGGTTTGGCGTCCTGGAAGAAGTAATCCTTCCACGATTCAGGTTTGTTCTTGATCGCGCCGACGCGGTAGAGGAACTCGGCCAGCGGATAGGTATTTTTCGGCGTGACGCTGAATTCGAACTGCGGGTTGTCGATGATTTTCAGCAGCTCGGCACGGTCGATTTTGGCTTTGGTCACGCGGATGTAAGTGTCCGCCGCCGCGCCTTTATCGTTCTGCGCAAATTGCGCCGCTTCGGTCAGGGCCTCGACGAACGCCTTGTAGGTTTTCGGGTTGTCGTTGCGGAATTTCTCGGTGGCGAACAGCACGGTTGGCGAGTTCGGGCCGAGGATGTCGTAGGAGTTGAGCACCACATGCACATTCGGGTTCTGCAGCGCCTGATCCTGGAACGGCGGATTGGAGAAATGCCCGGTCAGCTCGGTACCGCCGGCGATTAGCGCCGCCGTCGCGTCCGGGTGCGGAACGGCGATGGTGTACTTGTCGAGGCGATTGAATTCCTTGTCGCCCCATTGCTTGGCCGCCGCGTATTGCAGGAAGCGCGACTGCACCGACACCCCCACCGCCGGCACAGCAATGCGATCCTTCTCGGTGAAATCGGCGATGGTTTTGACCTTGGGATTGTTACTCACCAGGTAGTAAGGGAAGTTGCCCAGCGAGGCCACGGCTTTGACGTTCTGCTTGCCATGGGTGCGATCCCAGATAGTCAGCAACGGGCCGACACCGGCGCCGGCAATGTCAATCGAGCCGGAGAGCAGCGCGTCGTTGACCGCCGCGCCGCCCGAGAGCTGCGTCCAGTCGACCTTGATGTCGAGGCCTTCCTGCTTGCCGTACTTCTCGATCAGGCCCTGATCACGCACCACGTTGAGCAATAAATAGACAATGCCGAACTGTTCGGCGATACGGATTTCACCTTCGGCGTGGGCCACGGTCGGCGCCACCAGGCTGCCGGCGATCAGACTGAAACCGAGGCCAATGGCGGCGGCCAGCGGTGCAAATGGAAGACGTTTGGACATGATCGAATCTCCGGCAAAATCAGAAAGGCGCGTCGCCCTGGATGGTGGTGCGATACAGCTTGCGGCGCAGGTGCGCGGGGCAGCCGGCGGCGAGGTGGATCAGCGAACGGTTGTCCCAGAACACCATGTCGTGGGGCTGCCACCGATGGCGGTAGATGTTTTGCGGCAGCACGCTATGGGCGTAGAGCTCGGCGAGCAGCTGTTTGCTCTCGTCCTCTGGCAGACCGACGATGCGCGTGGTGAAGCCTTCACTGACGAACAAAGCCTTGCGGCCGTTTTCCGGGTGGGTACGGACGATCGGGTGCACCACTTCGGCGACCTGGGCAAGTTGCTCCGGGGTCAGGGTCGGGCGCCAGTTGCCTTCGAATTTGGTTTCGCTGTAACGCGCGGTGTAGGAATGCGCGGCCGAGCGCCCTTCAACGGCTTTGCGCAGCGCTTCAGGCAGGTTGTCCCAAGCTTTGTGCATGTCGGCGAACAAGGTGTCGCCACCCTCCGAGGGCAGCTCCTGCGCGTGGAGCATCGAGCCGAGGCTTGGCAGCTCTTTATAGGAGAGGTCGGAGTGCCAGAACTTGCCGGCATCGCCGAGGCCAATGTTCTGGCCGTTCTCGACGATGTTGGAAACGATGAGAATTTCCGGGTGGTTGGCCAGCAGGAACTGCTTGAGCACGTGGATCTGCAACACGCCGAAGCGGCGGCTGAAATCGATCTGCTGTTGCGGGGTGATGCGTTGGTCACGGAACACCACGACGTGATGATCCAGGTGCGCGCGGTGAATGCGGGCGAAGTCCTGGTCGTTGACCGGACGGGTCAGGTCCAGGCCGACGATTTCGGCACCGACGGCACCGCTGAACGGACGAATTTCAAAGGTTTGCGGCGCGGCGGTCGCGGCGCTTGGGGTGGCAGTAGCTGCGGACATCTTTCAATCTCCCACGCACGGCACGCTCACGGGCGCGCTCGTCGATCAGACACTCACGCGGATTGCGTGTTGGTTCAGGTCGTGCGGCGCGCCGATTGGTCGGCAGGTACGCAGGGGAGTAACTTTATAGCTATAAGAATTGGAAATTAAATACCGTTAATGAATAACGATATGGCGGTTGGTGAGGAATGGACTGGATGGTGAGTGACGGTTTTTGTCACTTCTGGGCGTAATGTGGCGATTTCACTGATGCCATCGCTGGCAAGCCAGCTCCCACAGTTTCCGATGTCGAGCACACAATCGTGTTCCAACCGAAAACCCTGTGGGAGCTGGCTTGCCAGCGATGAGGCCAGTAAGGCCACTGAAGATTTAGCGTTCGTGCAGTGCCTCGGCCCGGGCCCGGATAATCGGCTTGAGCAGATAACTCAACACCGACTTCTTGCCAGTGATGATATCCACCGACGCGACCATCCCCGGGATGATCAGCAATGGCTTCTCATCGGTGCCCAAATGGCTGCGCTCGGTGCGCACCTTGATCATGTAGTAGGTGGTTTTCTTGTCTTCATCGGTGATGGTGTCGGCGCCGATCTGCTCCAGTTGGGCCTTCAGCCCGCCGTAAATGGTGTAGTCATAGGCAGTGAATTTGACGATGGCTTCCTGCCCCGGATGCAGGAACGCGATGTCTTGCGGACGAATCTTCGCTTCGACGAGCAAGGTGTCATCCAGCGGGACGATTTCCACCATGTCGCTACCCGGCTGGATCACGCCGCCGATGGTGTTGACCAGCAACTTGTTGACGATGCCGCGCACTGGCGAGGTGACCAACGTACGGCTGACACGGTCTTCCAGTGCCTTGCCGGTGGCCTGGGCCTTGTTCAGGTCGGTGCGGGCTTCATTGAGTTGTGTCAGCGCTTCACTGCGGAATTTGCCACGGGTTTCGTCGATCTTGCGCTGCACTTCCTTGATCGCCGATTCGGCGCGGGGAATCGCCAGCGTAGTAGCGTCGAGCTGACCACGGGTTTCCACTTCGGCACGCTTGAGGCGCAGCACCTCTACCGGGGACACCGCGCCCTGCGCCACCAACGGCTCGGACATGTTGATTTCCTGGCGTTGCAGGCCGAGTTGCTGGCGGTATTGCGCCTGTTTGGAGGTGAACTCGCGCAGCTCTTGCTGACGCTGGATCAACTGCTCCTGCAAGCCGCCAATCTCGTCGTGCAGTTGCTGGCGGCGGCTGATGTAGAGGGATTCTTCGCTTTTCGCCTGACCCGGCACGGCTTTGAGCACGTCCTCGGGAAACGCCAGCGGACGGTCATCGACCTCGGCGCTCAGCCGCTCGACGCGCAGCAACATCGACAGCCGATCGGCCTCGGTTTCGCCGACGTTGGAAGCGAATCGCGTGTCATCCAGCCGAATCAACGGTGCGCTGGCCTCGACGATCTGACCTTCCTTGACGAACAGTTCGGAGACGATCCCGCCCTCGAGGTTCTGGATTTTCTGGATCTTCGACGAAGGAATCGCCTTGCCGTCGCCCTTGGTCACTTCGTCGATCACGGCGAAGTTGGCCCAGAGCAGCAGGAACACGAAGAAGCCGATGATCGCCCAGATCGTCAAGCGCACGACGCGCGGGGCGTCTTCGATCAGCGCTTTGTTGACCTCCGGCAGCGGCTGACCCTGCAAGGATGCAGAGCCTTTGAAGTAGCGACGGATCGAATCCTTGAAACCCGACTTAAGCAACACTGATCTGCCCCTTCTTCAACGCTTCCATCACGGCGGCTTTCGGGCCATCGGCGAGAATTTGTCCACGGTCGATCACCAGCAGGCGATCCACCAGCGACAACAGAGATGCCCGGTGCGTCACCAGCACCACGGTCTTGTTTTCAATCACGGCGGCGAGGCGTTGCTTGAGGCGTTCTTCACCGGTGTTGTCCATGGCGCTGGTCGGCTCGTCCATCAGCAGGATCGGCGGATTGAGCAGCAGCGCCCGGGCCAGTGCAACGTTCTGCCGTTGACCGCCGGAGAGGTTCTGTCCGCGCTCACCCACTTGCAGCTCATA
This sequence comes from Pseudomonas sp. NPDC087817, assembly GCF_044742875.1. Taxonomy (NCBI): domain Bacteria; kingdom Pseudomonadati; phylum Pseudomonadota; class Gammaproteobacteria; order Pseudomonadales; family Pseudomonadaceae; genus Pseudomonas; species Pseudomonas sp. NPDC087817. Next base: position 81,984 of record NZ_JBIUVJ010000011.1, read on the forward strand.
ACCTTGCGGGTGCAGACGGGCGAATTCATGGACACCGGCCAGTTCGGCGGCTTGCAGGACCAGCTCGTCTTCTACATAACGCGCACCGGAGACGAGGTTGTCGCGCAGGGTGCCGGCCAGCAGCTGGATGTCCTGCGGCACGTAGCCGATGTTGTAGCGCAGTTCGCTGACGTCGATCTGGCGGATATCCACGCCGTCGACCAGCAACGCGCCGTCGTCCGGCTGATACAGGCCGACCAGCAGCTTGGCCAGCGAGCTTTTGCCCGAACCGCTGCGGCCGATGATGCCGATCTTCTCGCCGGGACGGATCACCAGGTTGATGTTCTTCAGCGCCGGATTCTGTTGTTCCGGATAAGTGAAGTTGAGCTGGCGGCATTCGATGGCGCCTTGCAGCACCTTGCGGCTCAGCGGGCGCTCTTCGAAGTTGCGCTCCTGCGGCAGCTCCATCATCTGGTCGACCGAGGTCATGGTCACGCGGGCTTGCTGGTAACGGGTCAGCAGACCGGACAGCGACGCCAGCGGACTCAGTGCACGACCGCTGAGCATGTAGCAGGCAATCAGGCCGCCCATGCTCAAGTGACCATCGATGATCTGGTACACGCCGAAGACGATCATGATCACCCCGGCCAGTTGCTGGATCAGCAGGGTAATGTTCATCGCCAGACCGGAGAGCATTTTCACCCGCAGTTCGAGGCGGCTGAGGGTGCCGATGGTCTGTTCCCACTGATATTGGCGTTCGCTTTCGGCGTTGTTGACCTTGACCGCGTCGAGGCCGGCGAGGGTTTCGATCAGGCTCGACTGACGCTCGGCACCGAGGGCCATGGTGCGTTCCATGGTGGCCACCAGCGGCTTCTGCAACGCGTAGCCGATCAGCAGCGCAATCGGGAACGCCAGCACCGGGATCCACACCAGATGCCCGCCGAGAATGGCGATGACAATAAAGATGAGGATGGTGAACGGCAGGTCGATCAGGCTGGTCAGGGTCAGCGAGGCGAGGAAGTCGCGCAGGCTCTGAAACTCATGGATGTTCTGGGCGAAGCTGCCGACCCGCGCCGGGCGGTATTTCATCGCCATGCCGACGATGCGCTCGAACAGCGTGGCCGAGATGATCAGGTCGGTTTTCTTCCCGGCCAGATCCAGGCACAGGCTGCGCAGGCTTTTGAGGATCAGGTCGAAGATGTAAGCGCCAGTGATGCCCAGGGCCAACACCCACAGGGTCGCCTCGGCCTGGTTGGGCACTACGCGGTCGTAGACGTTCATCACGAACAGCGGCGCGGCCATGGCGATGATGTTGATCAGGAAACTGGCGGCGATGGCGTCGGCGTACAGCCAGCGCGAACGCTTGAGGGTGTCGCGAAACCACGAGCGGGCACGCGGAATCAGCGTGCCGTGGTTGACGTCGAATTTGTGCTGCGGCTGGGCGAAGAAGACTTTGCCGGTGTAGTCGTCAGCCAGCAGTTCACGGCTGACCACGGACTCGCCACCATCGCTTTCGCTGAGCAGCACCCGCGCTTCGTTATCACCCTGCCAGCCGAGCAGGACGGCACTGCGACCATCCTTGAGCAGCAACAGCGCCGGCATCGCAATCGGCGGAATCTCCTCCAGCTTGCGCTGCAGCACCCGACCTTGCAGGCCGGCGCGAGCCGCCGCGCGGGGCAGCAACTCGACACTCAAACGTTGTTTGGGCAGCGGCAGGCCGGTGGTCAGCATCGCCGCGCTGGCGGGCTTCTGGTGCAGCATGCAAAGGGCGAGCAGACCGTCCAGTAACGGATCGTCGTGCAACGCGCGTGGATCATGACTGAGTTGAACTCGACTGACTTCTGATTCCACGCTCGACACTCTTTGACAGTTGAAAAGGGATAACTCAATTCATCCCAGGCAGCTGGACCTTGGGCTTCACGTCGTTTTGCACAACGGATGCCAACGGTGCGACCACTCCCTGGCTTCTGAGCAACTCGCCCATGGTCGCCTTGATTCGATACTGAGTAAATAACTGAATGTTTTTGATTTCCGCCAGACGCCGCGAAGCGGTGAACAACTCGTTTTCGCTGTCGAGCAAATCGAGCAGGGTTCGCTCGCCGAGGCTGAACTGGCGCTGGTACGCGGTACGCACCGAGGTGCTGTGATCGACGTACTGCTGCGCGATCGGCACTTGCGCGTTGGCGTTGTTCAAGGCGTTCCAGGCCAGGCCCAGTTCTTCGTTCAACTGACGCAGGGCGTTGTTGCGGATGTCCAGCGCCTGGTTCGACAGGTACGACTTGGATTCCAGATCGGCCTTGTTGCTGCCGCCCGAATACAGGTTGAAGCGCATGCGCAGCATGGCCTGCCATTCGTTGTTGTGACCGTTCTGGCCGTCGAGATCGTTATCGGCGGTGCGGCCCAATTCAGCATCGAAACGCGGGTAGAAGGTCGACTTGGCGGTTTCGTACTGCTTTTCGGCAGCGGCGATGTCGGACTCGGCCGAACGCAAGATCGGGCTGTTTTCCAGCATCTGCTGGCGCGCCTCATTGAGGTTGGCCGGCATCATCGCCATGAACGGCGCCGGACGCTCGAGCTGGTCAGGCATCTGGCCAACAGCGCTGAGGAAGTTGGTTTCCGAGTCGGCCAGATTGGTCTGTTCGGTGATCAGATTGTTGCGGGCCTGGGCCATCCGCGCTTCGGCCTGATCGAGGTCGGCACCGCTGCCGACGCCGCGCTGGGTGCGCAACTGGATCTGGTCGTAGATGCGCTGGTGGCTCTTGAGGTTTTCTTCGGCCAGACGCACGAATTCACGGCGGGTCAGCACGTCCAGATACACCTGGGCGACGGTCAGCGCAGTGCGCTCGGAAGTGCCGAGCAGCGAGTAGGCGCGGGAGTTAACGGTGGCTTGTTGACGCCCGACCTCGCTGGACGTCGCAAAACCGTCAAAGACCATTTGCGAGAGACGTAAACTTGACTCGCTGCGGTTCAGGGTTTCCCAGTGATTGCCGCCGCCATTAGCGCGGGTGGTCACGCTGTCGGTGCCTTCACGGCCGTAACCGCCGAGCAGATCGACCTTGGGCAGGTATCCACCTTTTGCAGCCTTTAACTGATAATCCGCGGCCAAACGACTGTTGACCCCTGCCTGGATTTCCGGATGGACATCCAAGGCCTGTTGCATGGCTTCTGGTAAGGATTGTGCTTGTGCGAATGAAGCGGCGAGAGCGAAAGGTAGAGCCTTGAACAAATGCGAACGCATGGTAAAGATTTCCCAGAACTACTTGTCTTGAATCACAGCAAAACGTGGTGCTGCGGCGGATGATGGCAACCGGAATGACCGTATGTCGGAAAGTTCAAAACAGGAACTGGATCACACGCTGAAGGACAGGTCGCCGCGGAAATATCAATGTGACATTAGTGGGGCGATTGTTTAGGATGGCACCCAGAAGGTCAATAGTTTGGCATAAAGTTAATAGCGAAAGAATCTAGCCAAATTATTGACGAAGAGACGCGTCAAACTTGATTCGCAAATTTTTAAAGTACGTCCAGACTGAATCGGCGCCGAGCCATCAGGCAATGGAAGTCAACTGAACGTAACACCCGGAGAGTCTTCAATGAGCAGTGTTGTTGCCATCGTCAAAAGCATTGTCGGTCAGGTATTCGTGGTCTCCCCTGAGGGTGTACGCCGCGTGCTCGTTGAAGGCGATCGTCTGTTCGTCGGCGACCAGATCGACACCGGCCTCTCCGGCGCCGTGTCGCTGGAACTGGCTGATGGCCGCACTCTGGATCTGGGTCGCGAAACTCAGTGGAGCGCCAACGCGCCCGACTCCAGCACTGACCTGGCCGAAGCCACCGCGCAGGCTGCGCCGTCGGTAGCAGAACTGCAGCAAGCGATTGCCGCGGGTGTCGACCCGACTACTGCTCTTGAAGCCACCGCTGCCGGCCCTTCAGCTGCGGGTACTGGCGGTGCGGCTGGCGGCGGCCACAGCTTCGTGATGCTCGATGCCACGGCGGGTCGCGTTGATCCGACCATTGGCTTCCCGACGGAGGGGATCAACTCCGGCGCGCAAGCGGCGCAAAACATCACTGGTGGACAGACCACCGACACCACCACCAACGCCCTGCGTGAGTCGACCCTGAGCCTCAGCGCCACGCCGACCATCACCGAGGCCGGCGGCGTGCTGGTGTACACCGCGACCCTGACCCAGGCGCCACTGACCGACCTGACCATCACCCTGTCCAACGGCGCGGTGATCGTGATTCCGGCCGGTTCCACCACCGGCACCGTCAACGTGCCGCTGGCACCGAACGACACCGTTTATAACGACCCGACCCAGATTGACGTGACCGTCACCGGTACCACCGGCGGCAACGGCATCACCGTGACCACTCCGACCACTCCGGCCACGACTCAGGTCACCGACACCATCGACACCACCACCGTCACCCTGACGGCGGGCCCGAGCGTCACCGAAGGCGGCCAGATCACCTACACCGCGACCCTGACCAACCCGGCGCAAACCCCGGTGACCGTCACCCTGTCGAACGGCTCGACCATCACCATCGGCGCCGGCCAGACCACTGGCACCGTCAACGTGCCGACGCCGGCCAACGACGTCTATAACAACGGCAGCACGGTCACCACGACCATCACCGGTGCCACCGGCGGCAACTTCGAAAACTTGGTGCCGAACCCGACTCCGGCGGTGACCACCATCACCGATTCGATCGATAACACCGGCCTGACCCTGACCGCCACCGGCACCGTGGTCGAAGGTGGCCAGATCACCTACACCGCGACCCTGACCAACCCGGCGCAGACGCCGGTCACCGTCACCCTGTCGAACGGTTCGACCATCACCATTGAAGCCGGCCAGACCACCGGCACCGTCAACGTGCCGACCGCACCGAACGACGTCTACAACAATGGCGGCACCGTCAGCACCACCATTACCGGTGCAACCGGCGGCAACTTCGAGAACCTGGTGCCGAACACGACGCCAGCGACCACCATCGTGACCGACTCGATCGACACCACCAGCGTGAGCCTTACCGCCACCGGCACCGTCGTCGAAGGTGGCGAGATCACCTACACCGCGACCCTGACCAACGCTGCGCAGACACCGGTCACCATTACCCTGTCGAACGGTTCGACCATCACCATTGAAGCCGGCAAGACCAGCGGCAGCGTCAACGTGCCAACCGCGCCGAACGACGTCTACAACAATGGCGGCACCGTCAGCACCACCATTACCGGAACATCCGGTGGCAACTTCGAGAACCTGGTGCCGAACACGACGCCAGCGACCACCACCATTACCGATTCGATCGACAACACCGGCCTGAGCCTCAGCGCCACCGGCTCTGTTGCCGAGGGTGGCTCGATCGTTTACACCGCGACCCTGACCAATGCCGCGCAAACTCCGGTGACCGTGACCCTGAGCAACGGTTCGGTGATCACCATCGAAGCGGGCAAGACCACCGGCACCGTGACCGTTCCAGCGCCTGCCGATGACGTCTATAAAGATGCCGGCAAAGTTGAAGTGACGATCACGGACGCTACCGGCGGCAACTTCGAGAATCTGGTGCCGAGCACCGTTCCGGCCGTTACCGAAGTCACTGACACCATCGACACCTCGACCGTAAAACTGACCGCCGACACCACCGTGGCTGAAGGTGGCACCGTCACTTACACCGCCACTGTCGGTGCGCCAGTGACCGGTTCGCCTGTCGTCGTGACCCTGGCCAACGGTCAGCAGATCACCATCGACATCGGCAAAACCACCGGCACTGTGACCACCACCGCGCCTAACGACGCGTTGGCCGGCAATGCGCCGCTGACCAACTCGATCACCGGTGTTTCTGGCGGTAATTACGAAGACCTGGTGGCCGACAAAACCCCGGTTTCGACCACCGTCACTGACGTCACCGACACTACCGACCTGACACTGAGCGCGACCGGTTCCGTGGCTGAGGGCGGTTCGATTGTTTACACCGCGACCCTGACCAATCCGGCCGGCACGCCGGTGACCGTGACCCTGAGCAATGGCTCGGTGATCACCATCGAGGCGGGCAAAACCACCGGTACCGTGACTGTTCCGGCCCCTGCCGATGACGTCTACAAGGACGCCGGCAAAGTCGAAGTGACCATCAAGGACGCTACCGGCGGCAATTTCGAGAATCTGGTGCCGAGCACCACTCCGGCCGTCACCGAAGTCACTGACACCATCGACACCTCGACCGTAAAACTGACCGCCGACACTACCGTGGCTGAAGGTGGCACCGTCACTTACACCGCCACCGTTGGTGCGCCGGTGACCGGTTCGCCAGTTGTGGTGACTTTGGCCAACGGCCAGCAGATCACTATCGAAGTGGGTAAAACCACCGGCACCGTGACCACTACTGCGCCGAACGATGCGCTGACCGGCCACGCGCCGCTGAGCAACTCGATCACCGACGTGAGCGGCGGCAATTACGAGAACCTCGTTGCCGATAAAACCCCGGTCAGCACCACGGTCACTGACACCACTGACACCACAGACCTGACGCTGAGCGCGACGGGGACCGTGGCCGAAGGCGGCCAGATCACTTACACCGCCACGCTGACCAACGCAGCAGGCTCGCCCGTCACTGTGACCCTGTCGAACGGTTCGGTGATTACCATCGACGCCGGTAAAACCACCGGCACCGTGACCGTTCCGGCACCTGCCGATGACGTTTACAAAGACGCCGGCAAAGTCGAAGTCACCATCAAGGACGCCACGGGCGGCCATTTCGAGAACCTCGTTCCGAGCACCGTCCCAGCCGTCACTGACGTGACCGATACCATCGACACTTCGACCGTGAAACTGACGGCCGACACCACCGTAGCTGAAGGTGGCACCGTCACTTACACCGCGACTGTTGGCGCGCCAGTCACTGGTTCGCCGGTTGTCGTGACCCTGGCCAACGGCCAGAGCATCACCATCGAAGTGGGTAAAACCACTGGCACCGTCACCACTACCGCGCCGAACGACGCACTGGTGGGCCAGGCACCACTGAGCAACTCGATTACTGGCGTCACCGGCGGCAACTACGAAAACCTCGTCGCCGACAAAACCCCGGTCAGCACCAGCGTGACCGACACCACTGACACCACCAATCTGTCGCTGAGCGCGACCGGTTCCGTGGCTGAAGGCGGCCAGATCACTTACACCGCCACGCTGACCAACGCAGCAGGCTCGCCCGTCACTGTGACCCTGAGCAACGGCTCGGTGATCACCATCGAAGCGGGGAAAACCACTGGCACCGTAACGGTTCCAGCGCCCGCCGATGACGTCTACAAAGACGCCGGCAAAATTGAAGTGACGATCAAGGACGCCACCGGTGGCAATTTCGAGAATCTGGTGCCGAGCACCACTCCGGCCGTTACTGAAGTCACCGACACCATCGACACTTCGACCGTCAAACTGACCGCCGACACCACCGTGGCTGAAGGTGGCACCGTCACTTACACCGCGACCGTTGGCGCGCCAGTCACTGGTTCACCTGTCGTAGTGACCTTGGCCAACGGCCAACAGATCACTATCGAAGTGGGCAAAACCACCGGCACCGTGACCACTACTGCGCCGAACGATGCGCTGACCGGCCACGCGCCGCTGAGCAATTCGATCACCGACGTGAGCGGCGGCAATTACGAGAATCTCGTTGCCGACAAAACCCCGGTCAGCACCACCGTGACCGACACCGTCGACACCACCAACCTGTCGCTGAGCGCGACCGGTTCCGTGGCTGAAGGCGGTTCGATCGTTTACACCGCGACCCTGACCAATGCGGCTGGCTCGCCGGTCACCGTGACCCTGAGTAACGGTGCAGTCATCACCATCGAGGCTGGCAAAACCAGCGGCACCGTGACCGTTCCGGCGCCGGCGGATGACGTTTACAAAGACGCGGGCAAGGTCGAAGCGACCATTTCCACTGCCACTGGCGGCAATTTCGAGAACCTGGTGCCGAGCACCGTTCCGGCCGTTACCGAAGTCAGCGATACCATCGACACTTCGACCGTGAAACTGACCGCCGACAGCACCGTGGCTGAAGGTGGCACCGTAACTTATACCGCCACCGTTGGTGCGCCAGTCACTGGTTCGCCGGTTGTCGTGACCCTGGCCAACGGCCAGAGCATCACCATCGAAGTCGGTAAAACCACTGGCACCGTAACCACCACTGCGCCGAACGATGCACTGGTCGGCCAGGCACCACTGAGCAACTCGATTACTGGCGTTGCCGGCGGCAACTACGAAAACCTCGTCGCCGACAAAACCCCGGTCAGCACCAGCGTGACCGACACCACCGACACCACCAATCTGACGCTGAGTGCGACCGGGACTGTGGCTGAGGGCGGCTCGATCGTTTACACCGCGACCCTGACCAATCCGGCCGGCACGCCAGTGACCGTGACCCTGAGCAATGGCTCGGTGATCACCATCGAAGCGGGTAAAACCACCGGCACCGTCACCGTTCCGGCACCTGCCGATGACGTTTATAAAGATGCCGGCAAAGTCGAAGTCACCATCAAGGACGCTACCGGCGGCAACTTCGAGAATCTGGTGCCGAGCACCACTCCGGCCGTTACTGAAGTCACCGACACCATCGACACTTCGAGCGTCAAACTGACCGCCGACACCACCGTGGCTGAAGGTGGCACTGTCACTTACACCGCTACCGTTGGTGCACCAGTCACCGGTTCGCCTGTCGTGGTGACGTTGGCCAACGGTCAGCAGATCACCATTGAAGTCGGCAAAACCACTGGCACCGTTACCAGCACCGCGCCAAACGACGCTTTGGTTGGCCAGGCACCACTGAGCAACTCGATCACCGGTGTGACGGGCGGCAACTACGAAAATCTCGTAGCAGACAAAACCCCGGTCAGCACCAGCGTGACGGACACCACCGACACCACCAACCTGTCGCTCAGCGCCACCAACTCGGTCGCCGAGGGCGGTTCGATCACGTACACCGCGACACTGACCAACGCCGCTGGCTCGCCAGTGACCGTAACCCTGTCGAACGGCGCCGTAATCACCATCGAGGCTGGCAAAACCACCGGCACCGTGACCGTTCCAGCCCCGGCTGATGACGTTTACAAAGACGCAGGCAAGGTCGAAGCGACCATTTCGACTGCCACGGGCGGCAATTTCGAGAATCTGGTGCCGAGCACCGTTCCGGCTGTCACCGAAGTCACCGATACCATCGACACCACCACCGTCAAACTGACCGCGACTGAATCGGCAGCTGAAGGTGGCACCGTTACTTACACCGCGACCGTTGGCGCACCGGTGACCGGTTCGCCTGTGGTTGTGACCCTGGCCAATGGTCAGAACATCACCATCGAAGTCGGCAAAACCACTGGCACCGTCACCACCACCGCACCGAACGACGCGTTGACCGGCCACGCGCCGCTGACCAACGCGATCACTGACGTGAGCGGCGGCAATTACGAAAATCTGGTTGCCGACAAGACCCCGGTTTCGACCAACGTCACCGACACTGTCGACACCACCAACCTGTCGCTGACGGCGACCGGTACTGTGGCTGAAGGCGGCTCGATTGTTTACACCGCGACGCTGACCAACGCGGCAGGTTCGCCGGTCACCGTAACGCTTTCGAATGGTTCGGTAATCACCATCGAGGCAGGCAAAACAACGGGCACCGTGACCGTTCCGGCACCTGCCGATGACGTCTACAAAGACGCCGGCAAAGTCGAAGTGACGATCAAGGAGGCAACCGGCGGCAACTTCGAGAACCTCGTTCCGAGCACCACGCCAGCGGTGACTGACGTCACTGACACCATCGACACCTCGACCGTCAAACTGACGGCCACCGAGTCGGCAGCCGAGGGTGGCACTGTCACCTACACCGCCACCGTTGGCGCGCCAGTCACTGGCTCGCCGGTTGTCGTAACGTTGGCCAACGGCCAGAACATCACCATCGAAGTGGGTAAAACCACCGGTACCGTCACCACCACCGCGCCAAACGACGCGTTGACCGGTCACGCGCCGCTGACCAACTCGATCACTGACGTCACCGGCGGCAACTACGAAAACCTCGTGGCCGACAAAACCCCAGTCAGCACCACCGTGACCGACACCGTCGACACCACCAACCTGTCGCTCAGCGCCACTGGCACGGTGAACGAAGGTGGCCAGATCACCTACACCGCCACCTTGACCAACGCGGCCGGCAGCCCGGTCACCGTAACGTTGAGCAATGGCGCGACCATCACCATCGAGGCCGGTAAAACCACCGGCACCGTGACCGTCGACGCACCGAAGGACGACGTCTACAAAGACGCCGGCACTGTTGAAGCGACCATCAAGGGCGCGACCGGTGGCGACTTCGAAAACCTCGTCACCAATACGACTCCGGCGGTCACCACCGTCAACGACACCATCGACACGTCCACCGTGTCGCTGACCGCCACGGCCAACGTCGCCGAAGGCGAAACCGTGGTCTACACCGCGACCGTCACTGCGCCCGTGACCGGTTCGCCGGTTGTCGTGACCCTGTCCAACGGCCAGACCATCACCATCGCTGTCGGTGAAACCAGCGGTACCGTGAATTTCGTTGCGCCGAACAGCCCATTGGCGGGCGGCAGCTCGTTGAGCGTGACCATCGACGGCGCGACTGGCGGCAACTACGAAAAACTGGTGACCGACGGCAAGTCGGCCGACACCACGGTTACGGACACCACCGACACCACCAATCTGAACCTGACCGCTACCGATTCGGTGGCTGAGGGCGGTTCGATCGTTTACACCGCAACGCTGACCAACCCGGCCGGCACACCGGTGACTGTGACCCTGTCAAACGGCGCCGTAATCACCATCGACGCGGGTAAAACCACTGGCACCGTCACTGTCCCGGCTCCGGCTGATGACGTTTACAAAGACGCGGGCAAAGTTGAAGCGACCATTTCGACTGCCACCGGCGGCAACTTCGAAAACCTGGTGCCGAGCACTGTTCCGGCCGTGACCAACGTCACCGACACCATCGACACCACCACCGTCAAACTGACCGCGACCGAGTCGGCGGCTGAGGGTGGCACCGTTACTTACACCGCAACTGTCGGTGCTCCTGTGACCGGTTCGCCGGTCACCGTGACCCTGGCCAATGGTCAGAACATCACCATCGAAGTGGGTAAAACCACCGGCACCGTGACCTTCACTGCGCCGAACGATGCGTTGACCGGCCACGCGCCGCTGACCAACGCGATCACCGACGTGAGCGGCGGCAATTACGAGAACCTCGTTGCCGACAAGACCCCGGTTTCGACCAACGTCACCGATACCGTCGACACCACCAACCTGTCGCTGAGTGCGACCGGCACCGTGGCCGAAGGTGGCCAGATCATCTACACCGCGACCCTGACCAACGCTGCTGGCTCGCCAGTGACCGTGACCTTGTCGAACGGCGCCGTGATCACCATCGAAGCCGGCAAAACCACTGGCACCGTGACTGTTCCAGCCCCGGCTGATGACGTTTACAAAGACGCAGGCAAGGTCGAAGCGACCATTTCGACTGCTACCGGTGGCAACTTCGAAAACCTGGTGCCGAGCACTGTTCCGGCCGTGACCGAAGTAACTGACACCATCGACACCTCGACCGTGAAACTCACGGCGACCGAGACCGCCGCTGAAGGTGGCGCGGTTGTTTACACCGCGACTGTGGGTGCGCCAGTCACTGGCTCTCCAGTTGTGGTGACGCTGGCCAATGGTCAGAACATCACCATCGAAGTCGGTAAAACCAGCGGCACCGTGACTTTCACTGCGCCGAACGATGCATTGACCGGCCATGCGCCGCTGACCAACTCGATCACCGGTGTAACCGGCGGCAACTACGAGAATCTGGTTGCCGACAAGACCCCGGTTTCGACCAACGTCACCGATACCGTCGACACCACCAATCTGTCGTTGAGCGCCACCGGTTCTGTCGCTGAGGGCGGTTCGATTGTTTACACCGCGACGCTGACCAACGCTGCTGGCTCGCCAGTGACCGTGACCTTGTCGAACGGCGCGGTGATCACCATCGAGGCGGGTAAAACCAATGGCACTGTGACCGTTCCGGCACCGGCGGATGACGTCTACAAAGATGCAGGAAAAGTCGAAGCGACCATTTCGACCGCTACTGGCGGTAACTTCGAAAACCTGGTGCCGAGCACTGTTCCGGCCGTGACCGAAGTGACCGACACCATCGACACTTCGACGGTCAAACTGACTGCCGATACGTCCGTGGCTGAAGGCGGCACTGTCACTTACACCGCCACTGTTGGCGCCCCCGTGACCGGTTCTCCGGTCGTGGTGACATTGGCCAACGGTCAGCAGATCACCATTGAGGTCGGCAAAACCACTGGCACCGTGACCACCACTGCGCCGAACGATGCATTGACCGGTCACGCGCCGCTGACCAACTCGATCACCAACGTAGACGGCGGCAACTACGAGAACCTCGTTGCCGACAAGACCCCGGTCAGCACCACCGTGACCGATACCGTCGACACCACCAATCTGTCGCTGAGCGCTACCAACTCGGTCGCCGAAGGTGGCTCGATCGTTTACACCGCGACTCTGACTAACGCCGCTGGCTCGCCAGTGACCGTGACCCTGTCGAACGGCGCCGTTATCACCATCGACGCTGGTAAAACCACCGGCACCGTGACCGTTCCGGCTCCGGCTGATGACGTCTACAAAGATGCAGGCAAGGTCGAGGCAACCATTTCAACCGCCACCGGTGGCAACTTCGAGAACCTGGTGCCGAGCACTGTTCCGGCCGTTACCGAAGTGACCGACACCATCGACACCTCGACCGTCAAACTGACTGCCGATACGTCCGTGGCTGAAGGCGGCACTGTCACTTACACCGCTACTGTTGGCGCGCCAGTGACTGGCTCGCCTGTGGTCGTGACCCTGTCCAACGGTCAGAACATCACCATCGAAGTGGGTAAAACCACCGGCACCGTGACCACCACCGCCCCGAACGATGCGTTGACCGGCCACGCGCCGATTACCAACTCGATCACCGACGTGAGCGGCGGCAATTACGAGAATCTGGTTGCCGACAAAACGCCGGTTTCGACCACGGTCACCGATACCGTCGACACCACCAATCTGTCGTTGAGCGCCACCGGTACCGTGGCCGAAGGTGGTCAGATCACCTACACCGCGACCCTGACCAACGCTGCTGGCTCGCCAGTGACCGTGACCCTGTCGAACGGCGCCGTCATCACGATTGAGGCGGGCAAAACGACTGGCACCGTGACCGTTCCAGCTCCGGCTGATGACGTTTACAAAGACGCGGGCACCGTGCAGGCGACTATCAGTACCGCCACCGGTGGCAACTTCGAGAACCTGGTGCCAAGCACGACACCGGCCGTTACCGAAGTAACTGACACCATCGACACTTCAACCGTGAAACTCACTGCCGATACGTCCGTGGCTGAAGGCGGCACTGTCACTTACACCGCTACTGTTGGCGCGCCAGTGACTGGCTCGCCTGTGGTCGTGACCCTGTCCAACGGTCAGAACATCACCATCGAAGTGGGTAAAACCACCGGCACCGTGACCACCACCGCACCGAACGATGCGTTGACCGGCCACGCGCCGATTACCAACTCGATCACCGACGTGAGCGGCGGCAATTACGAGAACCTCGTTGCCGACAAGACCCCGGTTTCGACCAACGTCACCGATACCGTCGACACCACCAATCTGTCGCTGAGCGCTACCCCATCAGTCGCTGAAGGTGGCTCGATTGTTTACACCGCGACCCTGACCAACGCCGCTGGCTCGCCAGTGACCGTAACCCTGTCGAACGGCGCCGTCATTACGATTGAGGCGGGCAAAACGACTGGCACCGTGACCGTTCCAGCTCCGGCTGATGACGTTTACAAAGACGCGGGCAAGGTCGAAGCGACCATTTCCACCGCGACTGGCGGCAACTTCGAAAACCTGGTGCCGAGCACTGTGCCGGCAGTCACCAACGTCACCGACACCATCGACACCACCACGGTCAAACTGACCGCGACCGAGTCGGCGGCTGAGGGTGGCACTGTTACCTACACCGCGACGGTTGGTGCCCCTGTTACCGGTTCGCCGGTGGTCGTGACACTGGCCAATGGTCAGAACATCACCATCGAGATGGGTAAAACCACCGGCACCGTGACCACCACCGCACCGAACGATGCGCTGACTGGCCACGCGCCGATTACCAACTCGATCACCAACGTAACCGGCGGCAACTACGAGAACCTCGTCGCCGACAAAACCCCGGTCAGCACCACCGTGACCGATACCGTCGACACCACCAATCTGTCGCTCAGCGCTACCCCATCAGTCGCTGAAGGTGGCTCGATTGTTTACACCGCGACCCTGACCAACGCCGCTGGCTCGCCAGTGACCGTAACCCTGAGCAACGGCTCGGTCATCACCATCGAGGCAGGCAAAACCACCGGTACCGTAACCGTTCCAGCGCCAGCCGATGACGTTTACAAAGACGCCGGCACCGTGCAGGCAACCATCAGCACCGCCACTGGTGGCAACTTCGAAAACCTGGTGCCAAGCACGACACCCGCCGTCACCAGCGTGACCGACACCATCGACACCACCACCGTCAAACTGACCGCGACCGAGTCGGCGGCTGAGGGCGGTACCGTCACCTACACCGCCACGGTCGGTGCGCCAGTCACCGGTTCGCCGGTCACCGTGACCCTGGCCAACGGTCAGAACATCACCATCGAAGTGGGCAAAACCACTGGCACCGTGACCACCACCGCGCCGAACGACGTGTTGACCGGCCACGCACCGCTGACCAATTCGATCACCGGCGTAACCGGCGGCAACTACGAGAATCTCGTAGCCGACAAAACACCGGTCAGCACCACCGTGACCGACACCGTCGACACCACCAACCTGTCCCTGAGTGCCACCAACTCGGTCGCCGAGGGCGGTTCGATCGTTTACACCGCCACGCTGACCAACGCTGCAGGCTCGCCAGTCACCGTGACCCTGTCGAACGGCGCCGTGATCACTATCGACGCTGGTAAAACCACCGGCACCGTGACCGTTCCGGCACCGGCTGACGACGTCTACAAAGACGCCGGCACTGTGCAGGCGACGATCAGCACCGCAACGGGCGGCAACTTCGAAAACCTGGTGCCGAGCACGACGCCGGCTGTGACCAGCGTGACCGACACCATCGACACCACCACCGTGAAGCTGAGCGCAACCGGCACAGCGGCCGAGGGCGGCAACGTCGTCTACACCGCCACCGTCGGCGCACCTGTGACCGGCTCGCCTGTCGTCGTGACCCTGGCCAACGGTCAGCAGATCACCATCGACATCGGCAAAACCACCGGCACCGTGACCACCACCGCACCGAACGATGCGCTGACCGGCCATGCTCCGCTGACCAACTCGATCACCAACGTCACCGGCGGCAACTACGAAAACCTCGTTGCGGACAAGACTCCGGTCAGCACCACCGTGACCGATACCGTCGACACCACTAACCTGTCGCTCAGCGCGACCGGCACCGTGGCCGAAGGTGGCTCGATTGTTTACACCGCCACGCTGACCAATGCCGCTGGCTCACCAGTGACCGTGACCCTGTCGAACGGTGCAGTCATCACCATCGAAGCCGGCAAAACCACCGGCACCGTCACCGTTCCAGCGCCAGCCGACGACGTCTACAAAGACGCCGGTACCGTGCAGGCGACGATCAGCAACGCCACCGGTGGCAACTTCGAAAACCTGGTACCAAGCACGACTCCGGCCGTGACCAGCGTGACCGACACCATCGACACCACCACAGTCAAACTGACCGCAACCGGTACAGCGGCCGAGGGTGGCACCGTCGTCTACACCGCCACTGTGGGCGCGCCAGTCACCGGCGCACCTGTCGTCGTGACCCTGGCCAACGGTCAGCAGATCACCATCGACATCGGCAAAACCACCGGCACCGTCACCACCACCGCACCGAACGATGCGTTGACCGGTCATGCGCCGCTGACCAACTCGATCAGCAACGTGACGGGCGGCAACTACGAAAACCTCGTGGCCGACAATACCCCGGTCAGCACCACCGTGACCGACACCGTCGACACCACCAACCTGTCGCTGTCGGCGACCGGCACCGTGGCCGAAGGTGGCCAGATCACCTACACCGCGACCCTGACCAACGCTGCTGGCTCGCCAGTGACCGTGACCCTGAGCAACGGCTCGGTGATCACTATCGAAGCGGGCAAAACCACCGGCACCGTGACCGTTCCGGCTCCGGCTGACGACGTCTACAAAGACGCCGGCACCGTGCAGGCAACCATCACTGGCACCAGCGGCGGCAACTTCGAGAACCTGGTGACCAACAACACACCAGCCGTGACCAGCGTCACCGACACCATCGACACCACCACCGTCAGCATCACCGGCAGCACCTCGGTGACCGAAGGCCAGACCGCCAGCTACACCGTCAGCCTGAACCACCCGGCGCAAACCGAAGTGACCCTGAAAATCGTCTACAGCGGTACCGCCGCCGACGGTTCCGACTTCACTGGCGTTTACACCGTGAAGATCCCGGCAGGTGCGAGCAGCGCGCAGTTCAACGTCGCCACCATCGATGACAAGATCACCGAAGGCACCGAGAACTTCGTGGTCAAGATCGACTCGGCCACGGGCGGCAACTTCGAGAACCTCGCGGTCAGCAGCACCAACGGCAGCGTCAGCACCTCGATCATCGACAACGATGCGCCGCCGGTCATCGACCTCGATGCCAACAATTCCAGCGGGGCGACCGGTGCCGACTACAAGGTGACCTTCACCGAAAACACCCCGGGCGCCGGCGTGTCGATTGCTGACACCGACATCAGCATCACTGACCCGGACAGCACCATGCTGACCGGCGCCACCGTGGTGCTGACCAACCGTCAGGACGGCGATGCGTTGAACCTGGGCAACAGCGTCAACGGCATCACCATCAATGCCAACAGCACCAACGGCACTGTGACGCTGACCCTGTCGGGCAATGCGACGCTGGCCGACTACATGCAGGCCATCAAGAACATCAGCTTCACCAACGGCAGTGAAAACCCGAGCACCGTGCCGCGGATCATCACCGTGACCGTGACCGATGGCGGCAACTACTCCAACACCGCGACCACCACGGTCAACGTGGTGGCGGTCAACGACGCACCGGTCGCCGCACCGAGCAACGTCACCGGTACTGAAGACACCCCTCTGGTACTCGGCTGGTCGACCTTCGGTGTGACCGACGTCGACAGCCCGGCCAGCAACCTGGGCATCAAAATCACCCAGCTGCCGGGCGAAGGCAAACTGCAGTACCTCGACGGTTCGACCTGGAAAGACGTCGCCAACAACCAGACCTTCAGCAAGGCTGATATCGACGCTGGCAAACTGCGCTTCATGCCGGATGCCAACGAGTCGGGTGTCAACGGTTACGGCGGCACTGGCATGGGCAACAACCAGGCTGACTACGCGCAGATCAAGTTCCAGCCAACCGACAGCCAACTGCTGGGCAACACCGGCACGGTGAAGATCGACATCACGCCAGTGGCGGATGCCCCGACCGTGAGCGTGGCCGACAACAGCGTGAAGTCCACCGGCCTGATCAAGGAAGTCTGGACCGGCCTGTCGGGCCTCGGCACCAGCGGCAACGGCGCAGATTCGACCACGTTGAAAAACGTGATCGACGGCGCTGGCACGCCGAACTCCAGCGGCAGCGTGACCAACGTGCAATCCGACGGCAGCGTGGCAGCAGGTACGGCGTCGAAGACGTCCGGCCTGATCTATCTGGAAGCCGGCAAGACCTACACCTTCAGCGGCGTCGCCGATGACAGTCTGCTGATCACCATCGGCGGTAAAAACGTGGCGTCGGGCACCTGGGGCGCGGGCGGCGCGATCAATGGATCGTTCACCCCGACCACCAGCGGCTACTACACCCTGGACATCTACCACCACAACCAGAGCGGCCCGGGCAGCTACGACGTCAACCTGTCGGTCAATGGCAGCACGCCGATCGACCTGAGCAGCGCCGGCGTACCGATCTACACCGGTGTGCAGGATCTGGTGAACTCTGGGGTGACTGTCTCCGACCTGCACGGCACCAACGGCGAAGGCTATTACGACGGCTACAAACTCAACACCGGCGCCGAAGGCACCACGGTGAAACTGTCGGCGATCAGCACCGCGCTGACCGACACCGACGGCTCGGAAACCCTGAGCGTGAAGATCAGCGGCGCGCCGGTCGGCTCGGTGCTGAGCGACGGCGCAGGCCACACGTTTACCGTCACCGCGAGCAATGGCGAAGCCAACGTCACTGGCTGGAACCTCGGCAGCCTGACCGTGACCCCGCCGACCTACTACAACGGCCAGTTCAACCTGACCGTGACCTCGACCTCCACCGAATACGTGGGCGGTTCGGCCAGCAGCACCGCGACCATTCCGGTCACCGTGGTGCCGGCGGTCTATACCGCTTCGGTCGCCACTTCCGGCGATGACACCTTCAACGGCACCGATGGCAACGACATCATGGTCGCCGACATTGGCGGTCTGACCGTGGTGCCGGGCACCAACTACAACATCGCGTTCATGGTCGACAGCTCGGGCAGTATGAGCACTTCGTCGCTGAACGCCGCGAAAGACTCGCTGACCTCGGTGTTCAACACCCTCAAGCAGAGTCTGGGCGGCAGCAACTCGGGCACGGTGAACATCTTCCTGGTGGACTTCGATACTCAGGTCAAACAGTCGGTGTCGGTGAACCTCAACGACCCGAACGCGCTGACCAAGCTCAAGGCTGTGCTGGACTCCATGACGTCCGGGGGCGGCACCAACTACGAGGACGTGTTCAAAACCACCGCCAACTTCTTCCAGAGCGCTGAAGCGGTGGCCAACACCGGTGCGAAGAACCTCACGTACTTCATCACCGACGGCCAGCCGACCTACTACCAGACCGGCGAGTCGACCAACCCGTACCTGTACGGCAACAAAACCCTCGATAGCCTGATCACCACCACCAACTACAAGTTGGGGACAGCCGTCAGCCTGTATCCGGACAGCTCGCACCAGATCGATATCAGCGCGAACGGCTCGGTGACGGTCTGGACCAAATCGGGCGGTAACTGGACGTACCAGAACTTCGGCACGCTGCACGCCCAGGGCGACGGTACCTACGAGTTCTCTGGCCTGGCGGGCAGCGGTAGCAGCACCGATTACTACACCACCACCAACGCCAACAGCAGCTTCGCATTGCTCAGCGGTCTGTCGAACGTGGAAGCCATCGGCCTCAACAGCGGCGTCAGCCTCAACGACCTGAAGCCGTACGACTCGGACAAGACGCCGCAGACCAACATCGATCCGAAGGATCTGGCCAACTCGATCATCGGCCACACCGAAGCGACGATGCCGGGCAACGATATCGTCAGCGGTGGCGACGGCAACGACATCCTGTTCGGCGATCTGGTGAGCTTCAACGGTATTGCCGGCGAGGGTTACCAGGCGATGCAGGCGTTCGTTGCGCAGCAGACCGGCGTCGACGTCAGCAAAGTCACCACCAGCAACGTGCACCAGTACATCACCGAGCATTATCAGGCGTTCGATGTGTCCGGCGCACATGACGGCAACGACACGCTGTTGGGCGGAGCGGGCAATGACATCCTGTTCGGCTCCGGCGGCAATGACTTGCTCGATGGCGGCAAAGGCAATGACATCCTGCTCGGCGGCACCGGCAACGACACGCTGATCGGCGGTCAGGGCAACGACATCCTGATTGGCGGCTCGGGTGCCGACACCTTCGTCTGGAAGTCGGGCGACACCGGCAACGATGTGATCAAGGACTTCAATGCCAGCCAAGGTGATCGCATCGACCTGCGTGACCTGTTGCAGGGCGAGACCGGCAGCACCATCGACAACTTCCTGAAGATCACCACGGTCGACGGCGTGTCGTCGCTGCAAGTCAGTTCGGGCGGCAAGTTCAACTCCGGCGACGCCGCCGCTGCCACGCCGGACGTGACGATCAAACTGGAAGGCAATAACTGGTCGAGCGCCAACATCCACAACCTGATCGCCGGCAGCGATCCGACCATCAAGGTTGACCACAACAACAGCTGATCCGTGAACAAACGGCCGCCCCTCTGGGGCGGTCGTCACATTCAGCGCCAGCGCACCGGTGACGATTGCGTCACCGCACCGCATACTTGCGCGCAGTTGGCTATGCTGCTGACAGCATGACGCTGGTTCATTTCCGAGGGATGCTCAATGTTTTACGTGCAACGCGATGCGCAAGGCCAGTTGATTCGCGTGGAAGCTGCGGCGTACGCCGAGGCCACGGAAACGCTGCCGGCCGACCACCACGAAATCCAGGCGTGGTACGCCAATGAAGCCGTGGAAAACAGCCTCAAACAGCTCAAGCAGAGCGACTTTGAAATGATTCGGGTACTCGACGACCTGATTCAGGTGCTGACCCAGAAAGGCGTGATCCGCGTCACCGACCTGCCGCCGGCAGCGCAGGCCAAGCTGATGGACCGTACCCAGGCACGGGAAGCGTTGGGCGGGTTGAGTCAGTTGATTGATGATGAAGAGACCGGGTTGATCTGATGTTCCAGGGCTGATCGTTCCCACGCTCCGCGTGGGAATGCATCAAGGGACGCTCTGCGTTCCGGCCGCACCGCTCAACTACCTTTGTGACGCAGAGCGTCACGGGCTGCATTCCCACGCGGAGCGTGGGAACGATCAGTTCCAGGGCTTCGGCTCACCGAACAACTGCCCCTGAACCCCATACAAGCCCATCTCGCGAATCACCGACAATTCCCCTTCCGTCTCGACCCGCTCGGCAATCAGCGGCAGGTCAATGCTGTGGGCCGCGCGCTGGATCGCTTCGATGAACAGACGCTTGTCGCTCTCCTGATCAATCGCGCGAATGTAGCTGCCGTCGATCTTCAGGTAAGCCAGGCCCAACCGCGCCAGGTTGCCGATCATGCTGAAGCGTCCGCCAAAGCGTTGCAGGCTCAGCGAGAAACCCAGCTCACGCAGACGTCGGGTCAACTGCTCCAGTACCGCTTGCTCCGGCAATTGCTCTTCGCCGATTTCCAGGGTCAGGCGTGGGCCAAGGTTGGAATGCGCGCGCAGGATCTCGAAGACTTTGTTCAGCGCCTGCGAATCGGCCAGGGTCGCCGAGGAAAGATTCAGCGCCAGCGAATCCTCATGCGCTTTCATCTGCTCCAGTACACGTTCGAGCATCAGGCGATCCAGGCGTGCGGTCCAGCCGAAACGCTCCAGCCATGGCAGGAAACGCCCGGCCGGAATGGTCTGGCCCTGCTCATCGAGCAAGCGCGAAAGCACTTTGTAATGCAGCACCAGTTGCGTGTCCTGCGCGGCCACCACCGGTTGGAAATACAGCTCGAAACGTTGCTGACTCAACGCCTGATCCAGCAGGCGATGCCAGGCATGGTGATCGTCACCGACATCCGCCGTCAGGCTCTGATCGATGCACGCCCAGTTCTGCTCGCCCTGCCCCTCGGCCTGCGCCAGCGCCTGATCGCCAAGGGTCAGCACGGCTTGCGGCGAGTCGCCATGGGCGAACGGCGCGAGGCCGATGGAGGCGACCGCCGGCACATCCGTCGCGCCCGTCGCGTGCAAGCTGCCCAGCGCGCTGTCGAGGTTCTGCGCCAGTTGCAGCGCTTCTTCGCGCACCAGCCCCGGCGCCAGCACGGCGAATTCACCGCCGCGAATACGGGTGACGAGGTTTTGCGTTTCCGGGTATTTGGCGCATTCGCGCGACAGTTGCTCGCCGACCGCTTTCAACAATTCGTCGGTGCGCTGACCACCGAGACGCTGGTTCAGTCCGGCCAGATCCTTGACCCGCAACAGCAGCAGATAACCAGAACTGGCCTGCTCCGGGTTGCTCACCCGATTGTTCAACTGCATCTCGAAATAGCGCCGGTTAGCCAGACCGGTAAGGTTGTCCTGATAGGACTCGGTGCGCAGTTTTTCACTGCGCTCGGCCTGCTCCTGGAACAGCGCCTTGAGCTTCTCGACCATCTGATTCATCGCTTGCACCACGCGACGCAACTCAGGGGTGCGCGGCAATTCCGGCAGGCTGAGGAATTCGCGACGGGCGATGGCGTGGGACTGTTTGACCATGTAATCCAGCGGCTTCAATTGCCGGCGCAGCAACAACGCACCGAGCACCGCACTTACCGCGCCGCAGATCAGCAGCCAGCCAAGGCTGCCCAACGCGCTCTGCCACAGTTTGGCCACGGCGAACATCGGATGGCTGACCACCTCGACCCGCGCCGCCTGCTCCCAGCCACGGCTGACCAGCGCGTCGCCACCGGCAGGTTCGAGACCGATCAGTTTGACGAACCAGTCCGGCACATTGCTGACGGCCGGGATGCCGTTGCGCTCGACAATCGTCTGGTCGGTCTTCAGATCGACCACACGGATGCTCGCGTAATAACCGCTGTCGAAGATCGAACTGACCAGCAACTCGACCATCGCCGGGTCGTCGATATTCGGCGTCAGCGACAACGCCAGCGCCGTGGCGGCGTCCTGGGCGTGGGAGCGCAACTGGTTGACGTACTGGGTGCGCGAGCTCTCCAGACTGACCATGAAGCTGCCGGTGAAGGCGACCACCAGGAACAGACAGATAGCGATCAACAGCTGTTTGAACAAAGACATCTGAGCGCGTGCTCCTAGTTAATCGTTTCGACCGGAAAACCTTCGGCCTGCATTTTCTTCAACACATCCTGCCAACGCGACAGGCGTTTGGTGTCGCCAACCTTTTTGTTGCCCTTGGCCCCCGGCAGATACAGACCCTCAGCATTGAAAGAGTAGACCGGCAGCAAATCGGTTCGCTGGGAGGCTGGCTGGATCGGATCAATCAGGCTGTCGAGCACCAACGGCATCGCATCGGCAGTGGCATAGTACGTCAGCACCATGTGCGCGCGGTTCTGGCGCAGGGCCTTGACGTAGGTGATGCGCAGCTTGTCACTGGAAACCCCGAGATGGCGCAGGCTGAAATATTTGGCGATCGCATAGTCTTCGCAGTCGCCGGCGCCCTTCCACAGCGCTTCGATCGGGGTTTCCCAATAGTCGACCTCGTGCCACAGGTCGATGTCCTCGACGTAGCGCATCTGTTTGTTGAAAAACAGGTTCACCACTTTGAGCTTTTCCATTTCGCTGACTTGTTTCTGTGTGGCCAACAGATTTTGCCAAGCGTCGATCCGCTGCTGGCCGGCGCCCAGCGGTCCATAGAGGGCCGTGGCCTTGCGGCTGATGGCGGAAAAATCCCAATCGGCATGCAGACCGCCCAGCATGAGGCTGGCCAGCAGCAGTGCGCAGCCTAGCCAGCGCAGAGTCCGGGGGATCGCGAAACGTAGCGCCACAGCAGGTTTCCGGGGGGCAGGAAGGAAAGCGTTTGATGGTGAAGCTTAGCCCGCTAAAAAACAATGGCACCATGAGATCATCGCCAGCGCGCTAAACTGTTTTCAGGCACACAACCTTTACACGGTTTGACAACTTGTAGAGCAATCACTAGTGTCCTTTGGATCCAAATTCCGCCGACCTACAGGGTGCGTAGTCGTGACACAGAAGCCCAAACCGCTACAGAGCATCAAAGTCGATGGGCCGATTCCCGCGCACCTGGCCCGCTCGATCATCGAAGAAACCCTGCGTGCTGCCATCCTCGATGGTCGTTTGCCGTGCGGCACCGCCCTGCGCCAGCAGGATCTGGCCGATCTGTTCGGTGTCAGTCGCATGCCCGTGCGCGAAGCCTTGCGCCAGCTCGAAGCGCAGGAACTGCTGAGCGTTACCGCACACAAGGGCGCCGTGGTTGCGGCGTTGATTCAGGGCGACGCCACGGAAACCTACGAATTGCGGATCCTGCTCGAGACCGAAGCCATGCGCCAGTCCATCGCGCTGCTGACGCCAGCCGATCATGCACGCGCCGCCGGTTATATCGAAGAACTCGAGACGCAACACGACTACACGGAAATCGGCCGTCTCAACCGCTTGTTCCACATGGCGCTGTATTGCAAAGCCCCCAACCAGCGCCTGTTACGCCTGGTCGAAGACGGACTTAACGAGGAAGAACGTTTCCTGCGCTTCAACCTTGAAGCCATGGGCCTGGGCAAACTCTCTCAGGACGATCACCGCGCCATGCTGCAAGCGGTGATCGAGCGCGATATCGATCACGCCGTCGCACTGCTCAAACAACACCTCAATCGCGGTGTCGAGGTTATCACCCGCTATCTCGCCAGCCCCGCCGGACAACAGCGCAAAGCCGCGCGCTGAACCCTGCACGCCGGGCCCGGACCAGTGCGTCCGCCCGGCGAATAACCCGCTTACAAATCCCTCCTGCCGACAGCCACGAATCCGCTGGCATATCCCCGTCTTCGCTCTACCCTCCCTGCGCCGATCAGCCCGGAAATTGCACTCCTGCAATGAAAAATCGGTAATAGCCGTGGCGGCCATTTACCCGCACTCTTGAACAGCCAACCCAAAAAAGAACGGGCGACGCACCGCACCGCCGGCGCAGTCCCCGCAACAGGAACCTACGGAAGGAGCCTTGTCACGGGAAAAGGAAAGAATCGGCGTCGTTGCGGGCCAACTTTCATCCCCTCAAAAAACTTCATTCTTTTAATTAAAAAGTTGCTTCGAGTGAGGCATTCACTCTGTTTATTCGATTTTGGCCTTTATTAGCCGAAAGGAGCAACTACGCCCAAATAAAACTTATTCAAATAGTTTTATCGGACACTCTCATACTTGAAAAAACGACAACTGAAAATAATCAAAATTACACTTGTTAAGTTGTTTGGCGATGTATTAGTTTTTCTCCGCCGAGCTTGAACTCCACGACCCAGGCAAGCACCGGCCAACAGCCAGGGTACCAACGGGCAGTAAAGTGCCTGAGCCGCCCTGCAGTAGCGCCCATACATTTAATGTAACTTCAATGATTTGTATGCGGCCGTCGCTCGCCTGGAAAAAAGAATAACAAGCCGCTGTTCCATTGATTGCGAAGTTGAAATAACACAGCCATTTCATATCAAGGATAAAGGCCCCGTCATGTCTCCAACAAAGCAACAACTCGCCCTGAAGAAAGCCGAACTCAGCGCTCACCCGATATTCGCCGAGATCGATTCAATGACTGTTTTGCGCCGTTTCATGGAAACCCACGTGTTTGCCGTGTGGGATTTCATGTCGCTGACCAAGCGCTTGCAACAGGAACTGACCTGCACCCGCCTGCCTTGGCTGCCGCCGCGTGATCCGCATGCAGCCCGACTGATCAACGAGATTGTTCTGGGCGAGGAATCCGACGACCGCTTGAGCCACGGTCATTACAGCCATTTCGAGTTGTACCTGGACGCGATGCGCGAAGTCGGTGCGAGCACCGCAGCGGCGGAGCGCTTCGTCGCGCTGCAGCAGGAAGGCGTGAGTTATGAAGTGGCGCTGCAAAGCGTCGAGGTCGACCCGGCCGCCGCGCAATTTGTCCGCGACACCCTGCGTATTGCCCTGCATGCGCCGGGGCACAGCGTTGCCGCCGCGTTTCTGCATGGCCGCGAAAGTGTGATTCCGACCATGTTCCAGCGCATCCTCGACGATTGGGGCATCGGCATCGAACAGGCGCCGACCTTTCGCTATTACCTGGAACGGCACATCGAGGTCGACTCCGAGGATCACGGTCCGGCGGCGGAGCAACTGCTGGAGCGTCTGGTCGATGGCGATCCGCAGCGCGAAGCCGAGGTTTACGCCAGCGCCATCGCCGCCGTGGAAAGCCGCATCGCCTTGTGGGATGGCCTGCGGGTGAGCATGCGCGAGCCATTGGCGGAGGTGGCCCAATGAACGCCGCCGACTATCAATCCTTCGCCGAGGCCTGGGAAAGCCGCGCGACCATCCGTACCCGCCCGCGGCGGATGCTGGAAAACGACGAACGCCTGATCTATCCGCTCAGTCGCCAACCGTTGGTGCTCAGCGACACCTTCCTGCGTGAGTGCCCGCAGCAGCGTGATTTCGCTCTGGTGCAGACGCTGTACAAGTTCATCAATGACGTGGTGATTTTCGAGACTGAAATCGTCGACAAGACCGCACGCAGCATCGCCAAGAACCACTTCGCCGTGGCGTTCCCTTTCGCTTGCCGTTACGACGCGATGACCGTGGTGGTCGACGAGGACTACCACGCGCTGGTGGCCATGGATTTCATGCAGCAAACGGTGGCCATGACCGGCATCGAGCCAATCGAACTGCCCGACGAAATCGAGCTGAGCCGGGCCATCCCCGCCGTAATTGCATTAGCACCGGAACACCTGCGCAGCGCCGTCGAGCTGATCTGCGTGGCCATCGCCGAGAACACCGTGACCGGCGATGTCGCGGCGTTCGCCCGGGACGACACGGTCAAGCCGTCGATCAAGGGCCTGATGGCCGACCACTTGCTCGATGAGGGCCGCCATTCGAGCTTCTGGGCGCGGATGGTGCGCATCTATTGGCACACCGCAAGCACAGCGGATCGCGAAGCCATTGCGCAGATCCTGCCGGTGTTCATCGGCCATTACCTGACCAACGACATCCAGAAAGCCTTCGACCTGCGCCTGATCGATGCCCTGCCGGTCAGCGAGGCCACACGCCATTCGCTGAAGGAGGAAATGACCGGACTGGCCTTCCCGATCAATCGCCACCATCCGCTGGTGGGCAACATCGTCAAGTTCTTCCACAGCAGTTCGCTGCTCGACACACCGTGCGTGCAGCACGCCCTGCGCGATTACCTGGTTTGATGAGGAGGCCGACATGAAACGTCTCGACATTTTGCTGAATGGCGTCAGCCAGGCCATGACCGACCTGGCGCATGAACTTGAACAACACGGTCATTCATTGGCGCGTAGCGGCGCCGCGCAACCGACGATGGATTTGATCATCGACGACGGCTTCATCGGCGCCGGCGATTTCTGCGCCATCCCCCACCTGCATCTGCGTTTGGGTGTCGGGGCGCAAAGCCTTGCCGGTCTGCCGTCACTCGACCTGCTGTGCTTCCTGGGTTCGTCACTGATCAGCCGCGTGCCGATTGCCGATGAGCCGTCCGGCAACGGCCAGGCACTGCGGCAAAGAGTGCTGGCGCAAGTGGTGGACGAAGTGTCGTTGCTGGTCAGCCGCTATTCCCGCGACCCGGAATATTTCCAGCAAGCCACTGCGGTGACTGCGCCGGATTTCGAACGGATGGAAAACCTGCTGTTCCTCGACAGCCTGGCTTACGTCCATCGCCTCAACGACACGACAAATGTGCCACTGCTGCAACAAGCGCAGATTCCACTGATCGAGCGTCTGCAACAGAGCCTGATCCGTCATGCTGATCGTCCAGCGTTGCACCTCGCCGAGCAGTCGATCAGCTATCGCCAGTTGCATGCGCACAGTCGGGCGATTCAACAGCGCTTGCAGCCCCTGCTCGACCAGCATCCGCAACCCTGGGTCGTCGGCATCTGCCTGCCGAAAAGCCCGACGCTGTTCGCCTCGATTCTGGCGATCCTCGGCAGCGGTGCGGTGTACCTGCCGCTGGAGCCGAGCCATCCGTTGCAGCGCCAGCAATACATCCTGCAAAACGCCGGCGCGTTGCTGTTGCTGCACGACGGTTCGCATCCGCTCAGCGAGTCGATCCCGGGGCTGGATGTCAGCCGCATCGACAGCCTCGATGCCGACCTTTCGCAACCGTTGATGCGCCAGCGCCCCGAACTCGATGCGCCGTGCATGGCGCTCTACACCTCGGGCACCACCGGGCATCCAAAAGGAGTGCTGCTCAGCCAGACCAACCTTGCGCACTTCACCGCGTGGTATGCCGACTACGTGCAGTTGCACGCTGAGAGTCGGGTGTTGCAGTTCTCTTCGCTGAGCTTCGATTCATCACTGATCGACATCTTCCCGACCCTGCTCACAGGTGCCGAACTGGTGGTGCCCGACGACACGCAGCGGCGCGATCCACTGCAACTGGTGGCGCTGATCCGCCGCCGACAGTTGACCCATGCCTTCTTGCCGCCGGCACTGTTGAGCATCCTGCCGCTGGAGCAACTGCAAGGCGTGCAACAGCTGATGACCGGCGGCGATGTTTGCGAACCGTTCGTCATCGAGCAACTGACTCGACAAGGCAAACTGCACAACCTCTATGGCCCCACTGAAGCCACGGTGCTGATCACCGCCCGACAACTCAAACCCGGCGACAGCAACCGCAGCCTCGGCGCGCCGATCGCCAACAGCCAGGTGCTGATTCTCGATGACGACCTGCAACCGGTGACGCAGCACACCGTCGGCGAATTGTTCATCGTCGGCCCCGGTGTCTGCCTCGGCTATCTGAACAATCCACAGCAGACTGCCGAACGCTATCTGACGTTGAATCTGCCGGACGGCCAACAGCTGCGCGCCTACCGCAGTGGCGACATGGCCAAGTGGGGCGAGCACGGCATCGAGCTGTGCGGGCGGCGCGACAATCAGGTGAAGATCCGCGGTTTCCGGGTCGAGCCGGAAGAGATCGAACGCTGCCTGCGCGAGAGCCAGCTGTACCGGCAAATCGCCGTGGTGATAGACAGTCAGCGACGGATTCTGGCGTTCCTCGCCCGGCCGCAATCGGACGCTGCCCGCGATGCGCTGAAAGCCCACGCCCAGCAATTTTTGCCGGACTACATGCAGCCGGTAGCGTGGACTGAATTGCCGCACCTGCCATTCGCCAGCAACGGCAAAGTCGACCGAAAAGCGCTGCTGGCATTGCCGGTAAGCGTGCAGGACAGCGGGCCGAAATGCATGCCGGCTAACGAGGACGAAGCGCTGCTGCTGCAGATCTGGGCCGAGTTGCTGGAGCTGCCGACCAGCGACATTTCCACCGACGAAAGCTTCTTCAATCTCGGTGGTCACTCGATTCTGCTGTCGCGGATGTTGCTGCGCCTGCGTGAAGAGTTCGGTCGCAGCATCTCGATCAACCGCTTCATCGAACTGCCGACCATCATCAAACTCGCGACCCTGGTGCGCGGTACCGATGACAGCGCCGTGCTCAGCGCCCAGGCCATGGCCGACGCCGAACGCACGCTGGATATCGAGCCGCTGCCGATCAGTCGCATGGGCGATGTGCACAAGGTGATTGTCACGGGTGCCAACAGCTTTGTCGGCGTGCACATCGTCGAGGCGCTGCTCGGTTGGGGCGCCAGCGAAGTGGCGTGTCTGGTGCGCGACGGTGGTGGGCAAACGGCGGCGCAACGCTTCGCCCAGGCGTTGCGCGAGAACCGCCTCGAACATCTGGACCTGAGTCGGGTGCGGGTTTACGCGGCTGACATCTGCCGCCCGCAACTGGGGCTGACTGACGGCGATTATCAGCGGCTGTATCGCGAGTTCGGCGCACTGGTGCACAACGCCGCCAACGTCAATCACGTCCTCGATTACGAGTCGTTGGCAGCGGACAACGTCGAGCCGATTTTCGAACTGCTGCGCCTGTGCGAAGGGCGCAGCAAAAAGGTCTTCAATTTCGTCTCGACGCTGTCGGCTTCAAGCACCGTTGATGCCGAGGGTCGCGTGCTGGAATTGCCCGCTGCAACGACGCCACCGATCTACATTCGCAACGGCTACAACCTGTCGAAATGGGTGGGCGAGCGCATCCTTGAACGGGCGCGCGAACGCGGTGTGCGCGTCAACCTGTATCGCCCCGGCAACATCAGCTTCAACAGCCTCAGTGGCGTCTGCCAGCCGCACAAAAACCGTTTGATGCTGATGCTCAAAGGCTCGATCCAGCTCGGTCAGGTGCCGGCCTTCGCATTGAATTTCGACCTGATGCCGGTGGACTTTCTCGCCCGTTTCATCGCTTTCCATGCCAGCCGTTATTCGCCCGAGCGGGCGGTGTTCAACCTGCACAACCCCGAGCCCTTGAGCTGGGACGCCTATGTCGCCTCGTTCCGCGAAACCGGCAGCGAATTCTCGCTGGTCAGCGTCGCCGACTGGCAGCAACAGCTCGGGCGAGTCGATGCCGACAACGCGCTGTTCGGCGTGCTCGGTTTCTACCTCAACGGCTTCGAGGAAGACATCGGCGACATCTCCCTGATCGGTCACGCCAATGCGCAAGCCGGCGTGCAGCAGATGGGCGCGCACTACCCGCAGAAATCCCCGGCGCTGCTGCGTCGCGGCTGCGATTACCTGAAAGAAATCAACTTCATCTGAAGCCACAAAAAAAGGAGCAACACCATGAGCACTTTGCAACCCGACACCCTGATCAAAAACCCGAATGGCTGCCACGTAGTGTCGTCGGTGGAAGTGCCGGCGGACGCCGCGCAGGTCTGGGCGGTGGTCGGCAACTTCGGTGGGTTCGACCGTTTCATTTCGGCGCTGTCGCACATCGAAACAATCGGCGAGGGCGTGTCCTCGCTGCGCAAGAAATGCTTCAAGGATGGCAACGTGGTGGTTGAACAGCTCAACTCCCGAGATGAACACGCACGAAGCATGACCTGGACGACGATTTACAACACGTTGGAGGTGGCCAATCTGTGGGCGGCGATGAATGTGGAATCGCTGGGCGCAGGCAAATCCCGGGCGACGTGGACGATCATTGCCGAGCCGGCCAGCGGAGGCGCCGAGGCGCTGCCGGGGTTCAAGGACTTCGTGCAGGGGTTTGCCGATGATGCGATGGGGAATGTTTTAAAGCTGTTTGTTTAAAGCTTTAGTTCAGCGGTGATTGCACCACCGCTATCGCTGGCAAGCCAGCTCCCACAGGTTCCAGGTCGGTCACACATGCTGTGTTCGCCAGAAATCCTGTGGGAGCGGGCTTGCCCGCGATGAACGATAACGCGGTCAGATCTTGAAGCTGTCGACCAACTGCTTCAGGCGATTGGCCTGCTGCGACAACGCATCACAATCCTTCAACGTCTCGTTGAGGTTGGCCACGCTCTGCTGGTTCAACAAGTTGATCTGGTTGACGTCGACGTTGAGGGTTTCCACCACCGCCGTCTGCTCTTCCGTTGCGGCAGCGACCGACTGGTTCATGCCGTCGATTTCGCCAATGCGCTGGGTCACGCTGACCAGACGCAAACCGGCCTGGTTGGCCACTTCAACGCTCTGCTCGCTGGACGCCTGGCTGGCGTTCATGGTGCTGACCGCTTCACGCGAACCGACCTGCAACGAAGTGATCATCTTGTGGATCTCTTCCGCCGATTCCTGGGTGCGGTGAGCAAGGTTACGCACCTCGTCCGCCACCACCGCAAAACCACGACCCGCTTCACCGGCACGCGCCGCTTCGATGGCCGCGTTGAGCGCCAACAGGTTGGTCTGCTGCGAGATGCCTTTGATCACATCGAGAATGTGGCCGATGTTGTCGGTGCTGGCATTCAGGGTTTCGATCTGGGTGCACGACAGGCTGATCTTCTGCGACAGCTCGGTCATCGCCAGAATGGTTTGCTCAACCACCTGACGGCCGTCATCGGCTTGCTCGCTGGCGCCACTGGCGTGTTGCGATGCGTCGGCGGCGTTGCGGGCGATTTCCTGCGTGGCGGCGCCCAGTTCATTGATCGCGGCGGCGACGCTGTTGGTGCGCGCACTTTGCTCGTCGGAACCGACGATGGATGCGTTGGATGAGGCCATCACGCGTTGCGACAGGTCATGGACCTGACGGGTTGCCGACGACACTTCGGAGATCGAGGCGTGAATACGCTCGACGAACTGGTTGAACGAGCTGCCCAGTTCACCGAATTCGTCTTTGCTTTCCACGACCAGACGACGAGTCAGATCGCCTTCGCCCTGAGCGATGTCCTGCATCGCGCGGCCCATGGTAATCAGGGGACGCATCAACACAGTGATCAACAGACTCAGGAACACGGCAATGGCGCCTACCGCCACGAACATCGCGATCAGCGCCGAGGTACGGAACTGGCTCAGTGCGGCGTAGGCTTTATCGCGATCAATCGACAGACCGATGTACCACTCGGCATTCGGCAGACCGGTGACCGGGGTGAATGACAGGATGCGCTCCTGACCGTTGAGCACCACGTTCTGATTGCCCTTCTCGATGCGCACGTTGGCGTTCGGATAGATGTCCTTCAGGTTCTTCATCACCTGATCTTTGTCCGGGCTGACGATCACCTGACCGTCGCCGCTGACCAGGAATGCATGGCCGAGGCCACCGAAGTCCACCGAGTTGATGATCTTCACCAGGGTTTCCAGGCTCAGGTCACCGCCGACCACACCGAGCAGTTCGCCGTTCTTTTTCACCGGCATGGCGATGGTCACCACCAAACCACCGACGGCGGCCATGTAAGGCGGCGTCAGCATGGTTTTGTCGGCGGCGACCGCTTGCTTGTACCAAGGTCGCTGACGCGGGTCGTAGCCGTCCGGCATCTTCGCATCAGGGCGCTGGGTGAATACACCGTTGGCCTGGCCGACGTAGGTGAACTGGAAGTTCGAAGTGAAGGCCGGTTGATCAACCAGTCCCGGGAAATCGGCGTCCTTACCCTGGTGGGCAACGTTCTGCGCGAGATTTTCCAGCACCAGGATCCGCCCGCTCATCCAGTTCTGCACGCTGCTGGCGGTCAGGTCGCCGGCCTGCTGTACAGACGACTGCAGATTCTGGCGAATGGTATTTCGCTGCAGATAGTCGTTGTAGAGGGTGAACAAAGCGAAAGCCAGGACCACGACGCCCGAGGCGGCCAACAGGATTTTATGGCTGAACTTGAGATTCATTTCATGGGACTTCTTATGCAAAAGTGGGGATGCGTTCGGGGATGCAACATTCCATGTAGCTCCAAATGTCCAATAGCTGGCAGGCAGCGTTCTGATGGCCGCTCTACTTTGGTGCACGCATGTCTCACCAGTCTGTCGGCACCATTCGAGGAAATCTTAGGGCTGTGGAGAAAATGGACGTCATTTACGTCGGATTCCCGCCGAACGGCGTGCTAGAGCGCCCGCAAAGAAGTTTTTTATGAGTGATGTTTGAGCGGCAGTTGCAAATTCTGAAACCCTTGATGACAATGCGACTAATTATCATTTGTGACGTTGGGGCTGTCGCGTTCATGTCCTCTCCTGAGTTTGCAGTACAGGCGCTCTACAGTAGTCATCACGGCTGGCTCAACGCTTGGCTGCGCGCGCGGCTGGGCAATGCAGCGGATGCGGCAGATCTGGCGCAGGACACTTTCCTGCGCCTGCTGCAACGTACCGAACGCCTCGAACTCAAGGCACCCCGCGCTTTCCTGCGTACCATCGCGCGGGGCTTGGTCATCGACCATTGGCGTCGTGAAGAAATCGAACGCGCCTATCTGGAAACCATCGCCCATCTGCCTGAAGCCGAAACGCCGAGTGCCGAAGCCCGGGCGCTGGTCATCGAATTGCTGGAGAACATCGCGCGCATGCTTGAAGGACTGAAGCCGAAAGTGCGTCAGGCATTTCTGCTGGCGCAGTGCGAAGGCTTGACCCACAAGCAGATCGCCGAGCACATGGGCTTGTCTCTACGTTCGGTGGAACGCTACGTCGCCGATGCGCTATATCACTGCTATGTGCTGCGGTACGAAAGCTGATGCCTGTGGATAACCTCTCCCTCGGGCGCCGTGCCGAGCCGCAACCGCAAGTGGTCAAACAGGCCATTCACTGGCTGCTGCGCCTGCGCAACAACCACGGCAACTCGCAGTTGAACCGTCAGTGCGAACAGTGGCGTGCCGAACATCATGAGCATGAATTGGCGTGGCAACGGGTGCAGTCGCTGCAAGCCGAGCTGAGCAACAACCTGCGCACAGTGCCCGGCGCACAAGTGGCGTTCAATACGCTGGAAAACAGTGCGCAGGGGTTGGGTCGCCGGCAAGCCTTGAAGCTGTTGTCAGGCGCGTTGTTGATGGGCTCCGCGGCATGGCTGGCCAAGGACACCGCCGCATGGCAGCAGTGGAGCGCCGATTACGCTACAGCGACCGGCGAGCGGCGCGGCTTCCAGTTACCGGACGGTACGCGGATCGAACTCAACACCGCCAGTGCGGTAGATCTGGACTACACGGAGCAGCAAAGGCTAATCAGACTGACGCGGGGCGAAATCATCGTCACCTGTGGCGGCGCGGACGAAGGCGCGTCGGTCGAGCGGCCATTGCGCATACAAAGTCGCCATGGCGTTTATGAGCCGCAGGGTGCGCGGTTCATCCTGCGTCAGGACAGTGATTGCACGCGACTGAGCGTCACCAGTGGGCGCGTCGCCATTCACGCCGCTGGCAGCTCGATCGAAGCGCTCGCCGGGCAGAGTTATCTGATTGATCACCTTCAAGTGCGCCCGGCACCGGCGGTGGATATGGATGTCGGCGCCTGGGTCGATGGCTTGATCGTCACGCGCAATATGCGTCTGGGGGATTTCCTGAGCGAGGTCGGTCGCTATCGTCAGGGCTTTCTCAACTGCGCGTCGGACGCGGCCGATTTGCGCTTGTCCGGTGTGTTCCGCCTGGAGGACACGGACAAGCTGCTGGCCATTCTGCCGCAGACCCTGCCGGTGCAATTGCGCTACCGCACTCGCTGGTGGGTGACCCTGGAACGGGTGGCGTGAAATTATTTTGGCGGGTTTTCGCAGCAAGTCCGGCTTAGTCAGTAAGCACTTCAACTCAGCCTTCGCGACTTCCTACGGAAACCCACAATGACTGTCCGCGCTACCTGTAAGAACCCTCTGTATTTCACTGCCGAATCGGGCCTGCTGCGCCATGGCGTTCGGGCTGCGCTGATTTCCACCGCATTGGGTGCTGGGATACTGCCGAGCGTTAGCCTGGCAGCGGGTATCAGTGCCGAAGAAGTCAGCCATCGCTACAACGTCGCCTCCGGGCCGTTGGGTGAAGCGTTGAATCAGTTTGCGCGTCAGGCCGGCATCACCTTGGCGATGACGCCGCAGCAGACCCAGGGTCGCCAATCTCCGGGCGTAAAGGGTGAGTATTCCACCGATCAGGCACTGAGCCATTTGCTCGGCGGTTCGGGTCTGGAAGCGGTCAGCCAGGATGGCAGCAGTTATGTACTGCGTCCGGTAGCCGAAACCGAAGCACTGGCCCTGCCGACCACGGACATCAAAGGCTTCGCCCTCGGCAACGCGCTGGGCAGCATGGACGGCTACAACGCGACCCACAGCCAGATCGCCACCAAAACCAGCACGGCGCTGCTGGAAACCTCGCAAAGCGTGTCCGTGGTCACTCGTGAGCAAATGGACGACCAGGGCTCGCAAACCGTCTCGCAAGCAATGCGCTACACACCGGGCGTGCTCACCAACCCGTATGGCGCCACGCACCGCTATGACTACGTGGCGATGCGCGGTTTCAACGACGGCTCGGTGGATAACATCTACCTCGATGGCCTCAAGTCGATGGGCGACAGCGGCACCTACAGCACCATGCAGGTGGATCCGTATTTTCTTGAGCGCGTGGACATTCTCAAAGGTCCGTCGTCGGTGCTGTATGGACGCAGTTCGCCGGGCGGTCTGGTGGCACTGACCAGCAAAAAACCTCTGTATGAGGCCTACCATCAGGTTCAAGCCACGATCGGCACTCAGGGCCAGCGCGGGGTCGGTTTCGACTTCAGCGGTCCGGTCGATGACGACAAGC
Organism: Pseudomonas sp. NPDC087817; assembly: GCF_044742875.1. Lineage (NCBI taxonomy): Bacteria > Pseudomonadati > Pseudomonadota > Gammaproteobacteria > Pseudomonadales > Pseudomonadaceae > Pseudomonas > Pseudomonas sp. NPDC087817. The sequence continues at coordinate 117,532 of NZ_JBIUVJ010000011.1, forward strand.
GCATCGCCTATCGTCTGACCGGTTTGACCGATCAGTCCGACACGCAATTCGACCACAACAAGGAAAAACGCTTCGCCCTCGCGCCGAACCTCAGCATTGATTTCAGCGAGGACACTTCGCTGACACTACAGGCGTATCTGCAACATGACCCGGATGGCGGCTACCACGGTGGCGTACCGGCTGACGGCACGATCCATCAGCGCAATGGCCAGCGGATCTCTCCAAACTTCTTCGAAGGCGAGCCGGGAATCGATGGCTACTCGCGCGATCAGCAGTCGTTCGGTTATCAGTTCGAACACCGCTTCAACGATGTCTTCACCGCACGCCAGAATTTCCGTTACCTCGACTCGAAAGTAAACATGGATCAGGTCTACGCCTATGGCTGGACCACGCCGACCAGCAACGAGCTGAACCGCTACTACACCGGTGGTGACGAGCGCTTGCATGCGTTTATCGTCGACAACATGCTCCAGGCCGAATTCTTCACCGGCGCGACCAAGCACACGGTACTGATGGGTGCGGATTATCAGCGACGCAAGACCGTGGTCGACTGGGCCAGCGGCGGCCTCGCGCCGATCATCGCGTTTAACCCGGTTTATGGCAACTCGGCGATCGACATGTACGGCGAGACCAGTTATCTGCGTCGCCTGGAGCAGACCGGCGTTTACCTGCAAGACCTGATCGAGATGGACAAATGGCGCTTCTCGCTGGGTCTGCGTCAGGACTGGGTCGAGACCTCTGACGAAAACCGCATCGCCGAAGCCGGACGGCCGCTGGGCACTGAAATCAATGACCGCCGCACCAAGCTGACTGGGCGCGCCGGAGCGCTGTATTTGTTCGATAACGGCCTGGCGCCGTATATCAGCTACTCCGAGTCGTTCAACCCCAATTCCTATGCTGACAGCGCGGGCAACCCGCTGGCTCCAACCGATGGCACCCAATGGGAGGTCGGCCTGAAGTATCAGCCACCAGGCACCGATAACCTGTTCACTGCGTCGCTGTTCCGCATCGATCAGGAAAACCTGGCGACCAAACTGCCGCAGGAAAACTTCTATCGCGCTGTAGGCGCTGTTCGCTCTCAGGGGCTGGAACTGGAAGCGCACATGCAGTTCACCGATAACCTGAAGTTACTCGGCAGCTATACCTTCACCGATATCGAATACTCGAAGTCGATGGTCAGCACCCTGAGCACGGCGACCGACGTGATCGAGAACAAAGGCAATTCGCCGACCCAAGCGCCGCGTCATATGGCCTCATTGTGGGCCGACTACAAGTTCGACAGCGCAGCGCTGGATGGCCTTCGTTTAGGCGGCGGTGTGCGTTATGTCGGCTATAGCTGGGCAGATGCCGAAAACACCTTGAAGGTGCCGTCCTACACCTTATTCGACGCATCGATCGGCTATGACTTGGGCAAAGTCGGCTTGAAGGGCGTTGACGTACGTCTCAATGCGAACAATCTGACAAACGAGTCCTACGTGGCTTCCTGCGCCAGTCTGAACTTCTGTTACATGGGTGAAGAGCGCAACGTCGCCGCGACCGTCAGCTACCAGTTTTAAACCATTGCCTTGTGCATAAAAAAGCCAGCCCCTGACCTTCAGGGGCTGGCTTTGTCGTCTCTGTGGGGAAATTTTTCGTGCGCGCATTTCTGGTTTTGTTGCATCGCTATATCGGATTGGCCACAGCAGTGTTTCTGCTGCTGGCCGGGATCACGGGGAGCATTCTGGCGTTCAATCATGAGATGGATGAGTGGTTGAATCCGCAGTTTTATGCGGCGTCTGCCGAGGGTGAACGACTGGCACCGGGGGCGCTGGTTGATGCGGTGCAGACGGCTCATCCGAAACTGCAGGTCTGGTACATGGAGTACCCGCATGAGGTCGGGCATACGGCGTTGCTGGCAGCAGTTCCACGCAATGATCCGGCGACCGGCAAGCCGTTCGATGAGCGTAATCAGGTGTTCTATCTGGACCCGGTCAGTGCCGAGCAGAAGGGGCAGCGTTACTGGGGAGAGTGCTGCTTTGCGCGAGAGAACTTTGTCCCGTTCATTCTCGAATTCCACTACAACCTGACGTTGCCGGGTAACTGGGGATTGCTGTTGATGGGGCTGGTCGCCATTGCCTGGGTGATCGATTGTTTTGTGGCGCTGTGGCTGACATTGCCGCGTGGAAAGCCGTTCTGGAAGAAGTGGTCGACCGCCTGGAAGGTGAAAGGCGGGCATGCCTATCGTCTCAACTTCGATCTGCACCGAGCCGGGGGACTATGGCTATGGCTGTTGTTGCTGCCGATCGCGATCAGCAGCGTGGCCATGAACTTGCCGAGTCAGGTGTTCAAGCCCGCAGTGTCGTTGTTTTCAGCCGTTGAACCGAGCGTCTATGAGGCCCGAGGACGAATGCCTCCCTCGGAATTGGGAGTGACTCAACTGAGTTATCAACAGGCTTACGACAGGGCATTGCAGGAGGGGAAAAGGTTGGGGCTGACAGCGGCGATCGGGGAGTTGTATTACAGCTTTGAGTACAACTTTTACGGTGCAGGGTTTGGACAACATGACACCGAGGCCCATGGCAAATCCTGGTTGTTCTTCCATGGTACGGACGGGCGATTGTTAGGGCAGGAAATCGCGGGACAGGGAACGTTGGGAGAGCGGTTCTATCGGTTGCAGCTGCCGATACATGGGGGACGGATCATTGGTTTCACTGGGCAAGTAATGATCGCGGTATTAGGTATCTTGATTGCGGCATTGTCAGTGACGGGCGTCTACATCTGGTGGCGCAAGTGGCAAGCGCGGCGTATCAGCAAGGCACGTAAAGCCGTTTGATCGTTTGATTTGATAGGCCCTGAAACGAGAAAACCCCTGTCTGGATTAGCAGACAGGGGTCTCGGAATTCAATCTTGACGATGACCTACTCTCACATGGGGAAACCCCACACTACCATCGGCGATGCATCGTTTCACTTCTGAGTTCGGGATGGGATCAGGTGGTTCCAACGCTCTATGGTCGTCAAGAAATTCTGTATCTGGCCCGTCAACACGGTAACAAGCCAGTAAAAAGGGGAACTTCTACTAAAACAAAACCCCAACTGCTTTCGCAATTGGGGTTTCGGAATTTAATCTTGACGATGACCTACTCTCACATGGGGAAACCCCACACTACCATCGG
>NZ_JBIUVJ010000012.1:0-110259 GCF_044742875.1 Pseudomonas sp. NPDC087817
AGCACCCACACGAATTGCTTGATTCAGTTGTTAAAGAGCGGTTGGTTAAGATCTTTCGTCTCAACCGAGGCGCGCATTCTACAGCAGCCTCATTTGCTGTCAAGTGATTATTTTCAGAAGTTTTCGAAGAATTCTTCAACAACTTCAACCACTTGCGCTTCCGATCTCTCGTTAGCGGGAGGCGAATTCTACAGCGTTACTCGCTGTTGTCAACACCTCTTTTTCTCCGCTTTCGACCGAGAAGATCGAACCGTTAAAAGAGTCAAACATCACGACACTTTCAACTCCTTCCAGGCTTCGATGAACTGAAGCGACCCACTCTCGAAAACCGTATAACTCATTGAATCTCAAGGAGTTTTCCGTTTCGACTGCGCCGGAAGTGGGGCGAATTATAGACCTCCAGAATCTGCCGTCAACCGTTAATTTCGCTTTTTATCAAAACGCCGGAAAAGCCTGCTTATATATAGACGCGCCAGCCCTGAATGCGCAGTATATTGCCCAACACCTAAAACAACACTCAGCTCTTATTTAGGACGATGCCCTGTAATGAATGACCAACCCCGCTCCCTTGCCTCAATGTTGTTTCCGGTTGGCCTGCTATTAATAGCCATGGCATCGATCCAGTCCGGCGCATCGCTGGCCAAAAGCATGTTCCCGGTAGTTGGCGCTCAGGGAACAACCACCCTGCGCCTGATCTTCGCCAGTGTGATCATGTTGTTATTGCTGCGCCCTTGGCGAGCAAAGCTGACAGCCAAGTCATTGCGTACGGTGATCGTCTACGGCATGGCGCTAGGTGGAATGAACTTTCTCTTCTATATGTCATTGCGCACAGTGCCTTTGGGGATCGCCGTTGCCCTCGAATTCACCGGACCACTGGCCGTAGCCATCTATGCATCTCGTCGTGCAATCGACTTTCTATGGATCGGACTGGCTGCAACCGGACTGCTGCTATTGATACCGACGGGGGCAACAACCGCCGGAATCGATTTGGCCGGTGCCGGCTACGCTTTGGGGGCCGGTGCCTGCTGGGCGCTGTACATTCTGTTCGGGCAGAAGGCCGGTGCAGATAACGGAGTCACCACCGCAGCACTGGGCGTGATGATCGCGGCGTTGTTTGTCGCCCCCATAGGCATCGTCCATGCGGGTGCCGCGCTACTGACGCCATCACTGATCCCGGTGGCAATTGGCGTTGCCATCCTCTCTACCGCCCTTCCCTATACCTTGGAAATGGTCGCGCTCACGCGTATTCCAGCGCGCACCTTCGGAACATTGATGAGCATCGAACCCGCGTTCGGTGCGCTGTCAGGTCTGCTGTTTCTGCAGGAATACCTCACGCTGTCACAATGGATGGCGATCCTGTGCATCATCCTGGCTTCCGTCGGCGCCACCATGACCATGGGCAGTGCCGCCAAGCCCGCCATTGCGGCAGATTGAAACAGGATTTGACGAAGGTCTGGCAATTGGCGCTCATATAGGCCATGTTTAGGCCCGTAACCCAATGCCAGACATGGATTTTTTTCGGACAGGGATTTCACAACGCTTAGAGCGCAGGCGAATACAGGCAGACCCGAGCGTCAGACTCGCGGCCGCTATAAGGACGGTAATGAAACGAATTTTGATACTGATCGCCGTACTCGCAATCGCGGGCTGTGCGGCGACCTCGAAAACCCAGGTAAAGCACGGCAAGAAAGGGCTGCACATCAACTGTTCGGGGCTCTCGTCCTCTTGGGACAAGTGCTATACCAGCGCAGCCAACTCCTGCGCTCCGAAAGGTTATAAGGTCATCGCCAAGTCGGGGGACTCCGTGGAGGAGCCTGGCGATTATCCATTCGGTCTCAATCCCGCCGGTTACACCAGCCGCAGCATGATCGTCATCTGTAAATAGATCACGGCAGACTGGCGATCTGGCGACCAATCTCGTCATGACTGGACTTCAGCACCGCTCGCTGAATGTCCGGCGTGGCCAGCATCCGCGCCACCACCAGAGCTCCAACGCACTGCGACAGAACCGACCACGCCAGGCTGTCGCTCTCCAGTATCCGCGCCCAACTCTCTTGAAGCCGACAGATCCACAGCTCGGCCTGCTCACGAACCTGAATTTCCGAACGGGCGATTTCCGCACCCAGCGCCGGCAGAGCACAGCCGGATTCAGGCTGTTCAACGTGAGCCATGCTCAAATAGTGTTTGAGACAGCGTTCCAGCCGTTCACGATCCTGTTCGCCCTGCCCGCCCAATCGCGCCAGGCTTTGCCCCAACTCTCGCTCGACGATCGCCGTGAACAGCGCATCTTTCGACGAAAAGTGACTGTAAAACGCCGCTCCGCTCAGACCAATGGCTTTCATCAAACCATCGACGCCGACCGTGGAAAACCCGTTTTGTTTGGCCGACAACGCGCTGCTCTGCAATAGTTTTTCACGGGTTTCCAGTTTGTGACTGGCGGAATAACGCATGTGTTGATCCTCGAATTGGCCGCCTTGACGTTACTCGGATCCTAGCATAACGTTCGTTCACTTAACGATCGTTTACTAAAGGGGTACACCCATGAATAACAAGAAGGTCGTATTGGTGGTTGGCGCAGGCGATGCGACGGGAGGAGCGATTGCCAAGCGTTTTGCCAAAGAAGGATTCGTCGCCTGCGTCACCCGGCGCAGCGTCGATAAATTGCAGCCACTGGTGGAGGCGATTCAGGCCGAGGGCGGCGAAGCCCACGGTTTTGCCTGCGATGCGCGTAAGGAAGAAGACGTCATTGCCTTGATCGAAGACATTGAAACCCGCCTCGGCCCGATTGAAGCGTTTGTCTTCAACATCGGCGCCAACGTGCCCTGCAGCATCCTAGAAGAAACCGCTCGCAAGTATTTCAAGATCTGGGAAATGGCTTGTTTCTCCGGCTTTCTCAACGCCCGTGAGGTGGCCAAACGCATGGTCACCCGCAAACGCGGCACGATACTTTTCACCGGGGCCACTGCCGGATTGCGTGGTGCGTCGGGTTTCGCTGCATTCGCCGGAGCCAAACACGGCATCCGCGCCTTGGCGCAAAGCATGGCGCGCGAGTTGGGACCAATGAACATTCATGTCGCCCATGTCGTGGTCGATGGTGCTATTGATACCGACTTCATCCGCACCAGTTTCCCTGAGAAGTACGCCACCAAGGATCAGGACGGCATCCTCAATCCCGAACACATCGCCGAAAACTATTGGTATCTGCACAGTCAGCCACGGGACGCATGGACATTCGAACTGGATCTGCGCCCCTGGAACGAACGCTGGTAAACCCACCGCCCATAACAATAAGTAGAGAGCAGCGATAATGACGAAAACCGTGGAGTTCTATTTCGACCTTGGCAGCCCTGCCACGTACCTGGCCTACACCCAGCTGCCGAAAATCTGCGCCGATACCGGCAGCGAGCTGATCTATATCCCGATGTTGCTCGGCGGCGTATTCAAGGCAACCGGCAATGCTTCTCCGGCAATGATTCCGGCCAAGGGTCGGTACATGTTTCAAGACCTGGATCGCTACGCAAAACGCTATGGCGTGCCCCTCAGGTTCAATCCGCACTTCCCGATCAATACGCTGATACTGATGCGTGCCGTCACCGGCATACAGCTGCGCCAGCCGGAACGCTTTCAAGCGTTTATCGACTGCTTGTTCAGCGCATTGTGGGTAGAAAGCCGAAGCCTGGACGAACCGGCTACAGTCGCCGCTGTGTTGAGCGAACACGGCTTTGATCCCGATGAAGTCCTGGCGTTGACCAGCGACGAAACCGTCAAGGCTGCATTGAAAGACAATACCGAGATGGCCGTTAAACGTGGTGTTTTCGGTGCCCCAACCATGTTTATCGGCAATCAGATGTTCTTCGGCCAGGATCGTCTCGACTTCGTCGAGGAAGCGTTACGCCAATCCTGAATCGACAAAAAAGTCAGGCGCTGATTTCAGCGCCTGAGTTGTACACGATCAGATTGCAGCAGTACGCGTATTCAGCCATTCCAACGCTGCACCTTCGAGCAACGGGCTCAAGCGCTCGCGCACTTCAGCGTGGTATGCGTTGAACCACTGTTTCTCTTCCTGAGTCAGCAACGATGGCAGCAGGCAGCGTGTATCGATCGGGCACAGGGTCAAGGTTTCGAATTTGAGGAACTCACCGAATTCGCTACTCCCCGCCACCTGATTCATCGCCAGGTTCTCGATGCGCACGCCCCAACGGCCCGGACGATAAGTGCCCGGCTCAATGGAGGTGATCATCCCCGATTGCATCGCGGTTTGCGGTGCCGCCACTGCCTGGTAGGCAATCACCTGCGGGCCCTCGTGCACATTGAGGAAATACCCCACGCCGTGACCGGTGCCGTGACCGTAATCGACGCTTTCGGCCCAGATCGGCGCGCGTGCGATAGCGTCGAGCAGCGGCGACAGAATGCCTTTGGGGAACTGTGCCCGTGACAGCGCAATCACCCCTTTCAACACGCGCGTGCAATCGCGCTTCTGCTCTTCGGTCGGTGTGCCGACTGGCACCATACGTGTGATATCAGTGGTGCCGCCCAGGTATTGACCACCGGAGTCGATCAGCAGCAGACCATCACCCTCGATCACCGCGTGCTCTTCTTCGGTGGCGTGATAGTGCGGCATCGCGCCATTGGCGTTGAATGCAGCGATGGTGTTGAAACTCAGCGAAACATAATCCGGGCGACGCTCACGGGCAGCGGTAAGTTTTTCGTCGATGGTCAGTTCGGTAATGCGTTCGCGGCCCCAGGCCGACTCCAGCCAGGCGAAAAACTCGCAGAGTGCCGCGCCGTCCTGTTCCATGGCTTTACGGATGTGCTGGGCGTCAGCTTCACTTTTTTGCGATTTGGCCAGCGTGGTCGGGTTCAAGCCTTCGACCAGTCTCACGCCGCTATCGAGGTTATCCAGCAGACCACTGGTTACGCGCGCGGGGTCCACCAGCAGGCTCGCGCCACTCGGTACGGCACGCAGAGCGTCGGACACTTCGGTGTAATCACGCAGCGTTACGCCGTCTTTCTCCAGCACTGCCCGCAAATCAGCATCAACCTTGCTCAACGCCACGAACAGCGTGGCTTGCTGTTGATTGATCAACGCGAACGAAACAAACACCGGGTTGAACGACACGTCACCGCCACGCAAATTGAACAACCACGCGATGTCGTCGAGGGTGGCGATGAAGTGCCAATCGGCGCCGCGCTCCTGCAACGTCTCGCGCAGTTTGGCGAGCTTCTCGCCGCGACTGACAGTCGCTTGCGGCGGCAAATGCTGATAGATCGGCGCATTCGGCAGGCTTGGGCGATCGCTCCAGACTTCCTTGAGCAGATCGATATCGGTGCGCAGACGTGCGCCGCGTGCTTCGAGCTTGCTGCCCAACGTGCGGGCGGAAGCCACCGCCATCACCGCGCCATCGACCGCAACCACACCACCTTCCGGTGTTTGCTCAGCCAGCCAATCCAGCGGGCTCGGTTGACCCGGTTGCAGCTTGACCAGTTCGATACCGCTGCCTTTGAGCTCCTTGGTCGCCTGTTCCCAATAACGACTGTCAGCCCAGACACCGGCGAAATCGTCAGTAACAATCAAAGTCCCGACCGAACCATGGAAACCCGAGAGCCACTGCCGACCTTGCCAGTAACCCGGCAGGTATTCCGACAGATGCGGGTCGGCGGACGGCACCAACAGCGCATGAATGCCTTCGCGGCGCATCAGTTCACGGGTGTGCGCCAGGCGCTGGGGAACCGATCCTTCGGTCAAAGTCTGGGTACTCATCATGTCTCCTGCCAATCACTTCATCGTTATTGTTCGTCACCGGAACAACCGGCGCGTTAAAGCCCTGTCGCCCAGAATGCCGGAGCACTGGCGCAGGCGGTCTTGATCAGTTGCGCGGCCTTGTCGATATCTTCGGCGGTGGTGAAACGGCCGAGGCTCAAGCGGATGGTACGCCCGGCCAGACGCGCATCATGCCCCAGGGCCAACAGCACATGCGACGGCGTGTTGCTCGCGGAATTGCACGCCGAAGTCGCGGAAAACGCCATCGAATGGCTCAAAGCCGCGCTGTTGAATTCGCCCTCGCTGAAGGTCAGGCTCAAGGTATGCGGAATGCGCTGGGTGGCACTGCCATTGAGGCGCATGCCCGGCAGGCTCAGCAGTTGTTCAAGCAAGCGTTCGCGCAACGCGACAATGGTTTTTTTCTCTTCATCGAATGCAGCGGCGGCCAAGGCAAATGCGGCGCCCATTGCGGCGATCTGGTGGGTCGCCAAGGTGCCCGAGCGCAAACCGCTCTCGTGTCCGCCGCCGTGAATCTGCGCTTGCACGCGCTGCTGCGCCCGGGGACCGACGTACAGCGCGCCGATCCCTTTGGGACCGTAGAGCTTGTGTGCTGAAAACGACATCAGGTCGACCGGCCACTGCGCCAGATCAATCGCCACCTTACCTGCGCCTTGCGCCGCGTCGACATGGAACAACGCCGCGCGACCACGGACGATTTCACCGATGGCCGGGATGTCGTTGACAGTGCCGAGTTCGTTGTTGACCAGCATCAGCGACACCAGAAAAGTGTCGTCACGCATGGCTTCGCTGACCGCTTGCGGGGTAATCAAGCCATCGGCGTCCGGCACCAGGTAGGTCACGGCAATGCCGGCGTCCTGCAACTGGCGGGCGGTATCGAGGATGGCTTTGTGTTCGATCTGGCTGGTAATGATGTGGCCGCCGGGCACACCGCGCGCCTGGGCGACGCCTTTGAGGGCGAGGTTGTTGGACTCGGTGGCACCGGAGGTCCAGACGATCTGTTCGGCTTGCGCGCCGACCAGTTCGGCGACTTGCCGGCGGGCCTGCTCGACCGTTTGCCGGGCTTGCTGGCCGAACGCGTGGGAGCTGGAGGCCGGGTTGCCGAAATTACCGTGAAACCCCAGACATTCGATCATCACCTGGATGACCCGCTCGTCCACCGGGGTGGTGGCGGCGTAATCGAAATACAACGGACGTATGTTCATAAAAGACTCGCAGAGCGTGTTCCGGGATCAGGAGGCTCGTGTCTGCAAACGGCACTGCGCAGCCTTGTGAGCTGCGCGTCGGTTCGAGAGCGTCATCAATACCTGATCGGATGCCGTTAAAGAAGAACAACTTCATTTAAAAGTGCGTAGGAACGCTCCTGAAGCCGAGCTTAACAGGCATCGGGCCGGCGGTTGAAGCAATGCGTCAGCTAAAGCTTTCGAGAAGTAACGGGTACAACGAAATCACCAGTAACGCCGCCATGCCCCAGTTGAACACGCGCAGCCAGCGCGGATCTTTCAACACATTGCGCAACAGCGTGCCGCATGCGGCCCAGACGCCAACGCTCGGCAAGTTGATGATGGCGAACACCGCGGCGATCACGACCACATTGGTGAAGTAGCCCTGCATCGGCGTATAGGTGCTGATAGCACCGATGGCCATGATCCACGCCTTGGGATTGACCCACTGGAACGCCGCAGCGCCAAGGTAACTGATCGGTTTGGCGTCGCCTTCGACGTTGTCACCGACAGGCCCCGAGTGCGCGATTTTCCACGCCAGATACAACAGGTACGCCGCGCCGACATAGCGCAGAACTGTGTAGAGAAGCGGGTAAGTCTGAAATACCGCACCCAGGCCAAAGCCTACGGCGACAACCAACACGAAGAAACCGCAGGTAATGCCGAGCATGTGCGGGATGGTTCGGTTGAAACCGAAATTAACCCCCGATGCGAGCAACATCGTGTTATTCGGTCCCGGTGTAATCGAGGTGACAAGGGCAAACAGGGCAAAGCCCAGCAAAAGATCAAGCGAGAGCGTCATGGGTTCAATCCGTCAGGGTCATTCAGATGTTGACCCTATCCCACGCGGCCCGGCAAACCCACGGACAGTTGGGAAAAACTTCGAGCAGTACAGTTTTCTTCTAACTTGGACGACCGTGCAGCTGTACCGCACGTTCTGCGCTCATTTCGGCTTGCTTGTCGAATTGCGACTGTCCCAGCAATTGGGCTTTCTTCGCGTGGTATTCGTCGAAGGACAAACCGCTGCGGTTCAGCGCTTCCATCGCCAGTTCGCGGGATTCTTCTGCGGTGTAGGGGCGCAATTCCGGGGAAACATGGCTGGCGCAACCGGCGAGAACGGAGACAGCGAGCAATAGGGAGACAGTCAATAAACGATTCATGGGAGCGTCCTGGCGAGCAATGTGGGGGTCGATGGACAAAGGCTACGCCCGGGCACACTCGCGCAAAAATCATCGCTCTCAATAGTGGCTATCAGAAAATCAGCATTACCGGCCTATATCTCCTAATGATCTATAAATATCAATTAACGTTCTTTTACGGAATATCAATCAACCTTTATAAATCCCTGCATGCATTCGCCACTGTTGCTCCAGCAACTGTTGCACTGGCAACAGTGGATCAACAATCCGGCCGCTAATTCACATAGCCGACCCCGACCGAAACGCTCAACGCCCCATAAACCGGGCCCTCCAGGAATTGGTACAGCACTTGCTCAAGCCCAGTGACTTACTCACTGCTCGCTGAGCAACTGTTGAAAAAGGAACTGATCATGTCGCGTCCTCTGAAAGTCGTCGCCCTGTCCGGCGGCACCTGGCGTCCATCGCGCACGTTGGTGCTGACCCAAGCCCTACTGAGCGAATTGGCCGGGCACTTGCCAATCGAGAGCCATCTGATCGAACTCGGTGACATCGCCCGTCCGCTGGGTGGCGCCCTTTCGCGCCAAGAGTTGAGTGCGGAAGTCGAAGCCCAGCTGCAAGCCATCGAACAGGCCGACCTGCTGATCGTGGCCGCACCGGTTTATCGCGGTTCCTATCCGGGTCTGCTCAAGCATTTGTTCGACCTGATAGACCTCAATGCGCTGATCGATACACCGGTGTTGCTGGCGGCTACTGGTGGCAGTGAACGCCATGCGCTGGTACTCGATCACCAGCTTCGCCCGCTGTTCAGTTTCTTCCAGGCCGTGACGCTGCCGATCGGCGTGTACGCCACCGAGGCCGATTTCGCCGATTACCAGATCACCAGCGAGCCATTGAAAGCGCGGATCCGCTTGGCCGCCGAGCGTGCCGCGCCGTTGTTCGCGACGCAAATCAAACCGTTGCTGAAGATCGCTTAAGGAGCTGTTCATGGATGTTTTCTGGTTCCTGCCGACCCACGGCGACGGCCACTATCTGGGTACCACTCAAGGTGCGCGCCCGGTCACGCTCAATTATTTGAAACAAGTCGCGCAAGCCGCGGACAGTCTCGGTTATCACGGTGTGCTGATTCCCACCGGACGCTCCTGCGAGGACTCGTGGGTGATCGCCTCGGCGCTGGTGCCGTTGACAGAACGCCTGCGTTATCTGGTGGCGATTCGCCCGGGGATCATTTCGCCGACGGTGTCGGCGCGCATGGCGGCGACGCTGGATCGACTGTCCAACGGCCGCTTGCTGATCAACGTGGTGACCGGCGGCGATCCGGACGAGAACCGAGGCGATGGCAGTTTCCTCAGCCACAGCGAACGCTACGAAGTCACCGACGAATTCCTCAGGATCTGGCGCCGGGTGTTGCAAGGCGAATCAGTGGATTTTGAAGGCAAGCATCTCAAAGTGCAGAACGCCAAGGCGTTGTACCCGCCGGTGCAGAAGCCTTATCCGCCGCTGTACTTCGGTGGTTCGTCCGACGCGGCACATGATCTCGCCGCTGAACAAGTCGACGTTTATCTGACATGGGGTGAACCGCCGGCTGCCGTCGCCGAGAAACTTGCCGATGTGCGCGAGCGTGCGGCGCGTCATGGTCGCAAGGTCAAATTCGGCATTCGCTTGCATGTGATCGTCCGCGAGACCGCCGAGGAAGCGTGGAAGGCGGCAGACAAACTGATCGAACACATCAGTGATGAAACCATTGCGGCGGCGCAGAAATCCTTCTCCCGTTTCGACTCCGAAGGCCAGCGGCGCATGGCGGCATTGCACGATGGCCGTCGCGACAACCTGGAAATCGCACCCAACCTGTGGGCTGGCGTCGGCCTGGTGCGTGGCGGCGCCGGCACTGCACTGGTCGGCGATCCGCAGCAAGTCGCGGCGCGGATCAAGGAGTACGCGGACCTGGGCATCGACAGTTTCATTTTCTCCGGCTATCCGCATCTGGAAGAGGCGTACCGGTTTGCCGAACTGGTGTTTCCGCTGTTGCCGGAGCCATACGCGAGCCTGGCCGGACGCGGCGTAACCAACCTCACCGGGCCGTTTGGCGAAATGATTGCCAACGACGTACTCCCCGCCCAAGCCAAGGCCTGAAAACGCCCACTGTAGGAGTGAGCCTGCTCGCGAAAGCGGTGTGTCTGCGCCGGTGATGTCGACTGTGCTGACCTCATCGCGAGCAGGCTCACTCCTACAGATAATCGCGTCGATTTGATGAGGAACACCGCGTGACCGCCAAACCGCAAAGTACCTTGCTGTCCCCCTTGCAGACTGCCCGTCAACTGGCCGCCGAATTTGCCCTGACCGCCGTCGAACGCGACGAGCGCGGTGGCACCCCGAAAGCCCAGCGGGATGCCCTGCGTGACAGCGGCCTGCTGGCCCTGAGCATTCCGACCCGCTACGGCGGTCTCGGCGCGAGCTGGAGTGAAACCCTGCAGATCGTCCGCGAGTTCGCCAAAGTCGACAGTTCCATCGCCCACGTCTTCGGTTTTCATCACCTGATGCTCGCGACCGTGCGCCTGTTTTCTCGCACCGAGCAATGGCAGCCATGGTTCGAACAGACCGCCCGCCAGAACTGGTTTTGGGGTAACGCCTTGAATCCGCTCGACACCCGCACGGTGGTCAAGGACTTCGGTGGCTGGCGTGAGTTTTCCGGCAAGAAAAGCTTCTGCTCCGGCGCCACCGACTCGCAGATGCTCATCGCCTCGGCAGTGGATGAAAGTGCTGGCGGCAAATTGCTCATCGCCGCGATCCCTACGGGCCGCAGTGGCATCACCTTACATGATGACTGGAACAACATCGGCCAGCGCCAGACCGACAGCGGCAGCGCCACCTTCGAACGGGTGCGGGTCGAGGAATCGGAACTGCTGCTCGATCCCGGCCCGCTGAGCACACCGTTCGCCTGCTTGCGCCCGTTGATCGCGCAACTGACCTTCACGCATATGTTTCTCGGGATTGCCGAAGGGGCTTTTGAAGAAGCGCGGAATTACACCCTGAGCGAAACCCGCCTCTGGCACAAATCCGCCGCGCGCGATGTGCGTGAAGATCCTTACGTGCTCGCGCATTACGGCGAGTTCTGGGTTGCACTGGAAGGCATTCGCCTGCTGGTCGAGCGCGCAGCAGCGCTGCTTGATCAGGCGTGGGCCAAAGGTCCGAACCTCAGCGCCGAAGAACGCGGACATCTGGCCACGGCGATTGCCACCGCCAAAGTCGCCGCCAGCCGTCAGGGCCTCGACATTTGCAGCCGCTTGTTTGAAGTCACCGGCGCACGGGCGACTCACGCCTCGCTGCGCCTGGATCGACACTGGCGCAACCTGCGCACGCAAACCCTGCACGACCCGCTGGATTACAAACTCCATGAGCTGGGCGACTGGGCGCTGAATCAGGCGCTGCCGGTACCAACCTTCTATTCCTGACCTGCCTGCATTTGAACTAAAAAGAAGGACGAGCCCATGCAACTGCTGACTCTACCGCCCTCACCCGCCCTGGCCACGTCGATCCGCGCCACCGCGCAGGTGTTCGAAGACCCGAAGTCCCAGGCCCTGCTCGCGCATTTGCAACAGGTCGCGCCGAGCGAAGCCAGCGTGCTGATCATCGGTGAGACCGGCACCGGCAAAGAGCTTGTAGCGCGGCACATTCATAACCTGAGCAACCGCCGTCATCGGCCATTCATCGCGGTCAATTGCGGCGCGTTTTCCGAGTCACTGGTGGAAGCTGAACTGTTCGGCCACGAAAAAGGCGCCTTCACCGGCGCGCTGAGTGCCAAGGCCGGGTGGTTCGAGGAAGCGGATGGCGGCACGCTGTTCCTCGATGAAATCGGCGATTTGCCGATGGCGATTCAGGTGAAGTTGTTGCGGGTACTGCAGGAGCGCGAAGTGGTGCGGCTAGGGTCGCGCAAAAGCATCCCTATTGATGTGCGAGTGCTGGCGGCGACCAACGTGCAGTTGGAGAAAGCGATCAACGCCGGGAATTTTCGCGAGGATCTCTATTACCGACTCAACGTGGTCAATCTGGAATTGAACCCATTGCGCGATCGGCCCGGCGATATCCTGCCGCTGACCCGGCATTTCATCGAGGCCTACAGTCAGCGTCTGGGTTACGGCCGGGTCAGCATCAGCCCCGGCGCGGAAAACAAGCTGCGCAGCTACAGTTGGCCGGGCAACATCCGCGAACTGGAAAACGTCATCCATCACACGCTGCTGATCTGTCGCAACGGTGTGATCGAACGCGATGACTTGCGTCTGTCGAACCTGCGTATCGAACGCCCGGATGATCACCACGCCAGCGCCGACGACTCACCGGAAGCGTTGCTGGAACAAGCCTTCCAGAAACTCTTCGCCCAACAGGCCGGGGCGTTGCACGAAAAAGTCGAAGACGCTTTGCTACGCGCCGCCTATCGCTTCTGCCATTACAACCAAGTGCACACCGCAGCGTTGCTCGGTCTGAGCCGCAATGTCACCCGCACGCGGTTGATCAGGATCGGCGAACTGGCGGTGAACAAGCGGCGTATGACGGAAAACCTGCAAGGTGAGCGGCTGATCCAGTTGTCGATCTAACCGACCAGGGTGCAGTGCAATGCATCGTCGTGACTACGGGCGATGCTGCTCAGCACCTGGAACGAGTTGAAGGTGACGGTTTTCGCCTGATGGGCGCGGATCAACTGCCAGAAATCCTGCTCGCCGCTTTCGAAACTGCGAAACGCGGCCTCCCCGGCCTCGCGCGTCTGCCACTGCAAAAAACTCAAGACCCGCCGGCCATCGTCGCTGGCTTGCACGCTTGCACTGACAAAACCGTCGTAGCGCTGGGCCAGGCGTTCAGTCTGCAACGACAGTGCCGAGACCAACGACGGTTGTTGCCGAGGCTCGATCTCGAATTCGATCAATTGGGTAAAGCTGCGGTTTTGCGCTGATGCTTGCATGAAAAGTCCCCACTCATCGTAAAACGAGTCTTGCGACTCGAAGAACCGCAGGGTAAAACCTCTAGTTAAGTCAAGGTCAAGAGCTTTTTCAGCATGATCAGCAAGGAAAACGTGCACAAGCCACTCACTGTTGGCGAGGTCGCGGCGCGCAGCGGTGTCGCGGTCACGGCCCTGCACTTTTATGAGTCCAAGGGTTTGATCAAGAGCCAGCGCAATGCCGGCAATCAGCGCCGTTATGCGCGAGCCGTGCTGCGCCGGGTAGCGTTGATCAAGGTCGCACAACGGCTGGGAATTTCCTTGGCGGAGATTGGCGAGGCACTGAAAATCCTCCCGGACGACCGCGCACCGACGGCGGCGGACTGGAAGAAGCTCTCGGAGCAATGGCGGCGAGAACTGGATGAACGGATCAATCAACTGACGTTGCTGCGTGACCGGCTCAATGGCTGCATCGGTTGTGGTTGTCTGTCGATGGAGGCATGCCCGCTGCGCAATCAGGGCGATGTGCTGGGCGAACAAGGGCCGGGAGCGCACTTTCCAACCTGAGTGAAATCTTCTGGGTAAATGTAAAACTTGTGGTGAGGGGATTTATCCCCGATGGGTTGCGAAGCAGCCCCTAAGCCTCCCAGCGCGGTAATCCTGAAAGAATGAATCGGCAGGTTTTAGGGCTGCTTCGCAACCCATCGGGGATAAATCCCCTCGCCACAGTTATATGCCTGTTCAACGTGAAGTGACTGCTCGTCGGGCGAAATTCCTGGCCGTGAAGACAGTTCTATAGTGATTCTTCCGCCGATGCGGTGAAGCCGCATTTCGTAAAACAAAAATCAGGGAGAACGTCATGAGCGTAAAACCCATCCCCGAGGGGTATCACAGCATTACCCCGTATCTCGGCATCGAAAAAGCCGCCGAGGCCATCGACTTTTATAAGAAAGCCTTTGGCGCTAACGAAGTCATGCGCCTGGACATGCCTGATGGCCGCGTCGGCCACGCGGAACTGCGCATCGGTGACAGCGCGATCATGCTCGGTACGCCGTGCGATCAAGGCCCCTTGAGCGGGCCGGACACAGCGATTTCGGTCGGTTTGCATCTGTATGTGACGGATGTCGACAAATCATTTCAACGGGCACTGGATGCCGGGGCGACGACGGTGTCCGAGGTCAAGGATCAGTTTTACGGTGATCGCAGCGGGACATTGAAAGATCCGTACGGGCATCTGTGGTTTCTCGCCTCGCGCAAGGAAGATTTGACCGAGGAGCAAATCAAGCAGCGGGCGATGGAGATGTTCCAGCAGAGTTGAGATTTGCTGTGTGATCAATGGCCTCTTCGCGGGCAAGCCCGCTCCCACAGGATTTTGCGGGGTGACATAGATAGTGGTCACACTAAAGCTCCCTGTGGGAGCGGGCTTGCCCGCGAATGGGCCATCACTGACAACACACTTCATGAACCGCCACACCACATTTAGCCCCTTGCCCCGAACCCCGGACAATTTCAGGATGCATCCCACAAGCACCCTGAAAAAGGATCAGCCCGATGTTTGCCGGATTTCTCAAAGACCAGCGCCACGTCAACGGCGTCGACATCGCCTACCGACTCGGCGGTAGCGGGCCGGGGCTGTTGCTGCTGCACGGCCATCCGCAGACCCATGTGATCTGGCACAAAATCGCCGAACAACTGGCCGAACACTTCACCGTGGTCGCTGCGGATCTGCGCGGTTACGGCGACAGCAGTCGGCCCGCCGCCGATGCGCTGCACCGCAATTATTCAAAACGCGAAATGGCCCGGGACAACGTCGAACTGATGAAGGCGCTGGGTTTCGAGCAGTTTTCGATCCTCGCCCACGACCGTGGCGCTCGGGTCGCCCATCGCCTGGCCCTCGACCACCCCGCCGCCGTGCAACGCATGATGCTGCTGGACATCGCCCCGACCCTGGCGATGTACGCACAAACCAACGAAGCCTTCGCCCGCGCTTACTGGCACTGGTTTTTCCTGATCCGCCCGGCGCCGCTTCCGGAAACCTTGATCGAGGCCGATCCCGAATCGTACCTGCGCAGCGTGATGGGCAGTCGCAGCGCCGGGCTCAAGCCGTTCACTGAACAGGCGTTCGGTGAATACCTGCGTTGCTTGCAGCTACCCGGCAGCGCTCGGGGGATCTGCGAAGATTACCGCGCCAGCGCCGGCATCGATCTGGAGCATGATCGCGCCAACATTGCCGCAAGCCAGCATTTGAATCTGCCGCTGCGGGTGCTATGGGGCGCTGACGGTGTCGTCGGACGCTGCTTCGATCCGCTCGGGGAATGGCAGCAAGTGGCGACGAACGTGACAGGCCAGGCGCTGCCCGCCGGCCACTATCTCGCCGAAGAAGTCCCGCAACTACTGCTCGCGCAAGCGCTGGATTTTCTGCGCTGAACGGAGCCTGCCAATGTCGATGCTATGCTGGCGGCTTCTGCCGACAGTGCTCGTTTTGACATGACCCAGAAGAAAGACGCCGTGCCCCTGCCCGAAGACCTGCGCGTACTGCTCACCGTGATCCGCAAGCACGGCTTCGCCGCTGCGGCCGATGAGTTGGGGCTGTCCCCGGCCTACGTCAGCAAGCGCATCCAGATTCTCGAAAGCACCCTCGGCGCGCGCCTGCTGCATCGCACCAGCCGCCGCGTCTCGCTGACCGATGACGGCGAGCGCGTGCAGCGCTGGGCGTTGCGCATTCTCGATGATTTCCAGCAACTGCACGACGAACTTGCCGACGCCCACGACAGCCCGCGTGGGCGTCTGCACATCTGTAGCAGTTTCGGTTTTGGCCGCAATCACGTGGCGCCTGCCGTTTCATTGCTTGCCGAACGTTATCCGGCGCTGGAGATTCGCCTGGACCTGTTTGATCGGGTGGTGGACATCATCCATGAAGGGTTCGATCTGGAAATCCGTGTGGGCGACGATATTCCTGGCCAGCACATCGGCCGGCGTCTGGTCAGCAACCGGCGAGTGCTGTGTGCGGCACCGAGCTATCTGCAGCGACGCGGCACACCGCAGACGCTCGATGAGTTGCAGCAACACGATTGCCTGGTGATCAAGGAACGCGACAACGCGTTCGGCATCTGGAATCTGGATCGCGACGGCACGCAGGAAAGCGTGCGGGTCAGCGGGCCTTTATCGTCGAACAACGGCGAGATTGTCATGCAATGGGCGCTCGATGGGCGTGGGATATTGCTGCGCTCGTTGTGGGATGTGAAGCCGCTGCTGGATGACGGACGTCTGGTTCAAGTGCTCGAGGATTACCGTCAAAGTGCCAACGTCTGGGCGGTGTACCCGACGCGACTGGCGCATTCGGGGAAATTGCGTGCGTGTGTGGAGTTTTTGCAGGCGCATTTCCGGGATCTGTCCCTGTAGCCCAACCACCATAAAACCCTGTGGGAGCTGGCTTGCCAGCGATGGCGTCGGTTCAGCCAATACAAATGCAAGATGTGCCGGCCTCATCGCTGGCAAGCCGGCTCCCACAAGTTACGCTTTCAATTCAGCCAGGGATTGGCGGCCAGATGCTCGCGTTCAAAAGCCTTGATTTGCTCGCGGCGCTGCAAGGTGCTGCCGATGGCATCCAGCCCCAGCAACAACGCCGTCTTGCGCAGCGTATCAATCTGAAAGTCGATCACCGAGCCACCGGCCAGACCGATCTGCTGTGCCTCCAGGTCGATACTGATACGCGCTCGGTCAGGCTGACTGACCAGTTGTGCGATCTGCTGGACCTGCGCCTCTTCCAGGGTAATCAACAACACCCCGTTACGTTGGCAGTTGTCGTAGAAAATCCCGGCAAAACTGCTGCCGATCAACGCGCGAATGCCCATCTGCTGCAAGCCCCACACCGCATGTTCACGGCTGGACCCGCAACCGAAATTCGCCCCGACCAGCAGAAAACTCGCGCCCTGCCACGCCGGCTGGTTCAACACGAACGCAGGATTGGGCGTGCCATCGGCGAGAAAACGCAAATCGAAAAACACGCCACGATCCAGCCCCTGACGATCGATGCCCTTGAGAAACTGCTTGGGCATGATCACGTCAGTGTCGACGTTGGCCGCCAGCAGCGCTGCGGCCTGGCCGCTGACGTGAGTGAAGGGTTGCAGGCTCATGGGCGTTCTCCAAAGTGGCGGATGTCGGTGAGTCTACCGCTGATCGCAGCGGCGGCGACCATCGCCGGGCTCATCAGATGGGTGCGCGCGCCGGCGCCCTGACGGCCCTCGAAATTGCGATTGGTGCTTGAAGCACAGCGGTCGCCGGGGGCCAGGATGTCGTCGTTCATCGCCAGGCACATCGAGCAACCGGACTGACGCCATTCGAAACCGGCGTCGATAAAGATCTGCGCCAACCCTTCGGCCTCAGCCTGAGCGCGGACTTCGCTGGAGCCCGGCACGATCATCGCCCGCACATGCGCGGCCACCTGTTGCCCGCGCACGACGCTGGCGGCGTCACGCAAATCTTCGATCCGGGCATTGGTGCATGAGCCGATAAAGGCATGGCTGATGACGATATCGCCTAGCGCCATACCCGCTTCAAGACCCATGTAATTGAGCGCGCGACGCATGTCCTGGCGCAGGATCGGGTCGTCGATGTCTTGTGGGTCCGGTACTCGCGCACCGATGGCGGCGGCCTGATCCGGGCTGGTGCCCCAAGTGACCATCGGTTCCAGCAGACCCGCATCAAGATGAATTTCCCGGTCAAACCGCGCACCCGGATCACTGCGCAATTCACGCCACGTTGCCACTCCGCGTTCCCACAGTTCACCTTCAGGCGCACGCGGTTTGCCTTTGAGATAGGCGAATACTTTGTCGTCCGGCGCCATGAACGCACCGCGTGCACCGGCCTCGACCGCCATGTTGCAGATGGTCATGCGCGCCTCGACACTCAGGGCAGCAATGGTCGAACCGCAGAACTCGATGGCGTAACCGGTAGCCCCGGACGCGCCGATCCGGGCGATCAGCGCCATGATCACATCCTTGGAGGTCAGACCCGGCGCCAGTTGGCCATCGACTGTCACGCGCAGGCTTTTCAGGCGTTTGTAAACCAGCGTCTGCGAGGCCAGCAGATGCTCGATTTCCGAGGTACCAATGCCGAAACCGAAAGCGCCGAGGGCGCCATAGGTGGTGGTGTGGCTGTCGCCGGCGGCGATCACCATGCCCGGCAGAATAAAACCCTGCTCGGGGGCGATCACATGTTCGATGCCCTGGCGCTTGTCGAGAATGTCGAGCAATTCGATACCGAAGTCCCGACAGTTTTCCGCCAGATATGACACTTGCCGGGCGCCACCCGCGTCGGGCATCGCCGCGACCCGCTGCGGTGCGGTCGGGTTGACGTGGTCGACCACCGCCAGCGCCGTCCCCGGGCGCCATACCTCGCGCCCGGCATCACGCAAACCGCTGAAGGCCTGTGGACTGGTGTATTCGTTGATCACCTGACGATCTATGTACAACAGGACGTGGCCCTGATCGTCGAGGCGACACACCGTGTGCGAATCGATGTGTTTGTCGTAAAGGGTTCTGGGGGTCATGAACAGCACTCACGCAGGGAATCCGGGTGAGCTCCATCATAGGCAGCGGCGAGTTGCCATCAATCGGCAGACAGTGATCGCGTCGTCCATGAATCGTGTTTGATCTGCCGGGCACCGAGGTCCCGTCCCCTGCGGTAATTGTGCTGACCAAGCGAATTGCGAAACATTTGCTTTCATATCGCTTTTCGGGATTTACCACGCTCATTCGTCCTATAGAGATGCAGGCCGTTCGCGTAGGCAAAAGCCACGAGCGCCTTTCGGGGATTCCCGTGCTGCGAAGCCCGTAGCCCGCTCCCTTCCACCGAAAACAAGACGCGCAATCATGTCGAAGAAATCCCGTTCAAAACTATGGTTCCTGGTGCATAGCTGGCTGGCGTTGCCGATCTGGTTTTTTGTCCTGATCGTCTGCGTGACCGGGACACTGGCGGTGGTCAGCCAGGAAATCGTCTGGCTGGCCAACCCGCAAATGCGCGCCAGCCAGCCGTCGGATGACGCCCCGCTGCTCAGTTACGATCAGGTGCTGACGGCGATCAAAAAAGCCGAGCCACAGACAATCGTCGAAAGCATCAGTCGTCCGGACGAGTCGCACTTTGCCCTCGATGTCGAAGTCAGCTACCCCGACGGGCGCTCGCTGACGGTCTACGTCAACCCGTACACCGGCGTCATCCAGGGCACCGCGCCCACCTTCGACTTCAAGGCTTTCACCCGCGCCCTGCACGGCTGGTGGCTGGTGCCGTTCACCAACGGCTACAGCTGGGGCTGGTACCTGGTGTCGTTTCTCGGCGTGCCGATGCTGGTGTCATTGATTACCGGCCTGGTGGTCTACAAACGCTTCTGGAAAGGCTTTCTGCGCCCGACCCTGCGCGTGCGCCACGGCGCGCGGATTTTCTGGGGCGACTTCCATCGACTGTCCGGTATCTGGTCAATCTGGTTCATTGCGGTGATCTCCATCACCGGCATCTGGTTCCTGATTCGGGCGTTCCTGTTCGACAACCAGATTTCAATCTCGAGTGAACCGATCATTCCGGCCATGTCCCGTGAAAGCGTGCCGATTTCCGCAGCCGGCACGCCGCCCCCGCGCATCAGCCTGGATCGCGCCGTCGAAATCGCTCAGCAGGAGATTCCGGGACTGGAAGCCAGTTTCGTCAGCCTGCCGGGTAACGCTTACAGCCACATGAGTGTCGGTGGTCGCGGCTGGTATCCGTTGATGTTCCAGACCGCGACACTCAATCCGTACAACGGTGATATGGCCGCTTCACGTTTGCTCTCCGATCGCTCCTCGCTGGAGTTCGTCACGGAATCCATGCGCCCGCTGCACACCGGTGACTTCGGCGGTATCTGGATCAAGCTGATCTGGTTTTTCTTCGGCCTGCTGCTGAGCATGATGGTGCTCAGCGGCTTGCTGATCTGGACCAAACGCACTGCCCTCGCTACCGCAAACGCGCTCAAACGCGAAGACAAGAAAAACCGCACCAAGGCACAAGCGGTCATGAGCCGTGAACCTTCGGAGGCCACCCAATGAGCAAGTCCAAAACGACCGCGGCGCCCTCGCCACTGGCGCGTTTCTGGCGCAAATGGCGGTTTCATATCAACATCCTGTTGCTGTTGATCCCGCTGGGCTTCATGCCCAAGTACTTCGCCGACGCTTCGCTGTTTCGCGGCGACAGCGGCCTGGGACAACATGAAATCGGCAATATCCAGGTCGGGCCATGGAGTCTGCGCCTGGCCGAACTGCGTGACCAGGCCCCCATCCTCACGGGCCCGGCCGGCTACATGAAAGACTTCAGCGCAGCCCTGTGCGATACCTGTGTCGAACAGGTCAAAGCCACCTACCTGCGCATCGGCAAGCCGCGCAGCCTGCGCGCAGCCGGAACCATCTTCTTTGGCACGCCCTACCGCATGGGCACACAAATGCCGATCCCGGAAAAGACCAAAACCGACGCCGAACTGTGGATCACCATGGAAGGCTGGGACGGCAGCATGCATCAGGCCTCGATTCCCCTGAGCCAGGCCTCCCCCGCCACTGTCGCCTGGCTGAATAAACAAGGAGCCAAACCATGAGCCCTGCCAAACATCCTTCCCGCCTGCGGCTGGGCGCCGCGCTGCTGGTGCTGTGCGCCGGTTTCAGTGCCAGCGCCCTGGCGCATAACCCGATGTGCGAATGCAAAGCCATCGACGCCGAGCAGATCAAATGCACCGGTGGTTTTTCCGACGGCAGTGGCGCACCGGGGGTGACCCTGGACGTGATCGGCTACGACGAAACCATTCTGGTGCCGGGCAAGCTCGGTAGTGATTCGACGCTGACCTTCAAGAAACCCGGCGCCGAGTTCTACGTGCTGTTCGACGCCGGCCCCGGCCACGTCGTCGAAATCGACCAAGCGGATATCGAAGCCCCATGACCACGCCCACCACACAAATCGTGCGCCCGGCCGGTGCCGGTCATGAAACCCTCAACGTTCTGCTGCTGTGCCTGCTGATCCTCGCGCTGGCCGGTTCCGTGGTGGCGTGGCGCGGGGTGTCCCATGACCCGGAACCGGTCGCGAGCGATCAACTCGATGCTCGCCGCGACCTGAGTGCCGCCGAGCAAGGCATTTATGCCGACCTGCGCGTGACCCTGGACGAAATTCGCTTGCTGCGTGAAGAGCAGAAAACCCTGCCGACGCCACAAAACCTCGCGGATGAAGGCTTTGCGCCGTTTGCGCAGGACGCGAGTTCCGTCAGCCGTGGCGGTCATGCCTGGCAAATGCAGGCAGACACCGCCTACTTCGGCCACAGCCAGACGCCTGCCGTTGCCGGTTCGTTTCTGATGCGCATCGACAGCGACGACAAGGCTGCGCCGGATATCTGGCTCAACCGTGACGCCGCTCTCACGGCGCCGCAGGATCTGACCGACGCTGCGCTGTCTGCCGCTGGCTGGAAACAGATCGTCACGCAATACGATGCCGGGGTTACCCGCGAACATCGCCATTGATTCCTCGCCCTCAACCGAGAGAAGACCGTTTGCCCATGTCCAGTTCATCGCCTCGTCGTCCTTTATTGCGTCTGTTTCTGTTTGGCCTTTGCGCCTGTCTGCTGAGCCCGTTGGCCAGCGCCGATGAGGCCAAGCGCCTGCGCATCGGCATTACCCTGCATCCTTATTACAGCTATGTGGCGAACATCGTCGGCGACAAGGCCGAAGTCGTCCCGTTGATCCCGGCCGGTTTCAACCCGCACGCCTACGAGCCGCGCGCCGAAGACATCAAGCGCATCAGCGGCCTCGACGTGATCGTGCTTAATGGCGTGGGCCATGATGACTTCGCCGACCGCATGATCGCCGCCAGCGAAACACCGAAGATCAAAACCATCGAGGCCAACGAAAACGTGCCGCTGCTGGCCGCCACAGGAGTCGCCGCACGGGGTGCCGGCAAAGTGGTCAACCCGCACACCTTCCTGTCGATCAGCGCCTCCATCGCGCAGGTCAACAACATCGCCCGGGAGTTGGGCAAAATTGATCCGGACAATGCCAAGACCTACACCCAGAACGCTCGCGCCTACGGCAAACGCCTGCGGCAGATGCGTGCCGATGCGTTGGCCAAACTGACCCAGGCGCCGAACGCCGAACTGCGTGTCGCCACCGTCCACGCGGCTTACGACTATCTGCTGCGCGAATTCGGCCTGGAAGTGACGGCCGTGGTCGAACCTGCACACGGGATCGAACCGAGCCCCAGCCAGTTGAAGAAAACCATCGACCAACTGCGCGAACTGGACGTTAAGGTGATTTTCTCGGAAATGGATTTCCCGTCCACGTACGTCGAAACCATTCAGCGTGAGTCGGGTGTGAAGCTGTATCCGCTGTCGCACATTTCCTACGGCGAATACACCGCCGACAAGTACGAAAAGGAAATGACCGGCAACCTCGACACCGTGGTGCGGGCGATTCAGGAGTCGGGGGCATGACTGTAAAAGAAACCCTTTCTGACACCTCCAAATCCCCTGTGGGAGCGAGCCTGCTCGCGAAGGCGCCCGATAAGCCAACATCTTTATCGAATGACGCACCGCTATCGCGAGCAGGCTCACTCCTACAGGGTTTCGGGCCGACGCTGGATTTTGCGGGGGTTTGCCTGACGCTGGGCCGCACCACGATTCTCGACAACGTCACCTTTCAGGTTCTGCCCGGCAGCGTCCATGCGCTGGTCGGCCCCAACGGTGGCGGCAAGAGTTCGCTGATCAAGACCCTGCTCGGACAGATGCCGCACCAAGGCCAGCTCAGCCTGCAATGGCCCGGCGAGCCCGGCACCATCGGCTACGTGCCGCAGGCGCTGGAGTTTGATCGCGGCTTGCCGATGACCGTCGACGATTTCATGGCTGCGATGTGTCAGCGCCGCCCGGCGTTTCTCGGTTTGAGCAAGCACTACGCCGGCGCCATCGGCGAGGCGCTGGAACGGGTCGGCATGCAGGACAAACGCAAACGGCGCATGGGCGCACTGTCCGGCGGCGAACGTCAACGCGTGTTGCTCGCCCAAGGCCTGATCCCTGCCCCGCAATTGCTGGTGCTGGATGAGCCGATGTCGGCCCTCGATGAGGCCGGGATCCAGGTGTTCGAGCGCCTGCTCGGCGACTGGCGCGCGGCGGGCATTACAGTGCTGTGGATCGAGCATGATCTGGAAGCAGTCGGGCGTCTGGCCAATCGCGTCACCGGCCTCAACCGTCGCGTGCTGTTCGACGCCACGCCACAACAGGCGCTGACCCCGGAACGTCTGCTGAGCCTGTTTTCAACCCATCCACGGAGCGCTGTCTGATGAGTTATGAAGCCTTTCGCTTGATGGTTCAGGGCTGGGCGTCCTCCGGTTACCTGCCGGAAGCGCTGGCCTATGGTTTTGTGGTCAACGCGCTGCTTGCCGGTCTGTTGATCGGCCCGGTACTGGGCGGGCTCGGTACGCTGGTGGTGGTGAAACGCTTTGCGTTTTTCTCCGAAGCGGTCGGCCACGCCGCCTTGACCGGGGTGGCCATCGGCATTCTGCTCGGCGAACCTTACACCGGACCGTATGGCAGCCTGTTCGGCTACTGCCTGCTGTTCGGCATTCTGCTCAATTACCTGCGCAACCGCACCGGCCTGGCGCCGGACACTCTGATCGGCGTGTTCCTGTCGGTATCGCTGGCGCTGGGCGCGAGTCTGCTACTGATTCTGGCGGGCAAGATCAACGTGCACATTCTGGAAAACGTGCTGTTCGGTTCAGTCCTGACCGTCAATGGCAATGATCTGGCGGTGCTGGCCATCGTCGGTTCACTGGTCATGGCTTTGGCGCTGCCGCTGTACAACCGCATCATGCTGGCCAGTTTCAACCCTCAGTTGGCCGCCGTGCGCGGCGTGGCGGTGAAGACCCTGGATTACCTGTTCGTGATTCTGGTCACGCTGATCACTGTGGCGGCGGTAAAAGTCATCGGCGCGATTCTGGTCGGCGCGTTGCTGGTGATTCCGGCAGCGGCGGCGCGCTTGCTCAGTCAGTCGCTCAAGGGCTTTTTCTGGTGTTCGGTGCTGATCGCCACCGTCAGCACGCTGTGCGGAATTCTCGCCCCCATCGTATTCGATCTGCCGATCCCGTCTGGCGCCGCGATCATTCTGGTCGCCGGCATTGCTTTCGCCCTCGCCGCCATCGCGCGCGGGGTTGTCCCGAGTCTGAAAGGGAATCTTGGATAAATGACTTTTTCATTGCGCAACCTGACCTTGGCCATGGCCCTGTGCGGCGTGGTCTGCACACCGCTGATGGCCGCTGAAAGCAGCAAGCCCTTGCGGGTGCTGGCCTCGCTACCGATCACCTACGGCTTGGGCGAAGTGCTGCTCAAGGGTACTGACATCAGCCTGGAACGCGCCGCACCGGCAAATTTGCCGGGCAGCCGACAGACCGCCTATTTCACCGGTCGCGGCGCCCCGGCGCTGAGCAAACTGGCGACCGGGGCTGACGCGGTGATCGGCGTGCGTTCGCTGTGGGCCGATGATCCGCTGTATCCGATCGCCCGGCGCAGCAACATCCGTATCGTCGAGGTCGATGCCGCACGCCCGGTTGATGGCGCCCTGCCCGGCATCGCCGTGCAACCGGGCTCGAAGGTCGATGGCTTGAACAGTCAGCCGTGGCTGGCGAGCAACAATATGGGACGCATGGCCGACGTGATGGCGGCGGATCTGGTGCGTCTGGCACCGGCTGCCAAACCGAAGATCGAAGCGAATCTGGCGGCGTTGAAACAGCGCCTGCTCAAACTCAGTGCCGACAGTGAGGCGCGTCTGGCCAGTGCCGATAACCTGAGTGTGATGAGTCTGAGCGATCACTTCGGTTATCTGATCGGCAGCCTGAACCTGGAGCTGATCGGACAGGATCCACGTCCTGATAGCGAGTGGACGCCGGAGGATCTGAAGCAATTGACGGCGACGCTCAAGGACAATGATGTGGCGGTGGTGTTGCATCACCGGCAGCCTTCGGACGCGGTGAAAGCGGCGATTGCCGAGTCGGGTAGTCGTCTGCTGGTGCTGAGTACCGATGCGGCGGATCCGGTGACTGAGCTTGAGGGGAATGTGGATCTGCTGCTCAAGGGTTTGAGCGGCGCATAACTTCAGTTGTACCGAGTCATCGTTCATCGCTGGCAAGCCAGCTCCCACAAGGGTTGGTTGTGTTCCACAAATGGTGTACACACCGCAAATCACTGTGGGCTGGCTTGCCAGCGATGGGGGGCTAAAAGGCACCACAAGTTCCAGCCATGAAAAAACCCGCTGACTGTCACCAGTCCAGCGGGTTTCTTTTTGGCCGGCAGCTTATTGAGCGGCAGCCTGTGCTTCCATTTTCTGGCGCAGGCTCAGTGGGCGCATGTCGGTCCAGACTTCTTCGATATAGGCCAGGCATTCCTTCTTCAGGCCGCTCTTGCCCACGGTGCGCCAACCTTCAGGCACGGCTTTGTAGTCCGGCCAGATCGAGTACTGCTCTTCGTGGTTGACCACGACCTGAAAGAGGATGTCCTCGCGGTCGAAAACTGACGTCATGCTGGTTCTCCATCGTTGTAAGGGTGGCTGCACATCGGATGCAGCCGGGTATGTAGAAAGAACGTTCGGCGCGGCGAAAAATTTACACAGCGGCGGTGGCGGCAGCCAACGCACGGCCAAAAATCTCGGCGACGCGGTCGATTTCCGCTGCGGTGATCACCAGCGGTGGCAGGAATCGCACCACCGCACCATGACGACCGCCCAGCTCCAGAATCAGACCGCGCTTGAGACATTCGCGCTGCACCAGTGGCGCCAGACGCGCAAACGCGGGGGGATGGCCGAGCGCATCCGGCGTGCCCGTTGGATCGACCAGCTCAACGCCGAGCATCAAACCACGGCCTCGAATATCACCGAGTTGCGGGAAATCGCGCTGCAGGATGTGCAGGTGTTCGCTCAGGCGCTCGCCCATGGCAGCGGCGTGCTCGCAAACCTTGTGCTCCACCAGATAACGCATCACGGCGGAACCGGCGGCCATCGCCATCTGGTTGCCACGGAACGTGCCGGCGTGGGCACCCGGTTGCCAGGTGTCGAGCCAGTCGCGATAAACCACCACCGCCAGCGGCAGACTGCCGCCAATGGCTTTGGACAGCACCACCACGTCCGGCGTAATACCGGCGTGCTCAAAGGCGAACATTTTGCCGGTGCGGGCAAACCCACTCTGGATCTCATCGACGATCAAGGCTACGCCAGCTTTCTCGGTGATGCGGCGCAAGCCGCGCAGCCATTCGATGTCGGCTGGAATCACACCGCCCTCGCCCTGCACCGCCTCGACGATCACCGCCGCCGGCAATTGCACGCCGGCTTCGGGATCGTTGAGCAGGTTGTCCAGATAGCTCAGGTTAGCTTTCACACCCGCCTCGCCACCGAGTCCGAACGGGCAACGGTAGTCATACGGGAACGGCATGAATTGCACGCCGCTGCTGAGCAAGGCGCCCAGCGGCTTTTTCGGCCCCAGGCTGCCCATCAGGCTCAACGCCCCCTGGCTCATGCCGTGATAACCGCCGGAGAACGACAGCACGGTGCTGCGCCCGGTGGCGGTGCGCACCAGTTTCAGCGCGGCTTCGACAGCATCGGTGCCGGTCGGGCCACAGAACTGGATTTTCGCCTGCGCCGCCAGTGCCGGCGGCAGCAGGCCGAACAGATCCTGGACAAATTGATCCTTGACCGGCGTGGTCAGGTCCAGCGTGTGCAGCGGCAGTTCATCGGCCAGCACCTGCTGGATCGCCTCGATCACCACCGGGTGGTTATGCCCCAATGCCAGCGTTCCCGCCCCGGCCAGGCAATCGATGAAGGTCCGGCCCTCAACGTCTTCGACATACAGGCCCTTGGCGCGTTTGAGTGCCAGCGGGATGCGGCGCGGATAGCTGCGGGCATTGGATTCCTGCCGGGCCTGACGGGCCAGCAGTGGCGATTCGTTGAACTGGTACAACGTTTCTGCTGGCGCCGAGCTGACCCGGGCCGACGACTCTTCGATAAGGCTGGTGGCGACTGACATCTCTCGACCCCTCAATTCGCTATGGATTGTGACCAAAACAGCACACCGGACAGGTGCGCATTCCGGTTGCGGGGCGCACTTGCAGGTTTTCCTGTTCTGGAAACGCTTAAGCGAGGCGAGGATTTAGCCCCTTGAGCGACTGATCATCCGGACATTGCCAGTGGCGTGGACATAGGCAAGATCTGCAAGCCTTTGTGGACGAGGCGTGGGGCAGATTCGCGGTAGCCGAGATGGCGATAAAACGCTTCCCCGGTGCGCGTGCTGTTCAGGTGCGCATGGAACACGCCACGCCCTTGCAGCCAGCCTTGCAGATCGCTCATCAGCGCCCGCCCTGCGCCCCGGCGAAAGGATTCCGGTTGAACGTGGCAGAGCACAATGTCACCACTGGCCTGCGCCATGCCGACGCCCACCGGTTTGTCCGCCAGCAAGGCGATACTCAGGTAGAAGTGCGGATCGGCCAGCCGGGCACTGATGAAATCGGCGGACTGCTGACCGATCCAGTCGCTGACAAGTTGGGGGTCATTGCGATGATCGAGCGCACAACCGAAGCGGATCGAGCGTTCGATGATACGGCTGATGATTCCGACATCGGCCAGAACGGCCGGACGAATACAGATGGGTGCTTCCATGGCGCTGTCCCCTCAATCCATTGAGTCAAAGCTGCGCTGACCTTAGCGTCACCGCCAGCGAATAACCAATGGAGAGAAGTTACATTTGATGTGCGCCACTCCTCTAGGAGTGAGCCTGCTCGCGATAGCGTCGGTTCATTCCACACTCATGGGACTGAACGATTGCTATCGCGAGCAGGCTCACTCCTACAAGGGAAAGTGGTGAATTCAGACGGCTTGCAACGGCATGGTCAGCTCGACGCGCAAGCCATCCGGGCGGCTGTCGAAATGCAGGGCACAGTCGCAACGCTGGACGATCGCCTGGACAATCGCCAGGCCGAGGCCGCAGCCGGTGCTCTGGCCGTTGCGCCAGAAGCGCTGAGTCAGATGCTGCAGATCATCCTGCGCAATGCCCGGGCCATGGTCACGCACGACGAAACGTACGCGGTTGCCAATGGTTTCCAGACGTAACTCCACCGCACAGTCCTCAGGGGTATGGCGCAAAGCGTTATCAAGCAGATTGCGCAACGCAGCAATCGACAGCACCGCAGGCATGTGCAACGGCGCTGTGGAAAGCTCGGGCGGCAGGTGCAACTTGATCCGCAGACGCTCACCGCCCGTGGCATCGGCAATCGCCAGCCTGGCCACTTGCTCGGCGCTGCATTGCGAGCCATCGTCGAACGACAGGCTGCCCTCCACCCGCGCCAGCAACAGCAATTGTTCAAGCGTGCGATGCAGCCGGTCGGCACCTTCCTCGGCCCGCGCCAGCGACTGGTCGCGGGCACTGCCGTCGGTCATCCGCGCCACTTGCAGGTGCGTCTTGATCGCTGTCAGCGGGCTGCGCAATTCGTGGGCGGCATCACCGGTCAATCGACGTTCACGTTCAAGGGTCTTGCCGATGCGCTGGAACAGTTGATTCTGGGTGTCGAGCAACGGCTTCAATTCGCTGGGAAACGACTGCAATTGCAACGGCTCAAGCGAGTCGGCATTGCGCCGCATCAAGGCTTCGCGCAGGCGGTTGAGCGGTGCCAGCCCCTGGCCGATGCCCAGCCACAGCAGGCACAGACAGCCGAGCAGCGCCACACCGACAGGCACCGAAGCCGCCAGCAGGATCGACATGTTCAGGGCTTCGCGCTCGATTTGCCGATCCGCCGTGGTGATCCGCACATCGCCGCGAGCCAGGGTGAAGCTGCGCCATGGCGCACCATCGATCATCTGGTCGTGGAAGCCCATTTTTTCGGCCTCCAGCGCTTGTTCGGGATGGTTGTGACTGCGAGCAAGAATTTCCCCGCGCAGCGAACTGACCTGACACGCCATGCCGCCGGGAATGTTCAGTTGCTCGGCACTGAAATGGGTGCCCTCGCCCTTGCTCGGCAGCGCCGGCAGTTGCTCCAGCAGCCCGGCGACCATGCGCGCCGACGCCACCAGACGCTGGTCGAGGGAGAACATCATCTGGTTGCGCAGATCGCTGAGCATCCAGGCTGCCGCCAGCGCCCAGATCAGCGCGAACGCAGCGCCGAGGGTCAGGCTCAGGCGCAGTCGCAGGCTCATCACTTGCCTTGATCTCCACCATCGGCCGGGCCCAAGCGATAGCCCAGACCGCGTACGGTTTCGACGATGCCTTTGCCGAGTTTGCTGCGCAGGTGATGGATATGCACATTCAACGCGTTGCTTTCCAGCTCATCGTTGAAACCGTAGACGCTGTCCTTCAACTGCTCGGTCGACAGCACCCGGCCGCGATTGTGCAACAAGGCCTGCAACAGTGATTGCTCACGTCGCGACAAATCCACCGGTTGTCCGGCCAGGGTGGTTTCGCGGCTGCTCGGATCGTAGGTCAGCGCGCCGTGTTCGATCAGGTTGACACTGCGCCCGGCCACTCGCCGCAACAAGGTTTGCAGACGCGCGAACAGCTCGCGCAGATCGAACGGTTTAAGCAGGTAATCATCCGCGCCGGCCTGCAAGCCATCGACCCGGTCGGTGACCGAATCGCGCGCGGTCAGAATCAGCACCGGAATTTCCAGACCGTGCTGGCGCAGCTGCTGCAACAGTTTGAGACCATCTTCGTCGGGCAGGCCGAGATCAAGCACCATGACATCAAACTCGGCAACCTTGAGCATCGCCCGCGCCTTGGACGCGGTGTTGACGTGTTCGACGGTCAGCCCCTGAGCCGTGAGACCGGCAACGATGCCGCTGGCGATCAGCTCGTCGTCTTCGCAAACCAGTACGTGCATGGGTGCTCCGTGAATAAAAAGGCGAGTGAAGCAGGCGAGGATTAAGCGGCAATTATGGCCGTCACCGAGGTTCCCGGGAAGACGGGATAAAAACCGCTGCATAAAACCTGGCGCGAAAAGCCACAGTCACCGGGCGTTCAATCCTCTCTCACTAATAAAGAAACACTTTTCACCTATATATAAACAGCCCAATCAATTAATTTAAAACCGACAACTTAAACAGCCACAAAATTGATATGTAGAACACATCAAAACTATAACAAATCGTCTCTATTTACTGGCTCCCCGGCCCGAAAAAAAATCGATAACAGCCATTGACTCGAAATTATGCGCAACTTAATCACTTCATGAAAGAGCTAGCGCAGAGCAACTCAAAGCAACACATTCACCCTATTTAAATTAAAGGATCAAGATATGCCCGCATTAAAAAATTTTGTCGCCGTGGATTGGCGTTCCGGAAAGGACCGGATCTATTTTTTCTTCAAAGACACCAACACTTACTCTCGATTCAATATCGGCGATAATGAAGTTCCCTCCGGTTATCCGAGACCGGTTGCCGGAGGCTGGGATACCCTCACTGATATGACGACCTTGCGTTTCGGCTTTAGTACGACCGGAATCCCCAGGCAAGACGTGTTCTTCGACGATCGTGACATCCTCTGGTTGTTTTCTTATCAGGATGGAATTCCGACAGTGAACTGGTACAACCAGGACACCGACAAGAACATGGGTTTCCAACGCGTTGAAGAATCAATATGGTATCGCCTGCTACCTTATTTCGATCGCATCATCGGAGGTTTCTGGTGGGGGTCCAACGTTAAAAGCGAACTTTTCCGATTCATCCTGAATGATGGCCATTGTCTCGTACTGAACCTGACGACTGGCAGAGTCAAACGCGACACTATCAACCACCGTAACTGGCCCGGTTTATCGCCCTTTAAAGATCGAATTATCTCAGTGGTACAAAATGATGTGCCAGACCCCACAAGGATCTATTTCTTCCTTACCAACAATGAGTACGTGACCTATTCAGGTACAAGTGTACATGGCCCCTACGAGGTTGATGAAGGACGCTGGCCAGGCTTGTTGCGCGACTGATTGGCCAATCATGGAGGGGCTTGTAGGATAGGGTTAATTATCGGTTAATCGCCGCCACCCATTCTGCATCTCACTTGCACAGGGACAAGGCTCCTCCATGCGTCATTTTTTTCTTTTGTTTGCTCTGCTGATCTCGGGCCTGGCCCAGGCGGGAAGTAATCCTTTCGAAACGAAACCGGAATTCTTGCCGGTCGATAAGGCGTTCGTCCTCACCTCTGAACGTCTGGAGTCCGGTGAGAATCAGCTGTTCTGGCAGATTGCCGACGGCTATTACCTGTATCAGAAACGCCTGAAATTCGATGGACTGGCCGCTGAGCAGCAGCCAGCCTTGCCCGAAGGCGAATCCCACAGCGACGAGTTTTTCGGCGAACAACCGGTCTATCGCCAAGGCCTGGAAGTGAAAATCCCGGCGGCGGCCACCGGTCAGATCAAAGTCAGTTATCAAGGCTGCGCCGATGCTGGCCTGTGTTATCCGCCGCAAACCCGGGTGATTGACCTGGGCGGTAAAGCGACCCCGGCTGCCGGCGCCGAAGCACCGGATCAAGCGCTGGCCAGCAGCCTGCAGCAACGGGCGCTGGGCTGGAGCCTGCTGGTGTTTTTCGGCCTCGGCCTGCTGTTGGCCTTCACCCCCTGCACGTTGCCGATGCTGCCGATTCTGGCCGGAATTATTGTGGGGAGTGGCGCGACGCCTCGTCGTGGTTTCGCCTTGGCTGGCAGTTATGTGATCTGTATGGCGCTGGTCTATGCGGCGATGGGCGTGATTGCCGCGCTGCTTGGAGCCAATCTTCAGGCGTGGTTGCAAAATCCGTGGCTGCTGGGCGCCTTCGCGGCCGTGTTCGTGGTGCTGGCGTTGCCGATGTTCGGCTTCTTTGAATTGCAATTGCCGGTGGCGCTGCGAGATCGGCTGGAACATGCCTCGCGCAGTCGCAGCGGCGGCAGCCTGATTGGCGCCGGCGTACTCGGCGCGCTGTCGGGCCTGTTGGTCGGCCCGTGCATGACCGCGCCACTGGCCGGCGCGTTGCTGTACATCGCACAGAGTGGCAACGCCCTGCACGGCGGGTTGATTCTGTTCTCGCTGGGGATCGGCATCGGTGTGCCGTTGTTGTTGCTGGTGACCGTCGGTAATCGCTTCCTGCCAAAACCCGGCGAGTGGATGAACCTGCTCAAAGGCGTGTTCGGTTTCCTCTTCCTCGCCACGGCCTTGCTGATGCTGCGCCCGGTGCTCGATCCATCGTTGTGGCTCGGTCTGTGCGGCGCCCTGCTGTTGATCGCGGCTTATTGCGCCTGGAAACAGTCGGAAGGCTTTAGCCGTGTCGCACAGTTGTTCGGTGCTACGGGATTGCTGCTCGGGTTATGGGGCAGTTTGTTGGTGATCGGTGCGGCGGGCGGCAGCGACGATCCGTATCAGCCGTTGCAGGTTTACAGCGGCGGCCGTGTCGCCAGCACCGCACCCAATGGTCATGACGCGTTCATCACGATCAACGACCCCGCAGCGCTGCAACGCGAACTCGATACCGCCAAGGCACAGGGCCAATGGGTCCTGCTCGATTACTACGCCGACTGGTGCGTGTCGTGCAAAGTCATGGAGAAGCAGGTGTTCGGCAAGGACCAGGTGATGCAGGCGTTGAGCGACGTACGCCTGCTACGCCTGGATGTCACCGCCGACAATGCCGTCAGCCGTGAACTGCTCGGCCGTTACAAAGTGCCGGGGCCACCGAGCTTTGTCTGGATCGGCGCCAACGGCGAGGAACGACGCAGCCAGCGCATTACCGGTGAAGTCGATGCCGAGACGTTTCTGCAACGCTGGACCACCACCCGAGACGCCAACTGATGCTGACATTCACCCTCGGCACCTTTGCCATCGCGCTTAACCACCTGCTGCTGATCAGTGCATTGGCACTGGCGACCTTCGTCGGCTGGCGGGTGGCCAAACGCGGCGGCGATAATCCCGAGTCGGCGCTGTTCAGCCTGTTTCTGCTGGGCATGCTCGCCGCCCGCGTTGCGTTTGTCGCTCTGTACTGGAGCCACTATCGCAATGATCCATGGCAAATCGTTGACCTGCGCGATGGCGGTTTTCTCGCCTGGCCGGGGGTGATTGTCTTGCTGCTCGCCGCCCTGTATCGCGGCTGGCGTCGTCCGGGTTTGCGTCGGCCGTTGGGGTTTGGCGTGGCCAGTGGTGTGGTGTTCTGGTTGCTGGCGACGCTGTCGCTGAACATCTACGAACAAGGCACTCGGCTGCCGAACATCGACCTGCGCAACGCTGCCGGGGAGACGATCAAGCTCAGCGACTATCAGGGCGGCCCGCTGGTGATCAACCTTTGGGCGACCTGGTGCCCACCGTGCCGGCGTGAAATGCCGGTACTGGAAAATGCCCAGCAGCAACGCCCGGACCTGACCTTCCTGTTCGTCAACCAGGCCGAAAGCATGCAGAGCGTGGCGACTTTTCTCGAAACCCAAGGCCTGAGCCTGAACAACGTGTTGTTTGATCGCGGCGGTCGACTGGGCCAGGCCGTGGGTTCCATGGCATTGCCGACTACCCTGTTCTATAACCCTGATGGTCGCCTGTTGGCCAGCCACCTGGGCGAGTTGTCCAACGCGAGCCTGGCCCGCGCCCTGGAAAACTTCGACGTCCCGAATCCTGATTCGACTGCCGTACCGGCCACCTCTGCAAGGAAACTGCCATGCCCCGCCTCCGCCACCTGCTGACGCTGACCCTGGGCACTGCCCTGCTGCAACTGCCGTCGGTTCAGGCCGCCGAAGAACTGCCCGCTGCGATCAAGCAGATCGAAGCCAAGGGCGCAAAAATCGTCGGCCAGTTCGACGCACCGGATGGTTTGCGCGGTTATGCCGCGCAATACCAGAACCGCGGCATGGCGCTGTACCTGACCCCGGACGGTAAACACGTGCTACTGGGCAATCTGTACGATGCCGACGGCAAAGACTTGAGCAGCGAGCCGTTGCAAAAACTGGTCTACGCACCGCTGGCCAAGGAAGTCTGGGCCAAGTTCGAGGCGAGCAACTGGATTCAGGACGGCAATAAGGATGCGCCACGCACCGTGTATCTGTTCAGCGATCCGAACTGTCCGTATTGCAACATGTTCTGGGAACAGGCCCGCCCTTGGGTCAAATCCGGCAAGGTGCAGTTGCGGCACATCATGGTGGGCATCATCCGCGAAGACAGCCCGGGCAAATCCGCCGCACTGCTGGCGGCCAAGGATCCGAGCAAAGCCCTGGAAGATCACGAAAAGGCCGGCAAGGGCAGTTCGCTCAAAGCCTTGAAG
Source organism: Pseudomonas sp. NPDC087817 (assembly GCF_044742875.1). Classification (NCBI taxonomy): domain Bacteria; kingdom Pseudomonadati; phylum Pseudomonadota; class Gammaproteobacteria; order Pseudomonadales; family Pseudomonadaceae; genus Pseudomonas; species Pseudomonas sp. NPDC087817. The sequence goes on from NZ_JBIUVJ010000012.1 coordinate 34,342, forward strand.
GACATTCCAGCAGCGGTGCAGAGCAAACTGGCGGTAAACATGCAGTTGATGGAAGACCTGGAATTGCAGGCGACGCCGGCAATTTTCTACATGGATGACAAGGGTGAACTGCAACAACAGCAAGGCGCGCCTTCGCCGGACAAGTTGGCGAAGATTCTCGGGCCTAAGTAAAGATCACGGGCTCCTGCACCGGGTGCGGGAGCCATTACCACTCGCATCGGCCGACGATGTCATCCAGATTGTCTGCCGTCCCCTGTTCCTTCAAGAATGACGTGACCTCGGCGACCCACTGCTGATCTGACGCAATGCCAGCCCAAGCGTGGGTGCCCGCGCGATGGTAGGGGCGATCGTCAAACGTGTTGATCAGTGCCTGATTCAATGTTCGTACATCAAAGTCCGGATTTTTCGCGTTCTGCATCATCAGTGAGCTGAACACCCGCTGTTGCGTCTCTTCGCACAATTTGACCTGCCGAGCGTCAGTGGAGCTCACGACAATAAAAGTGGGTTGGACATCCTCATCGAGCGCTGCCTGCAACCGATAGTGCCCATCGATAATCACGTATGAGCACAACCCTCCCACGTACCACAGCAATACCGGCGGCAAACTGCCCTCTCTCGCTTTCTTACGCCACCACTTGAGACGACCTGCCAGCGGGTCCACCGCATGCACGCCGATAATATGGCCCAGATCCCAATCGAGCCAATGCACGGTTTGCGCTTGCACGTTATCGAGAATGCCCTCACCACGTGCGTACCAGTTCGGCAAATGACTGGATGCATCAGGTAGTGTGGAGAAATACCAGCCACTTGAGCCATCGCCGGATTTACTGCGCCCGGCATGGGGCAACATTGGTCGCGCCACCCAATGGCCGGGGTAGAGAAAATCGGCCTGATTCTCCATCAGCTTGTTAATGAAGTAGCGACACCAGCCGCGTATGCGCTGGTCGGGAGGTAACTCAAAGTGTTCCTGAACGTCAGCCGAGCCAATAGCGGGGACGGATGGCGAATCCGCTTGAATGGGCTGAGGGTTGCGCACCAACCACGCGCCGTAATACGAAGTGGCGATAGTGCCCCAGAACAACGGGACGTCATTGAGCATCAACTTCATTCGAGCATTGTTGCCACTGAGCAAATGCAGTGGCGGTTTGCTCGACTTCGAGCGTTTGACCTCAACGCTCAGCCCGACCCAGTTTTCCTCAAGATCCTTGAGATCCCGCCAGTAAAATTGCTTCACAGCAGATCCTTTACGAACATCATTGCGGGCAAAGCCCCACAAGTTTTCATCGTCGCTCACAAGTCCGCTGCAGGAGCTGTCGAGTGAAACGAGGCTGCGATTTTTTGATTTTTAATCGTAAAAAGCAAGATCAAGAGATCGCAGCGTGCCGCAGTGCCTGAAGAGTTTATTGATTGCGGTCCGCCAAAAACTTCAGCAATACCTCATTCACAAACTGCGGATTCTCCAGATTGGAGATATGCCCCGCCTCCGGCACCAATGCCCACGGACAGCCAATCAACTCCGCCATTTCCTGTGTCTCCGACGGTGGTCGTGGTTTGTCCTGATCCCCGCACAGCACCAGCGTGGTGGCCGCATTCAGCTCGCCCAGACGCGACAACAGATCATCACGGCCAAACGTGATGCGCCCCATCGGCACGATGCTTTGACGCAGTCGATCGGCGGAATAACCCGCCAGTTTTGCGCGGAAGTCCTGATAAAGCGCCGACTGTGGATCAATGCCCGGGCGGAAGAAAATCGGCACGACAATGTCGAGCAACTGCTCGCTGATCTCACCGCTTTCTTCGATTTGCTTGAACAGCGAGAAGTAATACTGACGCGTGGGTTCGGGCTCTACGCCGACATAGGTGTCCATCAACACCAGACCGTTGACCCGCTGTGGAGCCGAGAGTGCCAGACGCACGCCCCACATGCCGCCGACCGACAGACCGACCAGAGTGACCTGGTCGATCTCCAGATGATCGAGCAACGCCTCGGCCTGCCGGGCGATGTCATTCAGCGATGTCGTGCCATCCGGCAAGCGTGCGGACTCGCCATGACCCCAGAGATCCAGCGCAATCACCCGGTAGTGCGGTGACAGCGCAGCGATTTGCGGCGCCCACATGGCCTGATCCCACAGATAACTACCGGCCAGCAGCACGGCCGGGCCGGTGCCTTGATCAATGTAATGAAGCGCTTGTCCGTCCACCGTGAAGAAAGGCATCGACCACCCCCGAGACAAAAAAGAGAACCGGCAGACTGAGCTGCCGGTTCTGGATCGTCAACCTTGGAAATGTACGTGAATGTACCGGTTGAATTGTGTTGGACGCACTGACGCCATCGCTGGCAAGCCAGCTCCCACAGGTTCAGCGGTAAACAAAAAATTTGTGCACACACTCAATCCCTGTGAGAGCTGGCTTGCCAGCGATGAGGCCGGAAAAGACCCTGGAGATTACAAGCCCTCCAGCTCCGCCATCAGGTCATTCAAGCGATCTACCTCCCACAGGTTCAGCGGTAAACAAAAAATTTGTGCACACACTCAATCCCTGTGGGAGCTGGCTTGCCAGCGATGAGGCCGAAAAAGACCCTGGAGATTACAAGCCCTCCAGCTCCGCCATCAGGTCATTCAAGCGATCTACCTTCTCCTCGGTGATATCACTGGCCGCCAGTCCATCGATGTACTCGGCCAGTTCTTCCACCGTGTTGCACTCGAACATCGCTCGCAGCGGCACGTCGCGTTGCAGGGTTTTCTGCACCCGCGAGGCAATCTGTGTGGCCAGCAGCGAATGTCCGCCCAGTTCGAAGAAGTTGTCGCGCACACCGACTTTCTCGACTTTCAGCACCTCGGCCCAGATACCCGCCAGGGTCTGCTCCAGATCGTTGCGCGGAGCCAGGTAATCCTGGCTCTGCAACTGACCGATCTCCAGTGCCGGCAAGGCCTTGCGGTCCAGTTTGCCGTTGGCGTTATGCGGCAACTGATCCATCCACAGCCAGTGCAGCGGCACCATGTATTCCGGCAATTCGCTGCGCAGGCGCTGCTTGATCCGTTCCAGCCGTTCACCTGGATTCAATGCCGAATCAGCGGCGACCAGATAACCCACCAGGTGCTTGCCGTTGGCGCCCTCCTGAACACCGACCGCGGCATCACGGACTTCCGCTTGCTCGTGCAGGCGCGCCTCGATTTCACCCAGTTCGATCCGGTAACCGCGAATCTTCACCTGATGGTCGACCCGACCGACGTATTCCAGCACGCCATCGCTACGGCGACGCGCCAGGTCACCAGTGCGATAGAGACGCTCGCCCGGCGCACCGAACGGGTTCGGCACAAACACCGGCGCCGTGCGCAACGGATCGCTGACATAACCGCGACCGACACCGGTACCGGCCACACACAACTCACCCACGGCCCCCAACGGCACCAGTTCCAGCGCGCCATCGAGCAAGTACAGCAAGTTGTTGTCGGTCGGCGTACCGATCGGCAGATAGCTGCCGCGCGTCGAGGCCATGTCGACACGGTAGAACGCTACGTCATCCGAACATTCCGCCGGGCCGTAAGCGTTGACCAGACCGATGTCCGGGTAACGCAGCAACCATTGGTGCGCCAGTTCCGGCGGCATCGCTTCACCGGTCGGCAGCATCCAGCGCAGACCGTCGAGGCTCAGGCGATCCGAGGCCAGCATGCCTTGAATCAGCGACGGCACGCTTTCCAGCACCGTGATGCCTTGGGTCTGCACATGCACCAGCAGACCTTGCGGATCGTGGGCGATAGTGTTCGGCACGATGTCGACCCGCGCACCAAACAGCGGCGCGGCGAGGAACTGCCAGACCGAAATGTCGAAGCTTTGCGACGCGGTCTGCGCGATCACATCGGCGTCCGTCAGATTCAGGTACGGCACTTTGCTCAACTGGTTATTGAGCATGCCGCGCTGCTCGACCATCACGCCTTTCGGCAGGCCGGTCGAGCCCGATGTGTAAATCACATAGGCGAGGTTGTCCGGGCCGCTGCATATGCCCGGATTTTCCATCGAGATCGCCTGCGCTTGAACCTCTTCCCACACCAGCAAGCGTGGCCGATTGGCACAGCTGAACTCATCGAGCAACGCCTGCGCCTGGTCACGGCACGCCTCGCTGCACACCAGCACCGGCGTGCGACTCAGCTCGATGATGCGTTGCAGACGCTGACTCGGCAGCCCCGGATCGAGCGGCAAGTAACCGGCGCCAGCCTTGAAGCTGCCGATGATCATGCCCAGCAGGTCGAGGTTACGCTCGGCCAGCAACGCCACCGGTTGATCCATCTCCACCCCGGCCGCGACCAGTGCATGGCCGAGACGGTTGGCGTTGTGGTTAAGCTCGGCGTAGCTCAAACGCTGATCGAGACAACTGGCCGCGATGCGTTGCGGATGCGCTGCAACCTGTGCTTCGAACAGCGCAACGTAGCTCTGCTCCAGCGGATAATCATGGGCGCTCTGGTTGCAACCGTGCAGCAGGAAGTCCTGTTCCTCGCTGCCCAGCAACGGCAGGTCAGCCATGTCGCCATGGAAACCATCGACCAGCGCCAGCAGCAGGCGCTTGAACTCGCCGAGCATGCGCTCGATGGTCGATTCGTCGAAATAACGCTGGTCATACGACAGATGCAGACCGAGGTCATCGCCGGGGTAGCACACCGCCGTCAGTGGGAAGTTGGTATGCGTACGGCCCGAATCCGAGGTGGCGTTAAGGCTTTGCGCACGGTCCAGTACCGAGACTTCCACCGGGGCGTTTTCGAACACGAACAGGCTGTCGAACAGCGGCTGGCCTTTCGGCAATTCGCTTTGTTCCTGGATGTTCACCAGCGGCAGGTATTCGTACTCGCGCAGTTGCATGTTGCTGTCGAGCAATCCACTGAGCCACTGCCGCACACTGGCGCGCTGATCGTCTGCCGGGATCTGCACCCGCAGCGCAATGCTGTTGATGAACAGGCCGACGGTGCGTTGCATCTCCGGCATTTCCACCGGACGCCCGGCCACGGTCACGCCGAAGAGCACGTCGCGATCACCGCTCAGGCGTCGCAGCACCAAGGCCCACGCCGCTTGGGCGAAGGTGTTGATGGTCAGTTGATGAGCCTGGGCCAGTTCGCGCAGACGGGCGCCGTCCTCGACATTGAGTCGGGTGTAACGGTCGCCGACGACCATGCCGCCGCTTTCACCGGCGTGTTCACGCAGGAACGGTCGATCACTCGGAATCGGCGTGGTGCGCTCAAAGCCTTGCAGGTTCTGCTGCCACCACTGACGCGCCTCGGCCAGGCTCTGGCGTTGCAGCCAGCCGATGTAATCGCGGTAACGCGGCGGTACGGCCAATTGAGCTTCGCGATCTTCGCCGAGCGCGGTGTAGATCTCGAAGAAATCGTTCATCAGCAGCGAACGGCACCAGGCATCGATAAGGATGTGGTGGTTGCTCATCATGAACCAGTAGCGCGCCGCGCCGACCTTGATCAGACGCAGGTGGAACGGTGCCTGATTAAGCAGATCGAAACCGGCCTCACGTTCGCTTTTCAGCAATGCTTGCAGTTTCGGTTCCTGCTCGGCTTCGCTGACGTTGCTCCAGTCGAGATACTCGATCGGCGTGCGACCCGGCGTGTGAATCACTTGCAGCATGTCTTCGCCAACGTTCCAGCAGAACGAGGCACGCAGTGCTTCATGACGGGCGACCACCGCTTGCCACGCCTGAGCGAAACGCTCGGGGTCGAGTTCGCTGTTGATGCGGTAGCGATCCTGCATGTAGTACAAGCCGGTGCCCGGTTCGAGCAAGGTGTGCAGCAGCATGCCTTCTTGCATCGGTGTCAGCGGATAGACGTCCTCGATGTGCGCGGCGGGCACCGGCAAGGCATCGAGTTGCGCCTGAGTCAGTTTCGCCAGCGGGAAGTCCGACGGCGTCAGACCGCCGGCTGTGTCTTGCAGGCAATGCTCGATCAGACTCTGCAATTCGCCGAGGTAGGCGTCGGCCAGATCATTGATGGTCTGCGTGTCATAACGCTCGGCGCTGAAGGTCCAGCGCAGCAGCAGCTCACCGCCGTAAACCTGACTGTCGACACTCAATTCGTTTGGCAGTGGCGCTTGCGGACCGTGTGCCGCGCCGACCGGTTCGTCGAGCGGACGGAACAGCGCATCACTGCCGAAGCTCTGGTCGAACTGGCCAAGGTAGTTGAAGGTGATCGGCGCATGCGGCAGCACAGCCATGCTGTGTCGGCTGAGGTCATCAGCCAGATAACGCAGCACGCCGTAGCCCAGACCTTTGTGCGGCACCGCGCGCAGTTGCTCCTTGATCGCCTTGATCGAAGCGCCCTGCCCGGCGGCTTCTTCGATGTTGTGCGGGGTCAGGCGCAGTGGATAAGCGCTGGTGAACCAGCCGACAGTGCGGGTCAGGTCGATCTCGTCGAACAGGGTTTCGCGGCCGTGACCTTCCAGTTGAATCAGCGCCGATGGCTGGCCGCTCCAGCGGCACAACACGCGGGCCAGCGCCGTCAGCAGCAGATCGTTGACCTGGGTGCGATAAGCGCTCGGCGCCTGTTGCAGCAGTTGTCGGGTGCGCTCGGCATCGAGGCGCACGCTGACGGTTTGCGCGTGACGGTTCTGCTGGCCGCCCTGCGAATTTGCGCAAGGCAGATCAGCGTTGGGACCGGCCAGTTGCGTCTGCCACCAGCTCAGCTCTTCACGCAGGGATTCGCTGCCGGCGTATGCCTGCAAACGCGCCGCCCAGTCCTTGAAGGCACTGGTTTTCGCCGGCAGTTTCACCGATTGTTCGGCGTCGAGCTGGCGATACACCGTTTGCAAATCATCGAGCAAGACCCGCCACGACACACCGTCGACCACCAAGTGGTGGATGGCGATGAACAGACGTTGTTGAGCTTCAGGACCATCGACCAGCAAGGCACGCAGCAGCGGGCCGTTTTCCAGATCGAGACTGCGTTGGGCATCGGCAAACAGCGCCTCGCACTTGTCCATCGAGGTCACGCGCACTTGCCACAACACGGGCGCATCGGACAGCGGTTGATGCGTCGCTTGCCATGCTCCGCCGACCTCGCTGAAGCGCAGACGCAAGGCGTCGTGCTGTTCAATCACGGCCAGCAGCGCTTGCTCCAGACGATGCGGCTCCAGCGCCACGGTCGGCTCCAGCAACAACGCCTGATTCCAGTGCTGGCGCTCAGGGATATCAGTGTCGAAGAACCAGTGCTGGATCGGCGTCAGACGCGACTCACCCGCAACCAGCCCTTGCTCGGCCGTTACTTGTTCGCTGCGGCTCGCCACCGCCGCCAGGGTCTGCACCGTCTGATGCTGGAACAGGTCACGCGGGCTGAAATGAATGCCCTGCTGCCGCGCCCGGCTGACCACTTGAATCGACAGAATCGAATCGCCACCGAGTTCGAAGAAATTGTCGTTGAGGCCGACCTGCTCGACGTTGAGCACTTCGCACCAGATCTGTGCCAGGGTCTGCTCCAGCTCGTTGCTCGGTGCCACGTAATCCTGACGATTGAGCTCCGGATCCGGCGCCGGCAAGGCGCGGCGGTCGAGTTTGCCGTTGGCGGTCAGCGGCATGCTCGCCAGCAGGATCAGGTGCGTCGGCACCATATAGTCCGGCAGTTGGCTCTTGAGATGCGACTTCAGCGTTTCGCGCAGTTCGGCTTGTCTGGCTTCGTCGTGTTCGGCGATCTCGGTGACGAGGTAGCCAACCAATTGCTTGCCGCTCGGCGCATCCAGCGCCAACACCACGGCTTCGCGAATTGAATCGTGATCGAGCAGGCGGGTTTCAATTTCGCCCAACTCGATACGGAAACCCCGGATTTTCACCTGATGGTCGATCCGCCCCAGGTATTCCACCAAACCATCGGCACGCTGGCGCACCAGGTCGCCGGTGCGGTACATGCGCCCGCCATCGGTGGCGAACGGGTCAGCGACAAAACGCTCGGCCGTGATGCCCGGACGGTCGTGGTAGGCCTGCGCCAGACCGGCGCCGCCAACGAACAATTCACCGGTCGCACCTTGCGGGACCAGCGCCAGGTCGGCGTCGAGAATGTACGCCACCCGGTCGCCGATCACGCTGCCGATCGGCACGCTGCCGACGCCCTCCTCCAGCACGTCCGGGGCCAGACTGGCCAGCGGCATGACCACGGTTTCGGTCGGGCCGTAGGCGTTGAAGAACAGGCTTGGCTTGAAGGCTGCACGAATCCGATGCAGATGTTCGCCGGTCAGCGCTTCGCCGCCGGTGATGATCATCCGCACTGGCAGGATTTCGTTTTGCGTCGCGAGGAACTGCGCCAACTGGCTGCCGTAGCTCGGGGTGAAGCCGAGGACGTTGATTTTATGCCTACGGATCAAACCGCAGATTTCTTCCGCGTCCCACTGCCCTTGCGCACGCAGCACAACCTGCGCACCGCTGAGCAAAGGCACCAACAGACGTTCTGTCGCGGCATCGAAGTTGATCGAATAGAAGTGCAGTTCGCAGTCGTCCGGGCGCATGCCGAAACGCTCGATCACGGCTTGGCAGTGCATGGCAATTTCGCCGTGGGAGACCACCACGCCTTTCGGTTTGCCAGTCGATCCCGAGGTGTAAATCAGGTAGGCCTGATGCTGCGGCAGGCTGATAAACGGCAGCTCAGTGGCTGGGTGATCGGCCAGTGTCGCGCTGTCATCCTCCAGGCACCAGCGCGCCACGCTTGCCGGCAAGTCTCCAAGCGCTTTGAACATTGCGCGATCACTGAGCAGCAGACCGATGCGGCTGTCTTCGATCATGTAATGCAGACGGTCGAGCGGATATTCCGGGTCCAGCGGCACATAGGCGCCACCGGCCTTGAGAATCGCCAACAGGCCGATAACCATTTCCAGCGAACGCTCCAGCGCCAGTCCGACCCGCACTTGCGGGCCGACGCCACGCTGACGCAGAGCCCAGGCCAGACGATTGGCGCGGGCGTCGAGTTCGGCGTAGCTCAGGGTATGGCCAGCGAAGGTCAGGGCCGGCGCATCTTTGCGCACCAGCGCCTGCTCGGCGAACAGGTGATGAATACACTGATCGAGACGATGCTCGCCCGGCTCAACGCCGAGACTGTCGAGCAGTTGTTGTTGCTCTGGCGCATCGAGCAGCGGCAGTTCGCTGAGGCGCTGCTGCGGATTGGCGAGCAGCGCTTCCAGCAGATTGCGCCAATGTCTGGCCATGCGGGCGATGGTCAGTTCGTCGAACAGATCAGTGCTGTACGTCAGGCAGCAGCCGAGGCGATGGTCGAGGTCGGTGACTTCCAGGTTGAGGTCGAACTTGGTCGCCCGCGCATCGTTGGCCAAGTACTCGACAGTCATGCCGGCGAGCATGCGGCTCTGCTGGAACTCCCAGCGCTGCACGTTGCACATCACTTGGAACAACGGGTTGTACGCGGCACTGCGCGGTGGCTGCAAGGCTTCAACCAGATGATCGAACGGCAGATCCTGGTGAGACTGGCCTTCGATAACCGTGTGACGTACCTGCTCGAACAATTCACCAACCGACATCATCCCGTCGAGCTGGCAACGCAGCACCTGGGTATTGAGGAACGCACCGATCAGCCCTTCACTTTCCGGACGGATCCGGTTGGCTACTGGCGCGCCGATGCGCAGATCGGTCTGGCCACTGTAGCGGTAAAGCAAGGTCGCGAGCGCGGCGGTCATGGTCATGAACAGGGTCAGACCGTTTTGCGCGTTGAACGCACGAACGCGTGCGGCGAGATCGTCGCTCAGGTCGAAACGGAACAGCTCACCCTGATGGCTCTGCACCGGCGGACGCGGACGGTCGCCCGGCAATTCCAGCAACGGATGTTCGCGACCGAGTTGCGCGGTCCAGTAGTCGAGTTGACGTTGACGCTCGCCGGATTCCAGCCAGTTGCGCTGCCAGACGCTGTAGTCGAGGTACTGCACCGGCAACGGTTCCAGCGGCGAATCGCGGTCGTCGACAAAGGCTTCATAGAGCGCGCTGAGTTCACGGGCGAAGATGTCCATCGCCCAGCCTTCGGTGACGATGTGATGCAGGGTCAGGACAAAGTAATGCTCATGCTCGGCAGTCTTGACCAGACAGGCGCGCAGCAGCGGACCGGTTTCCAGATCGAATGGCAGGTGCGCTTCTGCATCGGCCAGTTGCTGGACGTTTTGCTCACGCTGATCGGCCGGCAGTTTCGAGAAATCCTTCCAGTCCATGCGCACACCAGTCTCGGCATGCACCTGCTGACGGGCAACGCCGTCGACGCTCGGGAACGTGGTGCGCAGGGTTTCGTGACGCAGGATCAGCGCTTGCAGCGCCGCCTCGAAACGCTCGACATGCAACACGCCACGCAAGCGCGCCATGCCGCCGACGTTGTACGCCGGGCTGTCCGGTTCCATCTGCCAGAGGAACCACATGCGTTGTTGCGAATAAGACAGCGGCACCGGTTTGCTGCGGTCGACTTTTTCAATCGGTGGCTGCTTGTTGGTTTTTCCGCTGGCCTGGATCAGACGAATCTGTTCAGCGAAATCACCGAGTTCGCTGTGCTCGAACAGGGCGCGCAACGGCAACTCGACATCGCAGGCCTGACGGCTGCGCGAGATGATTTGCGTGGCCAGCAGTGAGTGGCCGCCAAGGGCGAAGAAGTCGTCGCGCAGGCCGACTTGCGCCAGGCCCAGCACTTCGCGCCAGATCGCGGCGATCTGTTGTTCCAGTTCGGTAACCGGTTCGACGTGCTCACGCACTTGCCATTGCGGATCGGGCAAGGCGCGACGGTCGAGTTTGCCGCTGGGGCTGAGCGGCATTTTGTCGAGACGCAACAGCTGCGCCGGGACCATATATTCCGGCAGCTCGGCGGCCAGTGCGGTTTTCAGCCGGGCGATTTGCGCGTCATGATCTTCGCTGGCATCGGTCGCGGTGAAGTAACCGATCAGTTGTGCGCCAGCGGCGGTTTCGCGCACCAGCACCACGGCTTGGGCAACGCCGTCCTGAGCGAGCAGGCGCGCTTCGATTTCTTCCGGTTCTACGCGAAAGCCACGCAGTTTGACCTGCTGATCGAGACGGCCGAGGTATTCGATCACGCCGTCGGCTGTCCAGCGCGCACGGTCACCGGTGCGGTACAGACGCGCGCCCTGCTCGCCCAGTGGATCGACGACGAAACGTTCAGCGGTCAGCGCAGGGCGACCTAGGTAGCCACGAGCAAGGCCGATGCCGCTGATGCACAGTTCACCCGGCACACCGGCCGGAACGGGATTGAGATCGGCATCGAGCACCCGGCAGATCACGTTGCCCAGCGGCCGGCCAATCGGCGAGCGCTCGCCATCGGCGCTGGTGCATTGCCAGTGGGTAACGTTGATCGCGGTTTCGGTCGGGCCGTAGCGGTTGTGCAGTTGCACCGCCGGCAGTTGCGCCAGCACGCGGTTGCGCAGTTCGGCAGGCAACGCTTCGCCGCCGGAGAAAACCCGGCGCAGGCTGGTGCATTCGGCACTCAGTGGCTCGTCGGTAAACAGCGAGAGCAGCGGCGGTACGAAGTGCAGCGTGGTCACGCCGTATTGCTGAACCAGTTGTGCAATGCGATGCGGATCACGGTGCTCACCGGGACCGGCAATCAACAGACGCGCGCCAGTGATCAGCGGCCAGAAGCATTCCCACACCGACACGTCGAAACTGATCGGCGCCTTTTGCATCAGCACATCGGTTTCATCGAGGCGGTAAGCGTTCTGCATCCATTGCAAACGCTCGGCCAGTGCCGCGTGGGTGTTGCCGACGCCTTTCGGCTGGCCGGTGGAGCCGGAGGTGTAAATCACGTAGGCGAGGTTGTCGCCGTGCAGGTGCAAACCCGGCGCCTGGCTTGGCCAGTTTTCCAGGTGCAGCGCGTCCATGGCGATAACGCTGACGCCTTCACTGGCCGGCAAGCACTCAAGCAATTCGGTCTGGGTCAGCAGCAGTTCGACGCCGCTGTCGCTGAGCATGTAGGCCAGGCGATCGGCCGGGTAATCCGGATCGAGCGGCACGTAAGCGCCACCGGCCTTGATGATCGCCAGCAAACCGATCAACAGTTGCGGCGAACGCTCAGCGGCGATGGCCACACAGACATCCGGGCCGACGCCTTTGTCGCGCAGGTAATGCGCGAGACGATTGGCTTGAGCATGCAATTCGGCGAAATCGAGACTGCCACCCGCCCACACCAGCGCGGTGCGCTCCGGGGTCTGGCGGGCTTGTTCGTTGAGCAGCTCCGGCAGCCATTGCTCAGCTTTCGCGCACGGGGCGACGCTCCAGTCTTTCTGCTGATCGTGCTCGATGGCAGTGAGTATTTGCAGATCGCCGATGGCACGTTGCGGTTGCTCGCAAATATCGCGCAGCAGGTTGCTGAAATGTTCGGCCAGACGCTCGATGGTCGCTCCATCAAAAAGCTCATCGGCGTAGTCGAAGGACAGGGTCAAGCGACCGTTGCGATCCTCCTCGCTGTGCAATTGCAAGTCGAACTTGGCCTCGCGGCTGTGCCACGGCAGTTCTTCGGCGAGCAGACCCGGCAGGCGCTTGAGCGCACTCAGGTCACGTTGCTGGTGGTTGAACATGACCTGGAACAGACCCTGTTCGCGAGCCTGCGGGAACGCTTCGAGCAATTGTTCGAACGGCAGGTCCTGATTGGCCTGGGCGCCAAGTGCGGCTTGACGCGTCTGGGCGAGCAGCTCGACAAAGGGCAGGCGTGCATCGACATCCGCACGCAGCACCTGGGTGTTGATGAAGAAGCCGATCAGGCCCTGGGTTTCCAAGCGCGGACGGTTGGCATTCGGCACGCCGATGCGGATATCGCGCTGACCGCTATAGCGATGCAACAGGCTCTGCAACGCCGAGAGCAACAGCATGAACGGCGTGGCTTGATGCGCCTGCGCGGTGTTGCGGATCGCTTCGCTGAGGCTGACGCTCAGACGTACGCTGTGGCGTGCGGCACTATGATTTTGCTGGGCAGCACGCGGATGATCGGTGGCCAGCTCCAGCGTCGGATGCTCCTCGCCCAACTGCGCTTTCCAGTACGCCAGTTGTCGCTCGCCCTCGCCTTGCGCCAGCCATTGGCGCTGCCAACTGCCGTAGTCGGCGTACTGGGTGGGCAACGCTGCGAGTTCGGCGCGCTGCCCCTGGGAGGCTGCGGCGTACAGGCGCGAGAACTCGTCGATCAATACGTTCAGCGACCAGCCGTCAGCGATGATGTGGTGCATCGTCACCAACAGTTGATGATCTTCGTCGTCGAGGCGAATCAGCGTCACCCACAGCAACGGGCCTTTTTCCAGGTCGAACTGGGTGCGTGCTTCGTCCTCGCGAATCTGCTGGGCGCGGGCTTCACGTTCATGGGCCGGCAGGTCGCTGATGTCGATCAGTTGCAGGTTGAATTCAGCCGCCGCGTCGATCTGTTGCAGGGCCACGCCGTCGCGTTCGACGAAGCGCGTACGCAGGGACTCGTGGCGCTCGATCAGTTGCTGGAAGCTGGCGCGCACGGCGTCTTCGTCCAGTTCGCCACGCAGACGCAGGCCGCCGGGAATGTTGTAGGCGCTGCTCTGCGGGTCGAGTTGCCAAGTGATCCACAAGCGGTTTTGCGCCAGCGATTGCGGCAGCGCTTGCGCGCGCGACAACGCTCTGATGTCACCTTGGGCAGTGCCGCCATCCTGTTGCTGTTGCGCCACCGCAGCGGCAAATGCAGACAGGGTCGGAGCCTCGAACAGCAGGCGCAGACTCAACTCCAGACCGAGTTCTTCACGCACCCGAGCGATCACTTGCGTGGCGGCGATCGAGTTGCCGCCGAGCAGGAAGAAGTGATCGTCGGCGTTGACTTGTTTGACGTTGAGTTGCTCGGCCCAGATCCTCGCAATCAGTGCTTCGAGCTCGGAGGCTTCAAGGGTCGACTCGGTGCTTGTGGCTTCTGCACTCGGGAACACCGCGTAGCTGTCGAGGCTGCCGTCGGCCAGGCGATTGCGGCAGGCCGAACGCTGCAGTTTGCCGCTGGACGTCTTCGGCAACGCGCCCGGGTTGAGCAGCACCACGACGCTCGGTGCTTCCTGATATGCCTCGGCGACTGCCTGACGGATGGCTTTGATCAACGCTTCGGGCGCAAGGATTTTCTGCACGCTGCGGCTGATTTCCGCCGCGATGCCGATGCCCTCTTCGCCGTTTTGAGTGACTGCGAACGCGGCGACGCGACCCTTGCGCACCACTTCCACTTCGTTCTCGACTGTCTTCTCGATGTCCTGCGGATACAGGTTGTGGCCGCGCACGATGAGCATGTCTTTCAGACGGCCAGTGATGAACAGTTCGCCCTCGCGCATGAACCCCAGGTCGCCAGTGCGCAGCCAGGTGCGGCCGGCGTGCTGGACGAAAGTCTTGGCGCTGGCTTCGGGATTGCGCCAGTAACCGAGGGCGATGCTCGGCCCGCTGGCCCAGACTTCGCCGACGGCATTGTCGGCGAGTTCGGCAAGACTGCCGGGCTCGACGATCAGCACCGCGTGATCTGGCTGGCTGATGCCGCAACTCATGATCGGGCTGCCGTCGCCGGGTTCGGCGCGGTTCTGCGCCAGCGCCTGATCGTCCACGCGCAGGGCTGTAATGCCCTTGCCGCGTGGCGTGCCGGCGACGAACAACGTGGCCTCGGCCAAACCGTAGGACGCCATGAAACTGTCTGCGCTGAAGCCACACGCGGCGAATTTTTCGGCGAAACGCTCATTGGTATCGAGACGAATCGGCTCCGAGCCGGAATACGCCACGCGCCAGCGGCTCAGGTCGAGACGCTCCATGGCCGACTCGCTGACCCGTTCGCTGCACAAGCGATAAGCGAAATCCGGCCCGCCACTGATGGTGCCGCCGTATTGGCTGATCGCTTCGAGCCAGCGCAACGGCCGGCCCAGGAAGTACGCCGGCGACATGAGAATGCACGGCACGCCGCTGAAAATCGGTTGCAGCAGGCCGCCGATCAAACCCATGTCGTGGTACAGCGGCAGCCAGCTGACGATCACGTCATCCGGGTTCACATCGATGCCGAAGCCGTGGCGGATCAGCAACTCATTGGCGACCAGATTGCCGTGGCTGACCTGCACGCCTTTGGGCAGCGCGGTGGAGCCGGAGGTGTATTGCAGGAAGGCGATGTGGTCTGCCGGCAGGGTCGGTTCAGCCCAGCGTTCGGCCAGTGCGTCGTCGAGGGTATCGACGCACAACAGCGGCGGCGCGCCTTCGATCTGCTGCAACGCATCGCGCAGGTCGGCGCTGGTCAGCAGCAGGCGCGGTTCGGCGTCGGCGATGATCGACAGCAGACGCTCCTGGTGATGACGGCGCGCCGATTCCGGCGGATAAGCCGGCACCGCAATCACGCCCGCATACAGGCAACCGAAGAATGCCGAGACGTAGTCCGGACCGCTGGGGAACAGTAAAACCGCGCGATCTCCGAATTCGGCTTCGGCCTGCAACGCGGCGGCGATAGTGCGCGCTCGCTGATCCAGTTCGCGATAGCTGAGTACCACAGCCTGTTCTGCGTTCTCGGCAAGAAAACGCAAGGCCAGCCGGTCCGGGGTCAGGGCCGCGCGGCGCTGGAGGGCTTGGACCAGGGTGCTGGGGAGTTCGAACGCGTCGGTCATTTGGTTTCCTGCCTGAATTCGGCTTGCTAGTGGAATCGGGGTGCTGCGTCACGCCCATCCAGGGGCGTGGAGCGCATGCAGGACGCGGTCTACGCCGACCGCGCAAGGCATGGGAATGCTGTCTGGCCGGGGCTCTGCAGCCGGAACCATTCACCAATGAGAACGGATGACGTCTTGAAATAATTAGTCCGCAGGCTGGATCGCCAATGGGGCCGGGGTGCGGCGGCGTGTCGCAGTTCTCACATCGCACCGATTTGACGCATTAGTTCTCTTTCTCAATTGACAATCATTATCATTCAACATAATTTGTCGCTCGATGTGTAGGACGGCCCCGTCCCCCAGGCGTCCCACTAACCTATTGGCAGCAAGGTGATTTCCATGACGGAACAAGTATCCACAAGCAGGTGCGATTCACCGCTACTTCAGGCATTCGTCGACAATCGACTGATTCTGGTCAAGATTGCAGCCCGCATTACCGGCTGCCGGTCACGCGCCGAAGATGTGGTGCAGGATGCGTTTTTCCGACTGCAATCGGCGCCACCGATCACGTCGTCGATCAAGGCTCAATTGAGTTATCTGTTCCAGATCGTGCGCAACCTCGCCATTGATCACTACCGCAAACAGGCGCTGGAACAGAAGTATTCCGGCCCTGAAGAGGAAGGGCTGAACGTGGTCATTCAAGGCGCGTCACCAGAAACCTCGCACATCAACTTCTCGACCCTCGAAAACATCGCTGACGCCCTGACCGAGCTGCCCAGCCGCACTCGCTATGCATTCGAGATGTACCGCCTGCATGGCGTGCCGCAAAAGGACATCGCCAAGGAACTGGGGGTTTCGCCGACGCTGGTCAACTTCATGATTCGCGATGCACTGGTGCACTGCCGCAAGGTGTCGGGCAGTCGTCGGGATGCAGTGGCGGTGGGTCGTCGTTAATCAGAAAAGTTTTGGCGCCCTCATTCGCGAGCAGGCTCGCTCCCACATACGACTGCATTTCTCCTGAAAGAACGCGGTTAAATGTGGGAGCGAGCCTGCTCGCGAAGGCGGCCTCAGGATCACAGAGATCCTGAGGCCTGGTCATCAAGCCAGTTTGCAGCGATCAAAAAACCGCTCGCGCCCCAGAATCATCAGCGCCGCACGCTTGTGCGGGAAATCGAACTCTTTCTCGCAATGGAAGCACTGATTTTGCATGTGGCCGATCATCTTCGCGTTGTCGGCACGCGGTTCGGCGACCACCCGCTGAGTACGCGGATCATCCAGAAACAGGTAATGCACCAGCGCCGACAGCCAGCTCGCCACTTTGTGTGGGCCGCGGTGATCCTCTTCCCCCACCAGCATGTGAATGCCGCGGTCGTAATTGTCCGCGTCGTAAAACGGCGCGATGCGATCTTCCTTGGCCCAATAGGCTTCGAAATAGGCAAATGGCTGATCATCGAAACAGCCGATCAAGGTCAGCGTGTGCGGATCGGCGTCGAGTTTGCTCAGGTATTCGCGATGCTTTTCGAGGCTGCCCTCTTCTTGCCAGAAACTGGCCACTCGCGGGCTGTTCTGCCAGCGATTGAAACGCGGCAGGTCTGCTTCGATTTCGACCGTGCGCAGGGAAATCCACGCCCCCAGCCGCGCATCAAAACGCCGATAGACTTCACCGCGCGGTTTGACCGGGCGCAGCGGATGGCGTTTGCCACTGCTGATGACCATTTGCTGCGGATAGCTGCCGGTCAGCGAAGTACCGAGCCACGGTTGTGGCAATTGCCAGAACAAACCGCGCTCACAGCGGTATTCACCAGCCACTTCAGTGCTCACCAACAAACCGCTGAGCAAGGCTTCGCTCGGCGGCTCGTCGAGTTGCCAGGTCAATTGCCGGCACTCGGGATCGCGCGCAAACAGCCAATAACAGGCCGCCCACAGCGCCTGGACAGGCGGCAGGGCAAACCGCTCATCGATCTGGATCGGCCCTTGGGCCTCGCGATCAAGACGCAGGCGAATCAGCGGTTGCCCGTCCAGGCTCAGGCTCAGACGGCTTTCGGTTGCATCGGCTACCAAGTGGCTGCCCGAAGGCAAGGCCAGGGCAGTCAGGTCATTCAGATTGGACATGGGTCGGGCTCACGATAATCGTCGACAGTTCAACGATGGGACGTGAGCCGAGCGGGGAAATTTAGCCTCAGCGGCAAATCAGTGCCTCAATGGTGAGGCACCGGCACCACGGCAATCCGGTACGGCTCGAAAATCTTCAGCATCTCGCCGTTGTCGCGCAGACCTTGCAGCAATTTGCCGAATGCGTCACCGCTGATCGGCGCGGTCGGACGCAAGATAGCGTAGTGGTGATAGATCTGATCAATGCGCTGCGATACCAGCAACTCATCGCGCACTTTTTCGTTTCGCAGCAGGTAATCACTCAGATAGGAACGGGTCACCAGCGCAATGTCCGCGCGCCCGCGCAGCACCATCAACAGGTTGCTGTCATGGGAATAGGTCAGCGTGGCATTGAAGTTCTGCGCGAGAAATTTTGGATCGGCATTGAAGCTGGCGAATTCGTAGTGATAACCGCTGAACAGCGCCAGACGCTTGCCGGTGAGGTCGGCAAAGTAACTCTGCTGGCGGCCGTCCTCGCGTTGCGCGACGAATATTTCAGCGTCCTCCAGACCCATATCGACATCGCTGTGGGGAATTTCCTTCCAGCCCCACTCAGGGTTCTCGAAGATCGCCATGTCGATCCGGCCCTGCTTGAAATCACCGAACCGGCGAGGAATCGAGGTCGGAACCAAGACAAATTGATAGTCGCTTTGCAGGCGGTTCAACGCCTCGACCAACTGCGGCAACAGACCCGTGTCGGCACCGTTTTCCGGGCGAACGGTGTAAGGCGGAAAATGCGCCGCACCGACCCGAACCAGTTGCGCTGCCTGAGCGGGCAATACCCATATTGCAGCCAGCGCTGCGAGCAATAAACCCGCGGCCGTCCGAATTGGCGAAGACTTCAAAACACCCCACTCCCCGAAAAAATACCGATCAATGCATTCAAGCTAGGCGGTTTCGCCCAGTTAGCCAGTTTCCCGACTCGATAGAAAGCGCTTCAACGCTCTTCCAGGACCAGAATCAACGCCTCGTCAGCCAACTGATCAAGGCTCAAACTGCCGCCCGCACGGAACCAGGTGGTGGTCCAGGACAATGCGCCAGTGAGGAAACGTCGGGTAATAAATACATCTCCGCGGATAAATCCGGCGTCCTTGGCCTCACCGAGCACCTGTAGCCAGATGTCTTCATAAACGTCGCGCAGGGCGAGAACCCTGGCCTGGCCCTCTTCGGACAACGAGCGCCATTCGTAGACCAGCACCGCCATCGCCTCGCCGCTGCCGCCCATGATCGACTGCAATTCGCAGCGAATCAGCGCCAGCACCCGCTCACGCACATTGCCGGCATCGGCCAGCGCTGCGCGCATCAATGCGGTGTTGTAACGGATGGTTTCTTCCATCACGGCACGGAGTATTTCATCCTTGCTCTTGAAGTGATGAAAAATGCTCCCCGACTGAATGCCCACCGCACCGGCCAGATCACGCACCGTGGTGCGCTCATAGCCTTTGTTGCGAAACAGGTGAGCCGCCACTTGCAGCAGTTTGCCGCGGGCGCTGTCCGGGTCGGTCAACTGGCCGTCGTCGACCAATTCGCGCATGACCCTCAGGGCTTTTTGCTCGTCCACCCGTTCTCTCCTACAGTCGATCAGTCTGTTGCCCCCTGAAACCGCAGGGTTGCGCGCAATTTAAGCCGCCGATGGCGACCAAGCAAGCGCTTGGGCAGAAGATATTTCAGCTGTTTACAAACCAAGCGCTTGCTTGGTAGCCTCCAGACACTTCTGTCGCAGGTTCCTGAGTCGGAGATAAAAATGCCAACCACCGTCCGCATCGGATGCGCCAGTGCTTTCTGGGGTGACACGTCGACCGCCGCCGCGCAACTGGTGCACGGCGGACGCCTGGATTATCTGGTCTTCGATTACCTCGCCGAGATCACGATGTCGATCATGGCCGGCGCACGCATGAAGGACCCGCAGGCCGGATTCGCCAGTGACTTCATCGAAGTGCTCACGCCGCTGCTGCCGCAACTGGCCGAGCAGAATATCCGCGTCATCAGCAACGCCGGCGGGGTCAATCCACAGGCCTGTGCCGCCGCGCTGGCAGCGGCGTGCGACAAGGCTGGCGTCGCGCTGAAAATCGCCGTCTTGCTGGGTGATGATCTGCAACCGCAAGTCAAACAACTCAGCGGCATCCGCGAGATGTTCAGCGGCGCCCCATTGCCACCAGTGTGCGTTTCGACCAATGCCTACCTCGGCGCGCCGGGTATTGTCGAAGCGCTGCGCCTGGGCGCCGATATCGTTATCACCGGTCGCGTGGTCGACAGTGCGGTGGTCAGCGCGGCACTGGTGCACGAATTCGGCTGGTCGTGGCACGACTACGACAAACTCGCCCAGGCCGCGCTGGCCGGGCACATCATCGAGTGCGGCGCGCAATGCACCGGCGGTAACTTCACCGACTGGCGCGACGTGCCGGATTACGAGCACATCGGCTTTCCGATCGTTGAAGTCAGCGCCGACAGCCACTTCATCGTCAGCAAGCCCGAAGGCTCCGGCGGACTGGTCACGCCGCTGACCGTCGGCGAACAGTTGCTCTATGAAATCGGCGATCCGCAGGCGTATCTGCTGCCCGATGTGATCTGCGATTTCAGCCAGGTCACACTCCGCCAACAAGGCAAGAACGCTGTGCAGGTGCACGGCGCCAAAGGCCTGCCGCCCAGCGACAAATACAAGGTCAGCGCTACCTGCCCGGACGGCTTTCGCTGCACCGCCAGTTGCCTCATCGCCGGCATAGATGCAGTAGAAAAGGCCCAGCGCGTCAGCCAGGCGATCCTCGACAAGACCTCGGAGATGTTCAGCCAGCGCGGCTGGGCGCCCTACAGCGAAACCGACATCGAGCTGCTCGGCAGCGAAGCCACTTACGGCCCCCACGGCCAGCGTCGCGACAGCCGCGAAGTGGTGATCAAAATCGCCGTGCGCCATCAGAGTAAACAGGCGCTGGTCCTGTTCTCCCGGGAGATCGCCCAGGCCGCTACCGGCATGGCGCCGGGATTGACCGGGATCGTCGGCGGGCGGCCGACGGTTTACCCAGTGATCCAGCTGTTCTCCTTCCTCATCGACAAAAGCGCCTGCACGCTGCACATCGATCTGGCCGGTGAGCGTCATCCCTGCACCCTGCCCTCGCTGACCGCACTCGACAGCCACGACCTGCCAATCGCCGATCAGCCACCCAAACCCCAGGGCCGTGCCGACGCCAGCGTGGCGTTGGTAAAACTGGCCGTGGCGCGCTCCGGCGACAAGGGCAATCACAGCAACATAGGTGTGCTGGCGCGCAAGCCCGAATACCTGCCGTGGATCGCCGAAGCGCTGACCCCGGCGGTGATCGTCGACTGGATGAGCCACGTCCTCGACCCGATTCACGGCCGGGTCGAACGCTGGTATCTGCCCGGCACCCACAGCTTGAATTTCCTTTTGGAAAACGCCCTCGGCGGCGGTGGCGTGGCCAGTCTGCGCATCGACCCGCAAGGCAAGGCCTTCGCCCAGCAACTGTTGGAAATCCAGATCCCGGTGCCGCAGAGCATCGCCGAGCAGCTCGATTAGAGGATGGTGTGCATGGCTTACGCGTCGATATTCAAAGCCGATCTGTTCAGCGGCCAGACCATCATTGTCACCGGGGGCGGCAGCGGCATCGGCCGCTGCACCGCGCATGAACTCGCCGCGCTCGGCGCCAATGTGCTGCTGGTCGGGCGCAAGCCGGAAAAGCTGCAAAAGGTCGCGGCAGAAATTGCCGAAGACGGTGGTCGTGCGCACTGGAAGGCGTGCGATATCCGCGATGAAGACGCGGTGAAACAACTGGTCAGCGAATTGATCGACGAACAGGGGCCGATTCGCGGGCTGGTCAACAATGCTGGCGGTCAGTACCCGTCGCCACTGGCCTCGATCAATCAGAAAGGTTTCGAAACCGTGCTGCGCACCAATCTGGTCGGCGGTTTCCTGATGGCCCGGGAAGTGTTCAACCAGTCGATGAGCAAGCACGGCGGCAATATCGTCAACATGCTCGCCGACATGTGGGGCGGCATGCCCGGCATGGGCCACTCCGGCGCGGCACGCTCGGGCATGGACAACTTCACTAAAACGGCGGCGTTCGAGTGGGGTTATGCCGGAGTGCGGGTCAACGCCGTGGCGCCTGGCTGGATCGCTTCCAGCGGCATGGACACCTACGAAGGCGCGTTCAAAGCGGTGATCCCGACCCTGCGTGAACACGTGCCGCTAAAGCGCATTGGCACCGAATCGGAAGTCAGTGCCGCGATCGTGTTTCTGCTCAGTCCGGCGGCGGCATTTATCAGCGGCAGCACGCTGAAAATCGATGGCGCGGCCAGCCTCGGCAGTCGTGCGTGGCCGTTGCACAAGGCGACGCACAGCGAGTCGTTCAATGGTTTTCATCGGGCCTACTTGCCAGATGTCCTCAAGGACAAGGAGTAAGTCATGGCGCAGATCCAGTCCCAACTCGATCCGCACAGCGAAGCCTTCGCCCGAAATCGTGCGGCGATGCTCGCAGCCATCGAGCATGTGCAGCAACTGGAACAAAACCTGCTGAACAAGGCTGCCGAGGCCAAGGCGAAATTCGACCAGCGCGGGCAGTTGCTGCCCCGCGAACGTCTGAATCTGTTGCTTGATCCGGGCGCGCCCTTTCTCGAACTGGCCAGCCTCGCTGGCTACAAGTTGCATGACGACAAGGACGGCAGCGCGGCCGGTGGCGGGCTGATCGCGGGTATTGGCTACGTCTCGGGCATTCGCGCGATGGTGGTGGCGAACAACAGTGCGATCAAGGGCGGCACGATTTCGCCCAGCGGTCTGAAAAAATCCCTGCGCCTGCAACAGATCGCCCAAGAGAACAAATTGCCGGTGATCACCCTCGCCGAAAGCGGCGGCGCCAACCTCAACTATGCCGCAGAGATTTTCGTCGAAGGAGCGCGCAGCTTTGCCAATCAGGCGCGGATGTCGGCGATGGGCTTACCGCAGATCACCGTGGTGCATGGCTCGGCCACCGCGGGCGGCGCCTATCAACCGGGACTTTCCGATTACGTGGTGGTGGTGCGCGGCAAGGCCAAGCTGTTTCTCGCCGGTCCGCCGCTGCTCA
Source organism: Pseudomonas sp. NPDC087817 (assembly GCF_044742875.1). Classification (NCBI taxonomy): domain Bacteria; kingdom Pseudomonadati; phylum Pseudomonadota; class Gammaproteobacteria; order Pseudomonadales; family Pseudomonadaceae; genus Pseudomonas; species Pseudomonas sp. NPDC087817. The sequence goes on from NZ_JBIUVJ010000012.1 coordinate 57,126, forward strand.
AAGCCGCGACGGGCGAAGTGGCCACCGATGAAGAACTGGGTGGCGCCGAGATGCACGCACAGGTTGCCGGGACCGCCGAATACCTCGCCGAGAATGATGCCGACGGCGTGCGCACGGTGCGCGAGATCCTGCGCATGTTGCCGTGGAACGAACAACTGCCGTGGCTGCCGGAACCGCAATACAAAGAGCCGCTCTACCCCATCGACGAACTGCTGGGGCTGATCCCGGACGATCCGAAAAAGCCCTACGACGTGCGCGAAATCATTGCGCGGATTGCCGATGAGTCGGAGTTTCTCGAATTCAAGGGCGAGTTCGATCAGCAGACCATTTGTGGCCAAATGAAGATCCAGGGCCGCGCCTGCGGCTTCATCGGCAACAACGGCCCGATCACGCCCAACGGTGCGAGCAAGGCTGCGCAGTTCATTCAACTGTGTGATCAGAGCCAGACGCCGCTGCTGTTCTTCCACAACACCACGGGCTTCATGGTCGGCACCGAATCGGAGCAGCAGGGGGTGATCAAACACGGCTCGAAACTGATTCAAGCGGTGGCCAATGCGCGGGTGCCCAAGCTGACCATTGTTGTCGGCGGCTCCTACGGTGCCGGCAACTACGCCATGTGCGGGCGCGGTCTCGACCCACGCTTCATCTTCGCCTGGCCCAACAGTCGCACCGCGGTGATGGGCGGGGCGCAGGCCGGCAAAGTGCTGCGCATCGTTACCGAAGCCAAGCAACTCAAGGACGGCCTCGTACCAGACCCGAAAATGCTCGACATGCTCGAACAGGTCACCGCGCAGAAACTTGACAGCCAGTCCACCGCGCTCTACGGCAGCGCCAGCCTTTGGGACGACGGGCTGATCGATCCGCGTGACACCCGCACCCTGCTCGGCTATCTGCTGGATATCTGCCACGAAGCCGACATTCGCGCATTGCAACCCAACAGCTTCGGCGTCAGCCGGTTCTGACTGCCACGGATTGAAAGGAGAACAATAAAAATGATCTTCACCCCGGAACACGAAGCACTGCGTCGCACCGTCCGCCAATTCGTCGAACACGAGATCAACCCGCACGTCGAGGCATGGGAAAAGGCCGGCCGCTTTCCGATCCACGAGATTTTCCGCAAGGCCGGCGACCTCGGTCTGCTGGGAATTTCCAAACCGGAAAAATTCGGTGGCATGGGCCTCGACTACAGCTACTCGATCGTCGCCGCCGAAGAATTTGGCACCATCCATTGCGGCGGGATTCCGATGTCGATTGGCGTGCAGACCGACATGTGCACTCCGGCGCTGGCCCGTTTCGGCTCCGATGAGCTGCGCGAAGAATTCCTCCGCCCGGCGATTACCGGCGAGCAGGTCGGCTGTATCGGCGTCTCCGAAGTCGGCGCAGGCTCGGACGTCGCCGGGCTGAAAACCACCGCACGCAAGGACGGCGACGACTACGTGATCAACGGCAGCAAGATGTGGATCACCAACTCGCCGAGCGCCGATTTCATTTGCCTGCTGGCCAACACCTCCGACGACAAGCCACACATCAACAAGTCGCTGATCATGGTGCCGATGAACACACCCGGCATCAGCCTCAGCTCGAATCTGGACAAGCTCGGCATGCGCAGTTCGGAAACCGCCCAGGTGTTTTTCGACACCGTGCGCGTGCCACAACGCAATCGCATCGGCCACGAAGGCGCGGGTTTCATGATGCAGATGCTGCAGTTTCAGGAGGAACGCCTGTTCGGCGCGGCGAATATGATCAAGGGACTGGAATACTGCGTCGACAGCACCATCGAGTACTGCAAGGAGCGCAAGACCTTCGGCAATGCGCTGATCGACAATCAGGTGATCCACTTCCGCCTCGCCGAATTACAGACCGAAATCGAATGCCTGCGGGCGCTGGTCTATCAGGCCACCGAGCAGTACGTGAAAGGTCAGGACGTCACCCGCCTGGCGTCGATGGCCAAGCTCAAGGCCGGGCGCCTTGGCCGTGAGGTCAGCGACAGTTGTCTGCAATATTGGGGCGGTATGGGCTTCATGTGGGACAACCCGGTGGCCCGCGCCTATCGCGATGTGCGGCTGGTGTCGATTGGCGGCGGCGCCGACGAAATCATGCTGGGGATCATCTGCAAACTGATGGGCATCCTGCCGGGGAAACGGAAATGAGCAGCCTGCCCGATTGCCAGACGCTGTTGCTGGAACTGCATGGCGGCGTGCTGCACATCACCCTCAATCGCCCGCAAAGCCGTAATGCGATGAGTCTGCAGATGGTCGCAGAATTGCGCGCCGTGCTCGCCGCAGTTCGCGATGACCGCGCCGTGCGGGCCTTGGTGCTCAGCGGCAGTGGCGGCCATTTCTGCGCCGGTGGCGACATCAAGGACATGGCCAACGCCCGCGCCCAAGGGGCCGAGGCTTACCGTGATTTGAACCGGACGTTCGGCGCGCTTCTGCAAGAAGCCCAGCACGCGCCGCAAGTGCTGATTTGCCTGTTGCAAGGTGCGGTGATGGGCGGCGGGTTTGGTTTGGCCTGCGTCAGCGATATTGCGATTGCTGATCACCAGGCGCAATTCGGCCTGCCGGAAACCAGTCTCGGCCTGTTGCCGGCGCAGATCGCGCCATTTGTCGTGCAGCGTATCGGCCTCACCGAAACCCGCCGACTGGCCCTGACCGCCGCACGTTTCGACGGCCATCAGGCGCGGCGTCTGGGCCTGGTGCATTTTGTCGAGCAGGACGCGCAGGCGCTGGCCGAGCGGCTGGATGAAGTGCTGCAACATGTCCTGTGTTGCGCGCCACAGGCGAATGCGCTGACCAAGCAGTTGCTGCTGGCCAGTGCCGGGCAGCCGTCGAGTGAGTTGCTCGATGAGGCGGCGCAATGGTTCAGCGAAGCGGTGACCGGTGCCGAGGGCATCGAGGGGACCCTGGCATTCATGCAAAAACGCAAACCCGGGTGGGCCACCTGACCCTGTGGGAGCGGGCTTGCCCGCGATGAGGCCAGCACATTCACCGTTAAAACTTCAGGAAGATCACCATGCCCGCCATCCACAAAATCCTGATCGCCAACCGCGGTGAAATCGCCTGCCGCATCCAGCGCACCGCCCAGGCTTTGGGCTACCGCACCGTCGCGGTCTTCAGCGACGCCGATGCCGATGCGCTGCACGTACAAATGGCCGATCAAGCCGTGCACATCGGCGCCGCGCCGGTGCAGCAGTCCTACCTGAGTATCCCGAATATCCTCGACGCCGCCCGCCGCAGCGGCGCCGATGCAATCCATCCCGGCTACGGCTTTCTTTCGGAAAACGCCGAGTTTGCCCGCGCCTGCGAACAGGCCGGCCTGACCTTCATTGGCCCGAGCCCCGACGCGATCGAACTGATGGGCAGCAAACGCCTGTCGAAAATCGCCATGCTCGACGCCGGCGTGCCCTGCATCGCCGGCTATCAGGGTGCAGCGCAGGACGACGCGACATTGCTGCGCGAGGCCGAACGCATCGGTTATCCGTTGATGATCAAGGCTAGCGCCGGGGGCGGCGGTCGCGGCATGCGTCTGGTGCACAACGCGGCTGAATTGCCAGCGCAGTTGCGCACCGCACGTTCTGAAGCACTGAACGGCTTTGGCAGTGACGAATTGATCCTCGAACAGGCACTGGTCGAGCCGCGCCATGTCGAAGTGCAGTTGTTCGGCGACCACCACGGCCACCTGATCTACCTCGGCGAACGCGACTGCTCGATCCAGCGCCGCCATCAGAAAGTTATCGAAGAGGCGCCCTGCCCGGTGATGACGGCCGAGTTGCGCCAGGCCATGGGTGAAGCCGCGCTCAAGGCCGGGCGCGCGGTGAATTACGTCGGCGCCGGCACCGTGGAGTTTCTGCTCGATGCGCGTGGCCAGTTCTACTTTCTGGAGATGAATACCCGCCTGCAAGTGGAGCATCCGGTGACCGAGCTGATTACCGGGCTCGATCTGGTCGCGTGGCAAATATCGGTTGCCGAGGGCTTGCCTCTGCCGCTGACCCAGGAGCAAGTCCAGCTCACCGGTCATGCCATGGAGGTGCGGCTGTATGCCGAAGATCCGGCGCAGGATTTTCTGCCGCAGACGGGCCGCATCGAGGCCTGGGAACCGGCGTTCGCGCACGGTGCGCGTATCGATCATGGCCTGTGCGAAGGTCAATCGGTCAGCCCGTTTTACGACCCGATGCTCGGCAAACTGATCGCCCACGGTGCCACCCGTGAAGAGGCGCGGCGCAAACTGCTGCGCGCGGTGCAAGACACCGTGTTGCTTGGTGTGCAAAGCAATCAGCGACTACTCGAAAGCCTGCTGCAACATCCGCAATTCATCAGCGGCGAGTTCAGCACCGGGTTCATCGCGCAGCATTTCAGCGCTCACCCGTGCCTGCACACCTACACGCCGAGCGCCGAAGAGCTGGCCATCGCCGCAGCGCTGTTTTATCTCGCATCAGCGCAACAGCATCGCGCACCGTTGAGCCACTGGCGCAACAACGCCAGTGTGCCGCTGCACTATCGGCTTGGTGTTGATGAACAAAACTGGAGTGTGCAACTGCTCAAGTGCCCGGGCGATCTGATTCAGGTGCAAATCGCTGACCGCCGCTTCGAATTGAAGCTCATCGATCACAGCGCCACCTCGGTAACGCTGGAAATAGACAGCCTGCGCCAACGTCATGCCTATCGCCACGATGGCGGGCACCTGTGGCTGTTTACCCATCCGGGCAGCCTGCGCCTGGAGGATCGAACTCATGCCGTGATCGGCAGTCAGACCAGCGTCAGCTCAGGCACCTTGAAGGCGCCGATGGACGGTGCCATCGTCGACGTACTGGTCAGCGAAGGCAGTCCGGTCAGCAAAGGTCAGTTGCTGGTGGTGCTGGAGGCAATGAAAATGGAGCACCCGCTCAAGGCCGGCATCGACGGCGTACTCAAACGGGTGCAGGTCAAGGTCGGCGATCAGGTAAAAAATCGTCAGGTTCTGTTGCAGGTCGAGTAGTCATCCAGGCGCAAACGCAGGGTTTGACTACGCTCTGAATAATCAGAACGCGGAAATCAGGAACCCTGCGATGCCCCACTGGCTCGTCATTGATCTGGAAGCCACCACCGACGAGGGTGGCTGGCCGGTCACGGAAATGGAAATTATCGAGATCGGTGCCACGCTGGTCGATCGCGCCGGGCGCGAGCAGGACCACTTTCAACGTTTCGTCAAACCGACACGACGGCCATTGCTGACGCCCTTCTGTCGCGAGCTGACGCACATTACCCAGGCCAATATCGATACGGCGCAGCCCTTGAGCGAAGTCTGGCCGGCATTCGAGCGCTGGCTCGCTCAACATCAGACGCGCCTTGAGGGCTGGGCCAGTTGGGGCGATTACGACCGCAGGCAGTTACTTCAGGAATGGCAGCGGCTGCAACTCGACAGCGCACTGAGTCGAGTGCCCCACATGAACCTCAAGCAACGTTTCGCCAAGGCCCGGCGCCTGGAGCGGCCGCTGGGGCTCAACGGCGCACTGCAACTGGCGGGGATGCAGTTCAGCGGTCAGCAACATCGAGCGCTGGAGGATGCCCGCAATACCGCGCGGTTGCTGCCGCTGGTTCTGCCGCTATAGGGGCGTGACGGCGCCAAAAGCCTTGTGCATACTGGCCGCCCCACTTTTTAGCCCTTTTCGAGGAATCGCCCATGTTTAAAGTCAACGAGTACTTCGACGGCACCGTCAAGTCGATCGCCTTTGGCACGCCTGAAGGTCCGGCGACCATCGGCGTCATGGCCCCGGGCGAATACGAATTCGGCACCAGCCAGCGTGAAATCATGCATGTGGTGTCCGGCGCCCTGACCGTCAAACTGCCGGACAGCAGCGACTGGGAAACCTTCGCCGCTGGCAGCCAGTTCAACGTACCGGCCAACAGCAAGTTTCAGCTGAAAGTCGCCGTCGACACCGCTTACCTGTGCGAGTACCGCGGCTAAACCCACGGCTTTCATCGCACCAAAAAAAATGCCCGTGTCCAACGACACGGGCATTTTTTGTTTAAGAGACGGCTTACTCGAGAATTTCCACCGGCATCCCGACCTCAAGACGACCGTTGCGGTCGTTCACCAGGTTCTGCCCGAACATCGCCCCGTCCGCTTGGGCGCGCGTCTTCTGCAACGTCGCCAGCGGTTCACGATCCGCACTGCGCTCACCGGTTTGCGGGTCGATGGTGGTGAGAATGCACCGTGAGCACGACTTGACCACGCGGAACTCGACATCGCCAATGCGAATACGCTTCCAGCCATCCTCGGCGTAAGCCTCGCTGCCCTCGATGACCAGATTCGGCCGGAAACGCAGCATTTCCAAAGGACGTCCGACCGCTTGCGACAGGTGCTGCAGCGACGCCTCACCAATCAACAGCAATGGGAAACCATCGGCGAACGCGACCTGATCGTCATCGTTTCCGTAACCCGCTTGAGTCATACGCGCACGATCCAGAGGCACTTGCACCAGGCGGGTCGGTTTACCGATGAAGTCGCTGACCCAACGGGCCGCTTCATCGCCAGCGTCAGGGACACGCAAGGTGTCACGCCAAATGGTCACGCCACGCAGTTCGGCATCGTCGCCGGGCAAGGCGATTTCGATTGAAGCCTGTTCCGGCGCGCTCAGAGTCAAACCGCCCTGAGCATTCCACAGCGCCGATAACCGGCTCATTTTCGCTTCGGCGCGTTGGGTCAGAAAACGGCCACTGGCTTCATCCACCAGCATCCAGCGTCGATCGCCCTCAAGCCCCAGCTTGTCCAGGCCGATGCCTTGCAGAACCTCGCCTTTGCCGGATTTCAACGGGTAACGATAAAGCGCGCTCAGACGCAGCATGGCCAGCTCCCTGACGGACAAAAACGCCACCCTATACGAGCTTTATCGGCGAATCAAAGGCTGAGTGAATCCACTAGAAGATGAACACCCGTGGCGAGGGGATTTATCCCCGATGGGTTGCGGAGCAGCCCCTCTTTCGATTTCAAGAAAGGGACCACTCCGTAGCGCATCGGGAATAAATTCCCTCACCACAAAGTAATCGCAGCAGGTATCAGGCCGGCACTTCGTCGAGCATCAGACGCTGACGCACCACGTCGACCAGTTTGTCCGGCTGGAATTTGGAGAGGAAATTGTCGCAACCGACCTTCTTCACCATCGAGTCGTTGAAGCTGCCGGACAACGACGTGTGCAATACCACGTACAGGCCACGCAGGCGCGGGTCATTACGGATTTCGGTGGTCAGGCGGTAGCCATCCATTTCCGGCATTTCCGCGTCGGTGAACACCATCAGCAGTTTGTCGGTCATGTTCACGCCGGTGTCGGCCCAGGCCTTGAGCATGTTCAGCGCCTTCAGACCATCGCTGGCAATGTGCATTTTCACGCCGAGCTGGCCGAGGGTGTCACGCAATTGCGACAGCGCCACATTGGAGTCATCCACCAGCAACACCTCGCGGCCACGGGCGCGCTCCAGCACCGGATCATCCAGCTTGTCGCGCGAGACCTTGGCGTTGTACGGGACGATTTCGGCGAGGACTTTCTCGACGTCGATGATTTCCACCAATTGATCGTCGACTTTGCTGATGGCCGTCAGGTAGTGCTGGCGGCCAGCGCTGGTCGGCGGCGGCAGAATGGCTTCCCAGTTCATGTTGACGATGCGGTCTACGCCGCCGACGAGGAATGCCTGCACCGAACGGTTGTATTCAGTAACGATGATGGTGCTGTTCGGGCCCGGCACCAGCGGACGCATGCCGATTGCCTGGGACAGATCGATCACCGGCAAGGTCTGCCCGCGCAAATTGACCACACCGCAGACAAACGGGTGACGCTGAGGCATCAGGGTCAACTTCGGCAGTTGCAGCACTTCCTGAACCTTGAACACGTTGATCGCGAACAATTGGCGCCCGGCCAGTCGGAACATGAGAATTTCCAGGCGATTCTCACCCACCAGTTGCGTGCGTTGGTCTACCGTGTCGAGAATGCCGGCCATCAATGACTCCTGGGCTTGTTCTGATGAATTCACTAGAAAGGGTTATCGGCTGCGCGTAGCGAATCTTGATCCCCGCAAAGTTCGCGATCAAAATGCCATATGCGGGCATTGATGTCACATTAACATCATGCTTTACTGGCCCCGTGATTTTCATCTGCTACAGTCTTTGCGGCGCGACCTCGGTTTGCACGGTAGGTTCCCGCGTCTAAGGGATTCCCCTAGTAACAATCAGGCCCAACCTGATATTCGCAATATCCAATAGCCATTAATGTGACGCCATTCTCATTGCATGAACGGAGTCAGGCTATTGTGTGCGATCGCAGTTCAGCGGAACCAAACCCTCTGCAACCCCTCAGCCTGTGCACCTGCACGCCTGGGCGCGATCTCCCGTCGATCCATGATCGTCGCCACACACGGCATTCCCTCATCAGACATGACGGTGTGGAGATAAGCATGCCAATCGACCGTAAAGAGTGGGCGCAACGCTTCCCCGAATTTCTTGTCGAGGCTGAAACGCTCCTGGCGAAGTCCGAAGAATGCCTCAGCCATCTGCAGTTGATCAGCAACGACAAGGACGCCATCGACTGCATGCTCAGCACCCTCCTCAAGCTTGCAAGCCGGGCTGAAGCCCTGGCGTTGGAGGCGATTTCCGAGTTCTCCCTGCACATTTACGGCTTGCTCAATCTGGCACAGGATCACGTCGACCTGCATGAACAGGCCCTGACTGCCTTGAAGGACTGCTTCACCCTGATGGCCTGGCAACTTGAGCTGGTGGATCAGAGCACCGGACAATTAAGCCTGGATGACAGTGAACAGACCTCGCTGATCGAAGCCTTCGCCTTTCAGGTTGGCCAGCCTCAGTTTCAGCCTGCCCTCACAATAAAACGTTTGCCAATGCTGTCCTACCCTTCGGAACGACAGGCCTGAATCGGCACGTATCGAGGGGCGCGAAACACCACCACTGCATGTCGTATTTGAATAGTTCATACCTGCCAGCGACAAATCGAATTAAATAATCTCACCTGACAGCAACGGATATTTCCAGCCGGGCTCAGGGTTTGCCTGTGTCCAAAGAGTACAACTTCAGGCAATGTCGATATCTGTCGAACACAATAAATCGACTTTTTTCCATTATGGAACTCACGTCCAATATGGCTTGATTCCTGACCCACTGGACATATATAGCAAACGCGACCAACGGTATCTTAAGTGGTATTATGCCGCCCACTAATTGCTCTCATATTAATGGCACAGTGATTTCAGACATAGGCATCGGTTGAAGTTGGCGGTGGAATACATTCACTGAACCACGTTGAAACCAATAACATAATTGACAGCATTTTCAGACAGAGACTCGCCTGCCACCGGCCGGTCTGCCCGCAGCGAACATCCATTGGCTCCATCCGTTATGTACGCCAGCCTCAAGTCAATCACTACATGGCCACCCTCCCGGGAAAACGCACGCCGGTTCACACTCATAATGTGTGTCGCGGCAACGCTTGGCAGCTTGCTGACCTATGGTTTTTCCGCGCAGCTTTGCCTCGGGTTGCTGCTGTTGAACATCGCCGCCACTGCCTGCGTCTGGGTGCAATATCGGTTGTCGCGCAAATCGATCAAGTTCCAGCCACAGGAACTCGCTGACCGTTTGCTGGAAGTTCAGGAAAACGAGCGCCATCGACTCAGCCGCGAGTTGCACGACGATATCGGCCAATTGCTGACGGCGGCCAAGCTGCAGAGCGACTGGCTCAAGCGACGCATGCCGGAAGATCTGCAGGAACACTGCACGGCGCTGTGCGAAACACTTGAAGAAACGCTGAACAAGGTGCGCGACGTTTCAGCCATCCTCAATCCACGCCAGTTGACCAGCCTGGGTCTTGAAGCCAGCCTGCGTGCGCATCTGCTCAAGACATTGACCAACACCAGCGTGCACTGGAGCCTCGATTGCCAGCAGCGCCTCAACGGCCTCCCGGAAGAAATGGCGGTCGCCGCCTTTCGTATTACTCAGGAGGCCGTTACCAATATCCTGCGTCACGCGCAGGCGAAGAATCTGCTGATACGCGTGCAACGCCTGCCAAAGGGCCTGACATTGCTCATCAGCGACGACGGGCAGGGATTTGCCCCGGCGGCCAATCCGGGTCGCGAAGGACAACGGGGCATGGCCGGGATGGCTGAACGAATCGAACAATTGGGCGGCACCCTGAGCGTTATCAGCGAGCCGGGCAAAGGCACACAAATCGAAGCACTTTTCCCCTGGGCGCCCCGTGCACTCGAGCGGGCCAGTACGAATAAGGTTATGCGTTGACTTGTAACTTACTCCTGGTGGATGACCACTCGCTGATCAGGGCCGGCGTGCGCGCTCTGGTACTGGATATTCCCGGTTACGCGGTGATTGGCGAGGCCAATGACGGCTCGCAGCTGCTCGAAATGGTCGAGCAACTGAACCCCGACATCGTGCTGCTGGATATTTCCATGAAAGAAACCGGCGGCCTCGAAGCCCTGCAACGTCTCAAGCGCGTACGTCCGCAGAGCAAAGTACTGATCCTGTCGATGCACACCGACCCGGCGCTGATCATGCAAGCGCTGGAGTCCGGCGCGCACGGTTATCTGCTCAAGGACACCACAGCCACCGAACTCGAACACGCACTCGAAGCCCTGCGCAACAACGAGCGCTACTTGAGTCCGGCCATCGCCCACACAGTGATCAACCAGGCACTGACGCGTAACCAGAAGCAGCAGCCGGAAATCGCCGACTCGCACAACCTGACCGCACGCCAGCTGGAAATCCTGCGCTTGATCGTGCGCGGGAAATCCACCCGGGAAATCGCCAATGGCCTGGGCTTGAGCATCAAGACCGTCGAGACCCACCGCTCGCAGATCATGAAACGTCTACAGATCTACGATGTGGCGGGCCTGGTGCTGTTCGCCGTGCGCGAACAGATCATCAGTCTGGACGATTGACAGCCGATTTAACGCTCAACAGTGGCGAGTCTTTCGGCAGATGGATCTGCAGCGCCGCCGGCCTCGCCTCAAACCGCATGCTGTCGCCTTCCAGCGGTTCACCATCAAGATTGATATAAAGCCCCTCGGCGACTTTGATTTCGACCCAAGGCAAACGGGTCCGGACAAACATGTTGTCGATGCCAAAACCATCGCTCAGCAGACTCTTCAAGGTGCCGACCAGCTCCTGGGGTGCCGGCAGGATACTGATATCCAGCAAGCCGTCGTCAGCCAGTGCCTGCGGACACAAAACATGCCCGCCGCCAGCCTGACGGCCATTGCCAATGCCCAATGCCAGCAGCTCGCCGCGCCAGTGGAAATCCGGCCCTTGCAACTCGCCATAAGCGGCATGCAGTTCGCTGAATCGGGACAGGCCAGTGAACAGATAGGCCGCACCGCCCAAAACCTTTTTCAGATCCTCCGACGTATTGGCCGTGACCTGACTGCCGAAGCCGCCGGTGGCCATGTTGAGGAAAATCTGCCCGCCTACCTCACCCAAATCAATGTCACACGCAGGTACGTCCAGCAGCTCCAGCGCTGCTGCCGGTTCCAGCGGCACTCCCGCCGCGCGGGAAAAATCGTTAGCGGTTCCCAATGGCAAAAGGATCAGACTGGCTTTCCTCGGATGTGCCGCGAGAGCTTCGGCGATATCGCGCAAAGTACCGTCGCCGCCGCCGGCAATAATCTTCGTATAGCCATCCGCCAACGCTTGCTCCACCCAACGCTGAGCATCTCCCGCCTCCCAGGTCAGGCGCACCGCCAGCTCCCAGCCTTGCTTGCGTTTGTCCTCGACCGCAGTGCGAACCTCCTCGTTCGCGGCTTGCTTGCCATGCAGAATCAACAGCGCTCGGCGCTCACTCATAGCGTCACTCCCTGAATTGAATCGGTTGATTCATCTTGACCACTGCGGCACGCAAAAAAGCCGCAAAAAATGACAATTAATTCAAGCGTCTGATCGACGCGTCCTACACACCGGTATTTTTTCTTACAAAACATGCGGAATCGGCTTAATTGACCCTGCACGATCATTGGGTCACCGTGCGCTGGCGGTATCAATCATCAATCCAACACCACAAGGACGTGCATGTAATGAGTGGATACACCCCCAAGGCTTTTAAAAGCCCAAAAGATGCAACAGGTCACCAACGTACTTTGGAAAATACCGGTGGGTACTTCCATGCAAAGCCATGAAGCCAGAATGCCAGTGAGTCCGGTTGCCCCTCTCGCCGAGAATCGTGCGAATCACAAGTCCGAATTCAGGAACAGCGCCAAGACCACTGGAGAAGTTGATATGGAACCTCGTGTTATCGAATTGGAGGCTCACCTCAAATACATTCGAAGAGACATGGATGAAGTCCGAAGTGACGTCAAGACGATCAAACACCGCCTCGCCTATTCGGCGGGTGCAACAGCGGTAGTGCTGGTTCTGCTGGGTTGGGTAGCCAACAGCCGATTCGACCAGTTGGTAGCGCTGATCAGCAACTGATCGAATGAAACCGCGCAGGCATCGACCGGATCAGCCGACGCCTGCGTTTGCAAGACAGGACTCAGCCCAGAAGATCACTCAGAGGAATGAAAACCACCTCCTCACCTTCAAGCAGCGTCCTGCCCTCCAGCACTTCCACCAGACCGTCAGCCCACGCAGCACTGCGCAGCACACCCGAGCTCTGGTTGCGGTAGATCGTCGCCCGCCCTTGCTCAAGACGTCCGCGCAGGTATTCACGCCGATTTCCGGCAACAGGCCAGGTGAATCCTGCCGGCACCCTGAACCTCAGAGGTTCGACGTCCTTTACGCCCTGACGGCGCAACAGGTAAGGCCGGGTCAGCAAGGCAAAGGTCACCAATGTTGAAGCCGGATTACCTGGCAAGCCAATGACCGGTACATTGCGAAAATGGCCGAATGTCAGCGGCTTTCCGGGTTTGATAGCCAGTTTCCACAGCGCCAGTTCGCCCTCTTCGCGCAGAGCGATACCGAGGAAATCCGCTTCACCCACCGATACGCCACCGGTCGAAAGAATCAGGTCAACATCCTGCAAGTCACCCAAACGGGCGCGAGTGGTGGCCAGGTCGTCCGGAAGAATACCGGCATCGATCACTTCACAGCCCAGACGCTGCAACCAACTGCACAACACCACCCGATTGCTGTTGTAAATCTGCCCCGGGCCCAGAGCCTGACCTGGCTCGACCAATTCGTCGCCGGTGGAAATCACTGCCACTCGTACCCTGCGAACAACATTCAGCCCGGCGCAGCCCAGCGATGCGGACAAGCCTTGCTCAATCGGACCAAGTCGGGTGCCGGCCGGCAGAATCAGCTCGCCGACCTTTGTTTCCTGGCCTTGCGGGCGAATGTTCTGACCGATCTTCATCGGTTCGATGAAGCGCACACGCCCATCGGCCTGAACATCGGCGTTTTCCTGCATTTCCACGCAATCGGCGCCCGCTGGCACCGGCGCTCCCGTGAAAATCCGCGCACAGGTACCCGGTTGCAAGGGCTCGGGCGATTGCCCGGCGAACACCTTTTGACTGACTGGCAGCGGTTCGCCCTTCCAGTCAGACAAGTTCAGGGCATATCCATCCATGGCGCTATTGGGCCATGGCGGCAGATCCAGAGTCGAAATCAGATCTTCTGCCAGCACTCGGCCCTCGACTTGAGCCAGCGGCAAATACTCGCGCTCGACAATGGGCGTGGCTTCGGCCATTTCCAGCAGACGCGCGAGCGCAACTTCTACCGGCATCAGCGAGCCGGTCTTGCCCGGCTTACCCACGTGATTCACAAGGCGTCGCCTGTTTCAAATGCGGCACGAAATTGCACGGGCGGTGGCGTGCGTCCAGTTGCTCTCCAAGAATGCCATCCCAACCGGTGCGCACGGCGTTGGTCGAGCCCGGTAAACAGCAAACCAGCGTGCCATTGGCCAAACCGGCCAGCGCACGGGATTGCACAGTCGAAGTACCGATATCGGCCACCGAAATCTGCCGGAACAACTCGCCAAACCCATCCACTTGCTTGTCGAGCAGACAGGCCACCGCTTCCGGCGTGCTGTCGCGACCGGTGAACCCGGTGCCACCGGTGATCAGCACAACCTGCACGACATCGTCGGCGATCCAGTTGGCGACTTGCGCACGAATTTTGTAGAGATCATCTTTGAGCAGTACCCGCGCCGCCAGATGGTGGCCGGCAGCCGCCAAACGGTCGACGAAGACCTGGCCTGAGGTATCGGTTTCCAGGGTTCGGGTATCACTGACAGTCAGCACCGCAATATTCAGCGGCACGAAAGGTACATCAGCCTTGGCTTTCATAGGCTCGTCCAGTTGTAGGAGAAACAGCCCGGTGTTATATCACAGCGCCCCATTTTTTCGCCGCCCCTCTGGAGAGTGCCATGACCTTGAATACGCAATTGCCGCCCTGCTCCATTCTGCTTTTGGCAGGCGGACGCGGCCAACGCATGGGCGGTCAGGACAAAGGTCTGGTGGAATGGCAGGGCGAACCGCTGATTGCACATTTACAGCGCAAGGCGCGCCCTCTGACCGATGACTTGATCATCTCGTGCAATCGCAATCGAGAGCGTTACGCGCCGTACGCCGATCAGTTGGTAGTGGATGACCAGGACGATTTTCCAGGGCCGTTGGCCGGCATTCGTGCAGGCCTGAAAGCCGCTCGCCATGGGCATCTGCTGGTATTGCCCTGCGACGTCCCGCGAATCGACGGCGCCCTGCTGCAGGACATGCGTGAAGCCGCCCGACAGAATCCTGAAAAACCTTTAATGTTGCGTCATGACGGGCATTGGGAACCTCTGTTGTGCGTGATTCCGGTCGCCCTGCTTGCGGCATTCGAAGACGCCTGGAACGCCGGTGAGCGCAGCCCCGGACGGATCATGCGCAATCTCGGCACCACGGCACTGCAATGTCCCGACAATGACCCGCGACTGGCCAACCTCAACACCCCCGAACTGTTAAATTCGCATAACACTGTGTCAGACTGACACCATTCAAGGAACTCTCACGCCTTGTATACGTCTCAAGCTCAGTAACCAAAAGAATTCCCATTCGGAGACACACTCATGACTCAACGGACCCTCGCCACTTTCATGCTCGCACTGGGCCTGGCTACCCTCGCTGGTTGCTCCTCGCCAACAGTGATCACCTTGAATGATGGTCGCGAAATCCAGGCCGTCGACACCCCGAAATACGATGACGATTCGGGCTTCTACGAGTTCAAACAGCTGGACGGCAAAGAAACTCGCATCAACAAGGATCAGGTTCGTACCGTTAAAGAGCTGTAAGCTCTGGGTCGACACCGGATACAAAAAAGCCCGCATTCATGCGGGCTTTTTCATGGGCGCTCGAAAAAGCTGCGAAATCACCACTGCAGGGTGATGCGGCTTTCGAATTCGCGCGCCTCGCCGGTGACCGGGTCGATAAAACGCAGTCCCTGTGCGAGCAGTTTCAGCGGATTGGCGTAATCATCCTCGACGTCTTTCAGCGCATCCGGATAAAACGGATCGTTGCAGATACTCGCCCCCAACGCAGTCATATGGACACGCAGTTGATGCTTCTTGCCGGTCACCGGATAGAGGCCATAGCGCCAGAGATCGCCGTTCTTCTCTCGAACTTCCACGGCCGTTTCTGTGTTGCTGACACCCGGGCCTTCCTGCATGCGGAAAAACGGCTCGCCATCGACCAGACGACTTTTGTGCACCAGGGGGAATTCCAGCCCAGGCAATGCCGGGGCAATCGCTTCATAGCGCTTGTCGATCTGCCGCGTCGGAAACAGCGACTGATAGGCGGAACGGGTTTGCGGATTGGCCGAGAAAATCACCAGCCCCGCCGTATGCCGGTCAATTCGGTGCAGGGGCACCAGATGGGGATTGTCGAGGCGACGGATGAGTCTGCGCAGCAAGGTCTGCTCGACATATTCGCCGGCCGGCGTCACCGGCAGGAAATGCGGTTTGTCCGCCACCACCAGATGCTCATCGGCATAGAGGATCGACTCGACCACCGGAATCGGTTTTTCATCCGGCACTTCACGAAAATAGTGAATCCGCAGGCCTTCCTTGTAGGCCAGGTCCAGCGCAATCGGCTGCCCCTGACCATCCAGCACCCGGCCCCGAGCGATTCGGTCCAGCCATTGTTCGCGGCCAATGGCACTGAAATGCTCGCACAGGCAGTCGAGTACGGTCAGCCAAGGCCCCGGCGGCAGATAAAGCGTACTGGCCTGACTCTGTGCAGCAGAAAATGTTGATATGGACATACGGAAATTCGAACCCTCAAGGCAGGCCGGCATTATCCAACACTGCCGAGAACGAACCTAGTCTTCAGGCAGGAATCGATTTAAGCGCCGCCGCTTCAGTGAATTCCTTGAGCCAGCGCAAGACGTCGACAGCCTCCCAGCGGCCCGGGTCATACAAGGCGTAAAGCAGCCCCTGATAACCGACCACATCCAGTTGCCGGTGATAGCCGGCGCGCTGAAACAAGGCTTCGATCTCGGCAAAGCAGGTGTTGAAATGCAGTTTGTTGAATGGCGTCTTGCCTTCCGTGACCAGCCCGTCCAGGCGCAGTTCGAGAACGGCCTCGCGCACCACGTCAACCGACATCCGGTTCACGCTGTTCTTCAACTGTTCGACATTGACCACGGTTCATCCCTCTGACCCAATTACTGTATGAACATACAGTAACTGAATAAGCCGCAAAGTGCCAAGGGATGGATTGGCAGTGGCGACCAGCGGAATGAGGCAGAAATCGCATCAACCAAGAAATGCCACAACCTGATCGGCACTGAACGGCCAACCCAGTTCCGCCCCGGTATCGACTCGGCGCAGGACTGGAATCCGCAGGCTGTAAGCCTCGTACCAGGACTCGTCATCTGCGATATCCACCAGTTCGACGAGCAAGCCGCGCTCGACGAACTCCATCAGCATGGCTTCCGCGACTTCACACAGATGACACCCCAAAGTACCGAACAACTGACATTCAGGCAGCATGATTGCTCGACCAAAAAAATAGTGCGCCTATTCTAGGCCGCTGCAGAAAACCCGTCGAGCCAGCGCCGCCAAAAGGCTGCAGCGCATTTGTGGCGTCTCACTCGCAAAACCCTGACGCAAATCAGTCCGGCCAAATACCAATTACGCGATGCTCCCCGACTTTTTGCCTCTACGCTTGAGAAGCCAGAGCCTGACATCGGAGTGTCTAGTGTTTGCCAACCTGTTGATCATCCTCGCCTCGTCCCTCGTGGTGATTGCCCTGTTCCGTCGCCTGCGACTGCCACCGGTATTGGGTTACCTGTGCGTGGGATTGCTGGTCGGGCCGAGTGCATTCGATTGGGTCAACGAAAGCGAACATCTGCCCGATGTGGCTGAACTGGGCGTGGTGTTCCTGCTGTTTTCGCTGGGTCTGGAGTTTTCCCTGTCGAAAATGATTGCGCTGCGCCAGGTGGTGTTTCGCCTGGGCAGTCAGCAGGTGATGATCACAGCGGTGCTGTTGGGTCTGCTGTTGATGCTGCTGGGGATGCCGATGACGCCCGCTCTTTTGCTCGGTGCCGGACTGTCGTTGTCGTCCACGGCGATCGTCACCAAGGAGCTGGGCAGCCTCGGTGAGGTGTTCAGCAGCCACGGCCAGAATGCCGTCGGCGTTTTGCTGTTCCAGGACGTGGTTGCGGTACTGCTGCTGACCCTGGTGCCGGTGTTCGCCGGAAGCAGTGATCAGGCCTGGTACTGGGCACTGCCACTGACCCTGGCGAAAACCGTGGTGCTGTTTGTCGGGCTGCTGCTCGCCAGTCGCTGGCTGTTGCCTCGGCTGTTCCATGAAGTCGCCGCCTCGCGCTCGGCAGAACTGTTTGTGCTATTGGCGCTGGTGATTGTGCTGCTGACCGCATGGCTCACCCACCTGCTCGGCTTGTCCCCTGCACTGGGCGCATTTCTCGCCGGCATGCTGCTTGGCGAAAGCCATTACCGGCATCAGATCGAAGCCGATATCCGGCCCTTCCGCGACATTCTGCTCGGGGTGTTTTTTGTCAGCATCGGCATGCTGATCGACCTGCAATTGTTCGTCAGTCACAGCCTCTTGATCCTCGGCCTCACCCTCGGTTTGATGGTGATAAAGGGCATCGTGGTGGCGCTGCTGGTGAAGTGGCGCGGCAGTGACAGTGAAACGGCATGGCGCAGCGGTCTGGCCTTGGCTCAGGGTGGCGAATTCTGTTTTGCGCTGATGGCGCAGATGCAGCAAAACAATCTGATGCCTGCCGAGTTGGGCGCTCTGTTGCTCGCGGCGACATTCTGCTCGATGCTGCTGACACCGCTATTACTGCGCGCGGCGCCACGCATTGCTTTGGCCCTGCACCGCAAGCCCAATCAGGAAGCACAGATCGAGGAGATCAGCGCGCTGAATGCCGACCTCGACAAGCATGTGGTGATTTGCGGATACGGGCGCGTCGGCCAATCCATCGGGCGCTTCATGCGTAACGCGAAGCAGCCTTATATCGCCCTGGACAACGACCCGGTGCGAGTACAGGAAGCGGCCGCCGGGGAAAGTGACGTGCATTACGGCGATTCTTCACGCGCCGATCTGCTCACCGCCGTCGGCCTCTTGCGCGCACGTTTGCTGGTGATTGCCGTGGACCAGAGCGACATCGCCTTGCGCATCCTCAAGGAAGCCCGCCGCCTCAATGCGCATGTGCCGATCCTGGTGCGCACCCGCGACGACAGCCAATGGGCCGAACTGAAAGCCGCCGGCGCCACCGAAGTGGTGCCGGAGCTGTTGGAGTCGAGCCTGATGCTCGCCTCGCACGCGCTGATCATGCTCGGTCTGCCGGCGCATCAAGTGCAGGAGAAAGTCGATCAGGTGCGCATCGATCGCTATCGTCTGCTGCACGGTTTTTATCCGGGGGCCGACGATGAGGAAACCTAATCCTGACTCACGGCACCGATCTTGTGCAGCGACAGGTCAGCGCCGTAATACTCTTGTTCCTGACTCAGGCGCAGCCCATGCAGCGCCTTGATCACACCGTAAACCACAAAGCCACCGATCAGCGCTACCGCGACGCCGAGCGCGGTGCCGATCAGCTGGCTGATCAGGCTGACGCCGCCGAGGCCGCCAAGTGCGGTCTTGCCGAAAATACCGCAGGCGATCCCGCCCCACACACCGCACAAGCCGTGCAACGGCCACACACCCAATACATCATCGATGCGCCATTTGACCTGCGCCGCGGTGAAGCACCAGACAAACAGCGCACCGGCAATGCCCCCGGTCACCAGAGCGCCGACAGGATGCATCAGATCGGAACCGGCGCAGATCGCCACCAGACCGGCCAAGGGGCCGTTATGCAGAAACCCCGGGTCGTTGCGCCCGACGATCAACGCCGCCACCGTGCCGCCAACCATCGCCATCAACGAATTGACCGCTACCAGGCCGCTGACACCTTGCAAGGTCTGCGCACTCATCACGTTGAAGCCAAACCAGCCGACAATCAGAATCCACGAACCCAGCGCCAGAAAAGGAATACTCGACGGCGCGAAGGCCACCAACCGGCCATCGCGATAACGCCCATTGCGCGGGCCGAGCAACAATACCGCCGCCAGCGCCAGCCAGCCGCCCATGGCGTGTACCACTACGGAACCGGCGAAGTCATGGAACGCCGCCCCGAACTGCGCCGTCAGCCAGGCTTGCAGGCCGAAGTTGCCGTTCCAGATTATCCCTTCGAAAAACGGATAGATGAATGCCACGATCAATGCCGTCGCGCACAACTGCGGAACGAAGCGCGCACGTTCGGCAATGCCGCCGGAAATGATCGCCGGGATGGCTGCGGCAAAAGTCAGCAGGAAGAAAAACTTCACCAGCCCATAGCCATGATCGGCGCTCAGGACGGCAGCCGGCTGCATGAAGGTCACGCCGTAGGAGATCCAGTAGCCTATAAAGAAATAGGCCAGGGTCGAGACGGCAAAATCGCTGAGGATTTTCGACAACGCGTTGACCTGATTTTTCTGCCGAACCGTGCCGACTTCGAGGAAGGCGAAGCCGGCGTGCATCGCCAGCACCATCACCGCGCCGATCAAGATGAACAACGTATTGGAGCTGTGAACCAGAGTCTCCACAGCGCTTTGCAGATTTTCCATAAAGAGGCAGACCTGAAAGGTAAAAAAGCACCAAAGCAGTTCATGCGGGCATTTCATGCACCAAGTTGCGACCACGCAGTCACGGATCCGCAGGTCCGATGAACCGCTTTGGCGCACAAGGTCGATGTCCTGACACGAACCGGGATTATTTGAGTTAAGGTTTTGCGGCTTGCACGCCCGGCAACAGCGCACGACTATCGGGCAACGCACCACGACATAGCAAAAGCTGTACCAGTCATTTGTACTGAACCTTCGCGCAAGGCTCATACTCGAACGCTTCAGACGCCACTTACGGAGATCCAAACATGGCCAGCATCAAGGCAAAGACTGCTCAAGACATTCTGATGAACGATTTCCAGACACTGGTTGCCGACACCGAACGGTTGCTCGAACACACCGCCACTCTGGCCGGTGATCAGGCGGATGAGCTGCGTGAGCAGATCCACGAAAGCCTGTTGCGGGCACGGGAAACCCTGAAGCTGACCGAAGAAACCGTACGCGAACGCGGTCAGGCTGCGGTCACCGCCACCGAAGATTACGTATCGGCCAACCCTTGGCAGTCCGTCGGCATCGCGGCCGGTGTCGGCTTCCTGATTGGCCTGCTGGCTACTCGGCGCTGATCATGTCGATCGGTGAATCCGGCCCGACTGCGGGCACCGCATCCTCCACGCGGCGTCTGGGCGCCGCCGTTCTTGGCTTGTTGCACAGCCATGTCGAGTTGTTCGGCATCGAGTTGCAGGAGCAGAAAGCACGCACCGTCAGCCTGTTGCTGTTTGCGGGTCTGGCGCTGGTGTTTGCCCTGCTGTTGCTGGTCGGTTTGTCGACCTTGGTACTGATCGTGTTCTGGGACACCTATCGCCTGCCCGCGATCATTGGCCTGTGCGTGTTCTATACCCTGGCGGCGGCCTTCTGCGGCTTGCGTTTGAAGGCTGCGGTTTTCGATGAATCCTCGCCCTTCCATGGCACTCTGGAAGAATTGGCCAATGATCGGGAGCGCCTGCTGCCATGAGCCTGCCTGAACTTCCACACAACAGCTCGCGCCGGGAAATGCGCAAGGCGCTGATTCGTCTGCGCATGGAAATGCATCGGCAGGAAATTCGTCATGAAGCCGGGCAAGTGCTGCAACCCCTGCAGCGCATGCGCGGCATGACGCAAAACCTGCAAGGTGGTTTCGGCATCAAACACGCCCCGCTGTGGGGAGTGGCCGCTGTCACGCTGCTGGGTTTTATCACCGGCAAGGGCGCGAAAAGTGGCGGTGTCGGTGGACTGACGCGGTTGGTTCGTCTCGGCACCAGCCTCGGGCCGCTGATCAGATTGGTCATGCAGAGTTCGGGCAAGCGCTGACCTGACGCATCTGGCTACATTCTTGCAATGACGGCGGGATGAACCTCTTTATCCAGAGGTTCAATCCCGTGCGCCTACCCGGTCGACGGGGTTCAGTCAGAACAAGAACGACTAAGGAGGCCCCGTGATCGACGGGCAACCGCTCGCCTGCTTTCAACCTTTCATAGATACCGCCACCGGACGCATTGCTGGCGTCGAAGCGTTGGGCCGCCTGCGCCAGGCCGATGGGCAACTGACGTCAGTCGGGCCGCTGTTTGCCGACCCGCGCACGCCGGCCATC
The DNA here is from genome assembly GCF_044742875.1 of Pseudomonas sp. NPDC087817. NCBI lineage: Bacteria > Pseudomonadati > Pseudomonadota > Gammaproteobacteria > Pseudomonadales > Pseudomonadaceae > Pseudomonas > Pseudomonas sp. NPDC087817. The sequence goes on from NZ_JBIUVJ010000012.1 coordinate 78,821, forward strand.
GCTTTGCGTCGCCTCGACCGGCAGATTCGTGACAACGCCCTCAGCCGTTTGCACGAAGCCCCGGCGGACTGGTTTCTCAGTTTGAACATGTCGCCGCGCTGGATCAGCCGCCTGCGTTCCGACCAAGCACTGCCCAGCCTCAAGCAGATGGCGCGGCACGGCGTCGATCCACAACGCATCGTGTTTGAAATCACTGAACTGGGCGGCAACAGCCAACGCCTGGCCGAAGTGGTGGCGCGGTATCGCGAGGCTGGTGCGCGAATCGCCATTGATGATTTTGGTGCCGGTTATTCGCAACTCGATCGCGTGCTGGCGCTGCAACCGGACATCCTCAAACTCGACATGCGCCTGTTTCAGGCCGCAGCCCTCGGCGGACCGAGCAGCGACGTGGTCAAGGCCCTGGCGCAGATGGCCGAGAAGACCGGCTGCTGGATCATTGCCGAAGGGGTCGAGACCGAGGCCCAACTGAATTTCGCGCTGGAGTGCGGGTCGCGTTATGTGCAGGGTTTTCTGTTCGCCCGGGCACAAGAGGCGTTTTACCCCACTGAAGCGTTCGTGCACCGCTTCGCTGAACTGCGCCAACGCTATGTCCGGCAGAAACTGGCAGAACGCGGGCGTTTGATGCAAATGCGCCAGCAACTCGGCGAGTTGATGACGATCCTGCAAAGTTGGGCCCAGGCCCATGCGCCGCTCAGCGCATTGCCACAACTGGAGGCCTTCCCATGGCTGCTGCGGTTTTATCAGTGCGACCGCCACGGTACGCAACTGACGCCTAACCTGGAATGGCGCCATAACGGCTGGATCGCCGATGACCGCTATCTGGGGCACAACTGGTCATGGCGGCCGTACTTCTACCATTTGCTCGCCGAAGGCTGGGAAGAGCGTCGCCTGACCCTCTCAAACACCTACCGCGATGCCACCAGCAACCAGTATTGCCTGACGGCCGGGCAGTTCTTCGACAATGGCGAACGCCTGCTGCTGATCGACATTGATGCAGCGGGATTGTAGTTCCGCTTGCAGGTGCAAGGCCGAACCCGGAAGCTAGGGCAATTCAGCCATCAGACGGAGAGAATCAGCCTTGGATTGGCATACCCTGCTCAACCGCGAACGCCTCGGAAAGCCGCTGCACAGCCCGCAAGAACTCGGCCGCAGCCCTTTTCACAAAGATCACGACCGCATCATCTTCTCCGGCGCTTTCCGTCGCCTGGGACGCAAGACGCAAGTCCACCCGGTGACCAGCAACGATCACATCCACACGCGTCTGACCCATTCGCTGGAAGTCAGTTGTGTCGGCCGTTCACTGGGCATGCGCGTTGGTGAAACCCTGCGCGGCGCCCTGCCGGAATGGTGCGACCCCAGCGATCTGGGCATGGTCGTGCAATCGGCATGTCTGGCTCACGACATCGGCAATCCACCATTCGGCCATTCCGGTGAAGACGCCATTCGCCACTGGTTTCAACAGGCCGCCGGGCGCGGCTGGCTGGACGGCATGAGCGAAGCCGAGCGCGGTGACTTCCTCAATTTCGAAGGCAATGCCCAGGGTTTTCGGGTGCTCACTCAGCTTGAGTACCATCAGTTCGACGGCGGTACCCGCCTGACCTACGCCACCCTCGGCACTTATCTGAAATACCCGTGGACCGCCCGTCACGCCGACTCTCTCGGCTACAAGAAACACAAGTTTGGCTGCTATCAGAGCGAACTGCCATTGCTTGAGCAGATCGCTCACAAACTGGGTCTGCCACAACTGGAAGACCAGCGCTGGGCGCGCCACCCGTTGGTGTACCTGATGGAGGCTGCCGACGATATCTGCTATGCGCTGATCGACCTCGAAGATGGTCTCGAGATGGAGTTGCTGGAGTACGCCGAAGTCGAATCGCTGCTACTCGGGCTGGTCGGCGATGACTTGCCGGAAACCTATCGTCAACTGGGTCCGCAGGATTCGCGGCGGCGCAAACTGGCGATCCTGCGCGGCAAGGCCATTGAGCATCTGACCAATGCGGCGGCGCGAGCCTTCGTCGAGCAACAGGACGCACTGCTCGCTGGCACCTTGCAGGGGGATCTGGTCGAGCATATGCATGGCCCGGCCAAACGCTGCGTGCTGAACGCCAAGGACATTGCCCGCAAGAAAATCTTTCAGGACAAACGCAAAACCCTGCACGAAATCGGCGCTTACACGACGCTGGAGATTCTGCTCAATTCGTTCTGCGGTGCAGCGCTGGAACAACACAACGGGCGCACCCCATCGTTCAAGAGCCGTCGTATCCTCGATTTGCTTGGCAACAACGCACCGGATCCACAGGGTTCATTGCACACGTCCTTTTTGCGCATGATCGATTTCATTGCCGGCATGACCGACAGTTACGCCAGCGACATGGCGCTGGAAATGACCGGTCGCTCCAGTCACTGATCAAACAATATTCAACTGGCCGGCAAGATCGGCCAGTTGACTACATTACAATCACTTGCAACGTCCGATATTAGAGTCGCCGCTCGCGTTTTCAGCGATTTGATGACGCAATGTAACTACATGATACAAACAACAAACTTTCCAGCAGCCACAAGCTTTAAACACCTACGAAAAAGTCTGTCATAGCCAGCATTTGCAAAACATTCAAAGCGAACTATAAACCGCTGCAAATCCCGCACTTCCTTACGTCGAACCTAGTTTGACCGTAGTCCCTTTCCTCATTAATTGTAGGATTAATCCGATAGCACGACTGAAGCGATGTCAGTTCATGCGAGTGCTCATTCATCTGAGCTAAGGTGCGCGCTTTATTCGTGCTTGTATGGGATTTGATTATGAACTCCGTTTTTATTGTCGACGATCACCCGGTCATCCGTCTCGCCGTTCGCATGCTGCTCGAACATGAAGGTTATAAGGTCGTCGGTGAAACCGATAATGGGGTCGATGCCATGCAGATGGTGCGCGAGTGCATGCCAGACCTGATCATTCTCGATATCAGCATCCCCAAACTCGACGGCCTGGAAGTGTTGGCCCGCTTCAACGCAATGAGTTCGCCATTGAAAACCCTGGTGCTGACGGCCCAATGCCCGACCTTGTTCGGTATTCGCTGCATGCAATCCGGCGCTTCCGGTTATGTCTGCAAGCAGGAAGACTTGAGCGAGTTGGTCAGTGCGATAAAAGCGGTACTTTCCGGTTACAACTATTTCCCAAGTCAGGCATTGAATCCGGTTCGCAGTGACGACATTCGTTATACGGAGCTGGAACTCTTCAAGTCCGTCAATGATCGCGAATTGATGGTTTTGCAATTGTTTGCCCAGGGTCGCACCAACAAGGAAATCGCCAAGGGCATGTTTCTCAGCAATAAAACCGTCAGCACCTATAAAAAACGCCTGATGCAAAAACTCAAAGCCAAATCCCTTGTAGAACTTATCGAGATGGCCAAACGCAACGCACTCGTGTGAGACCCCGCATGCCCAGTCGTTTAAAGGACTATTTAATGACATTGATCGCCGGCCTGTGCCTGAGCGCCAATGTGTTCGCCATGCCGGTTGCTTCACCGGGCTATGCCTTGCTCAGCCGATCGGCGAGCGAGTCAGTGCCCGTCGCGTTCGAACAGTCTCAACGACAGTGGCTGCAAACCCGTAGTGAGCTGATATTGGGCACTTCCGCGCCGGACTATCCCCCCTTCGACATGACCGTCAGCGGACACGATTATGAGGGCCTGACCGCCGACTATGTCGGCCTGCTCAGTCAAAGCACCGGTTTGCCGATCCGGGTCAAACGCTTTCCCTCGCGCGATGCCGCGATTCGCGCACTGGTCGACGGTCAGGTTGACCTTCTCGGTACGGCGAACGGCTATGAAGCGAATAACGCCAACCTCGCGCTTTCCGCACCCTACGCCAATGATCAGCCCGTGCTCGTCACCCGCGAAGACGATACCCGCTCCCTGACGAATGGGCTCGCTGGATTGCGCTTGAGCATGGTGTATCACTACCTGCCCTTGCACGAGGTCAAGGCGCTGTATCCCAAAGCGCTCATTACTTGCTACCCCTCCTACCAGAATGCAATCAACGCCGTCGCGTTCGATCAGGCCGATGTGTTTCTCGGCGACACCATTTCCACCCACTACATGATCAACAAGGGCTACCTGAACAACGTGCGCATGGCCAATTTCGGCAAGCAGGACGCTCACGGATTCAGTTTCGCCATACGTCGCAACAACCCGCAGTTGCTCGACATCGTCAACACCGTGCTCAACGCCGTGCCACGCAGCGAACGCGAGAACATTGCCAAACGCTGGAGCGCTGGCAGCGACCTGCTGCTGACCGATCAAAAGCTGCAACTGACCGAACGTGAAGAAACCTGGCTCAAACAGCACCCCGTGGTGAAAGTGGTCGTGAACGAGGCTTATGCGCCGCTGACGTTCTTCGACAGTGGCGGCAATTTTCGCGGGATCAGCGCCGATCTGCTTGAACTGATCCGCCTGCGCACCGGCCTGCGTTTCGAGATCCATCGCAGTCGAAACGACGCCGAAATGATCAGACAGATTGACAGCCATCAGGCCGATCTCATCGCTGCTTTGCTACCCACTGCCGAGCGGGAGAAAACCCTCGATTTCAGTCGACCCTATCTGGAAAACTCTTATGTCCTGCTGACGCGCAAGAGCGCCGACAGCCCGACAAACCTGGGTCAGCTCAAAGGCAAACAACTGGCAATCGCCCAAGGCAACCCGATGGTCGAATACCTGCGACGCGAGTTTCCACGGATCCAGTTGATCGAAACAGCAGACACCTTCAGCGCTGTCTCGCTCCTTGCCGAAGGTCATGTCGACGGCGCGGTGAATTCACTGGTGATCGCCAACTACTTCATTTCTTCGCGGATCTTCGAGCGAGCGCTCCAGATCACTACCACCATTGGCACCGGTCAGGCTGCGTTTTCTCTGGTCACCGCACGGGACAACACCGACCTGGGTTCGATCATCAACAAAGCGTTACTGAGCATTTCCCCGGAAGAACTGGGCGTGATCAATGGCCGCTGGCGCGGTTACTCCACCGCTTCGCAAAACATCTGGCGCAATTACCAGCGCCAGTTCTATCAAGTGATTATCGGCGCCTGCCTGCTCCTGCTGCTCTTGCTGGCCTGGAATGCCTACATGCGACACCAGATCAAGCAACGCAAGGCCGCCGAACGGGCCTTGAACGACCAGTTCGAATTCATGCGCTCGCTGGTCAATGGAACGCCGCATCCGATTTACGTCCGCGACCGCCAGGGTCTGCTGCAAAGCTGCAACGACAGCTACCTCGAAGCGTTCAATGCCAAGCGTGAGGACGTTATCGGCAAAAGCGTCATTCAAGGCACCTTGAGCAACGCCTTCGAAGCTCACGCCTTCCACGCCGATTATCAGCGAGTGGTTGCCGAAGGCACGCCGCTGCTGCTCGACCGACCGCTGCACATCGGCAACCGGCGCCTGACGATCTATCACTGGATACTTCCCTATCGCGATTCCAGCGGCGATGTGCAAGGCATCATCGGTGGCTGGATCGACATCAGCGAACGCCGTCAGCTGTTCGAAGAGTTACGCACCGCCAAGGAGCAGGCCGACGAGGCCAATCGCGCGAAAAGCACGTTCCTGGCCACCATGAGCCACGAAATCCGCACTCCGATGAATGCCGTGATCGGCATGCTCGAACTGACTCTGAGACGCATGGATCAACAGCATCCGGATCGCTCCTCGATCGACACCGCCTACCATTCGGCCAAGGATCTGCTCGGGCTGATCGGCGATATTCTCGACATCGCACGGATCGAGTCCGGTCGCCTGAGCCTGTGCCCGGAGCGAGTCAATCTGGTCGACACGGTGACGTCCGTCGCGAGGATCTTCGACGGCCTCGCCCGGCAGAAGAATCTCGCCCTGCAAGTCATCTTCAATCCGCCGGATATGGCGGTCGATGTTCATCTTGATCCGTTGCGCTTCAAGCAAGTGCTGTCGAACCTGGTGAGCAATGCCATCAAATTCACCGAACAAGGCCACATCAGGATTACCGTGGATCTCATGACCACCGACATGACTGAGCGCGCGCTGATGCAACTGAGCGTTCAGGACAGCGGTATCGGGATTGCCGCAGAGGATCAGCAGCGCTTGTTCGAACCCTTCGCCCAAGCGGAAAACAGCCATCAGCAGGCCCGCAGCGGCGCAGGGCTGGGGCTGGTCATCAGTCGCAACCTGTGCGAAATGATGGGAGGTCAGTTGCAGTTGAGCAGCCAACCCGGCATAGGCACGCAAGTCTGTGTTTCGCTGCCGCTGGAAACCTTGCCTGCACAAGTCAGCACAGCCAAGGACGAGCCCTCGATAAAGACATCCCAGACGCCCCTGCGCGTGCTGGTGGTGGACGACCATCCGGCCAACCGGTTGTTGATGTGCCAACAACTGGAGTTCCTCGGCCATCACTTCAGCATCGCCGAAAACGGCTGTAGCGGGCTGAAACTGTGGCAGGAAGGTGGCTTCGATCTGGTGATTGTCGACTGCAACATGCCGTTGATGAATGGCTATGAACTGACTCGCGCCATTCGCCAGCAGGAGCTGCAGAACCGCTGCCCACCCTGCATCGTGCTGGGCTTCACGGCCAACGCCCAACCCGAGGAAATCCAGCGTTGCAAACAGGCCGGCATGAACGATTGCCTGTTCAAACCCTTGAGCCTGAGTCTGCTTAGCCAGTGGGTCGATGGCATCACCCCGGCGTCTCGCCCCCCCGTTTTCAACCTGCAAAGCCTGAACATGTTGACCGGCGGCAGTCCTGCGCAGGCCAAACGACTGTTGGTTGAACTGCTCAAAAGCAGCCGTCTCGATCGCCAGGAACTGCTCGGACTGTCACCACAGCAGGATCGCGGCGCGTTGGCGGTGGTCGCCCACAAGATCAAGGGGGCGGCGCGCATCGCCCAGGCAGTGCGCGTGATCGAATGTTGCGAGGCCCTTGAACAAGCCTGTGCACAGGCAATGGACACCGATGAGATCAATCGCCGTTGCGAGGCGAGCAACCGGGCGATGGTCGAACTGGAGCAAGCCTTGCAGCAACAATTGGCATCGTCTGATCAAGGCGCAATGAGCTTGCCTTAACTATGCTTTGGCGCTGAGCAGTGAGTTAAACCATCATGGAGAACCGGAAATGCCCAGCCCACTGCGCCCGGAACAACGCCGGTTCCCGCTGCACGTGCACATCAGTGTCATGTTCACCTTTCTCCTGCTGCTCACGGGCGTGGTGCTGGGACTGTTCAATTACCGCCAGACAACGCAGATCATCCTGTCGAGCAGCGAGAAGCTGTTCGACAGGATCGAACAGGACGTGCGCCTGGACATGTCCGCGACCTATCAACCGATCCGGCACTTGCTCAGCCTGCTGGCAGACAACCCCGCGACCCAGGCTGCGCGCCTCGAACAACGCTTGCCGTTGCTCAGGCCGTTCAGCCAGTCGCTCACGGACAACCCGAACCTCGCCTCGTTGTACCTGGGGTATGCCAATGGCGATTTCTTCATGGTCCGCCCATTGCGCAGCACCGCCCTGAAGACGCTGCTCAAAGCTCCGGACGCAGCGGCGTATCAGGTCTGGAGCATCGAGCATGGCCCGCAAGGCAACCTGCGCTCGCAATCGCTGTTCTTCGATCAGGCACTGACGCTGATCAGCCGCCAGGACAATCCCGAGGAACCCTACGATCCGCGCAGCCGCGCCTGGTTCGTCAATGCCCGTCAGCACAGCGAACAGATCACCACCGAACCCTACGTGTTTTTCTCCACCCACAATGTCGGTACGACCCTGGCCCGGCGCAGTGGCGAGAATGCGGTGATCGGCGCCGACCTGACACTGGCCACCCTGTCTGCCACCTTGAGCAAACATGTGGTGACGCCGTCCACCGAAATCGCCCTGTTCGATGCCGACGGCAATGCCGTGGCCTACCCCGACAGTCGCCGTCTGATCGTCGATGACAGCACCGCGCATCTGGCCAAAGCGGCCGACTTGAGCCCGAGTCTGCACGCGCTGCTGTCCGGTGCACGCACGGGCAATCGCCTTGAAGCGGCTGGCCGCCAGTGGATTGTGGCCCGCAGCAGCATTGCCGAAGGCGGTCCGAAAGGCCTGCAATTGGCGTTGCTGGTGCCGGAGGACGAACTGCTGGTCGACGCCTATCGCATGCGCTGGCAGGGCGCGCTGATCACCTTGGCCACCTTACTGCTGTGCCTGCCATTGGGCTGGGTGATCTCGCGGATTCTGGTCAAGCCGTTGCACGCATTGGTCAAGGAAGCCGACGCAATCCGCAGTTTCGACTTCAATTTCCCGCTGACCCGACGCTCGCCGGTGCTGGAAGTCGACCAATTGAGCGTGTCGATGGCGCGCATGAAAGACACGCTGGCGAGTTTCTTCCGCATCACTGACACCCTCGGCGCCGAAACCCGATTCGCCCCGCTGCTGCAACGGGTGCTGTTCGAAACGGTGCAGATTGCCCAGGCACAGGCCGGACTGATTTATCTGCGAGAAAACGACGGTACGCGCATGGAACCTTACGGTCTGGTGATCGATGGCATACCGCATGCACCGGAGGCGTTCGAGATCCAGGGTCACGATCTGCAAAACAGCAAAGGCCCGGTGTGGTTCGAGCAGTTGGTCGGCAGCAACAATGTAGTCAGCAACTTTGGCGTTGATCAGGCCGGTGACCTGCAGAAAGTCTTGTTCGCGATGGCCTCGCCCCGCGTACATCTGATCGGCATTCGCCTGCACAACCGCCATGACCAAACCATCGGCCTGCTGATCCTGCTGGTCAACGACAGCGGCACCGCGGCCGATCTGGAAAAACTGCGACCCGACCGCATCGCTTTCCTGCAAGCAGTGTCCGGCGCCGCCGCAGTCAGCATCGAGAGCCAGCGCCTGCAAGCCCGGCAGAAGCAACTGCTCGATGCTTTCATTCAGTTGCTCGCCGGCGCCATCGACGCCAAGAGCCCGTATACCGGCGGGCATTGCCAGCGCGTGCCGGAACTGACCCTGATGCTCGCCCAGGCAGCTGCGGCGAGTCAGGCGCCCGCCTTCAGTGCCTATCAGCCCACCGAAGACGAGTGGGAGGCCCTCCACATTGCCGCGTGGTTGCATGATTGCGGCAAGGTCACGACGCCGGAGTATGTGGTCGACAAGGCGACCAAACTGGAAACCATCAACGACCGCATCCACGAGATCCGCACGCGTTTCGAAGTGCTCAAGCGCGATGCCTGGATCAGTTACTGGCAGGCACTGGCTCTGGGTGGAGACGAACTGTCAATTGCCGCATTGCGCGATGCGACCCTGACGGCACTGGACGAGGACTTTGCCTTTGTTGCCCGTTGCAACCTGGGCAGTGAAGCGATGGCCGAGGCCGATCTGCAACGACTGAATGATCTGTCCCAGCGCACCTGGATGCGCACCCTGGATGACCGCCTGGGCGTGTCGTGGGAAGAAAACCGGCGTCAGGCGCTAACACCCGCGCCGACCTTGCCAGTCAGCGAAAAGCTGCTCGCAGACAAGCCCGAACATCTGCTCGAACGTGACAGAAACGAGTTGATCCCGGAAGACAATCCGTGGGGGTTCAAGCTGGACGTGCCGCGTTACAAATATAATCGCGGTGAGTTGTACAACCTGAGCATCACCCGCGGCACGCTGACCCGCGAAGAGCGCTACATCATCAATCACCATATGGTGCAGACGATCATGATGCTCAGCCACCTGCCCTTCCCCGGCCACCTCGACAGCATTGCCGAGATCGCCGGTGGTCATCATGAAAAAATGGACGGCACCGGTTACCCGAAACGCCTCAAGCGCGAAGAAATGAGCCTGCCGGCGCGGATGATGGCGATTGCCGATATTTTCGAGGCACTGACCGCGGCCGATCGCCCGTACAAAAAAGCCAAGACATTGAGCGAAGCGTTGGGGATCATGGCGACCATGTGCCGCGAGGCGCACATCGACGCGCAGCTGTTCGGACTGTTCATCAGCGATGGCGTGTACATGCAGTACGCCGTGCGTTTTCTCGATCCCCGGCAGATCGATGCCGTGGACCCGGCCAGCCTGCTGCACAAGGCTGGCCTTGCCGCGTGATCAGCAATCGGTCAGACGCAGGAAAATCGCCGCCAGTTGCTCGATACCGGCCTGATCATCCGCGCCGAAACGGGCGATCTTCGGGCTATCGAGATCGAGCACGCCGATCAGACGCCCCTCTTTGACCAACGGCACCACCAGTTCACTGTTCGAGGCACTGTCGCAGGCGATATGACCGGGAAACGCATGCACGTCTTCAACCCGCTGCGTCTGCAGGCTGGCCGCGGCAGCGCCACAGACACCGCGACCGAACGGAATGCGCACACAAGCGATCTGGCCCTGGAACGGGCCGAGCACCAGTTCTTCGTTGCGATTGAGGTAAAAACCGGCCCAGTTCAGATCATCGAGCTGGTTAAACAGGAATGCCGAAAACTGCGCGGCGTTGGCGATGAAATCGCGCTCGTCCGCCAACAGCGATTCCAGTTGTGCGGCCAACATGCCATAGCCTTCGAGGCCCTGGCCGCTTTGTTGCAAATCAATCATGCCTTGTGCTCCAACAATTTCAGTCCCACCCAGTAACGGGCGAATTGGTACGCGCAACGTCCGTTGCGATTACCGCGGCCGGTGGCCCAACGTACGGCGAGGATATCCAGTGCTTCGTCACGCTGCCAACTCAGGCCGGCCTTGGCGGCCAACTGGCCGATCCAGTGCTCGACGACATTCAGGAAGTGCTCTTGAGTAAACGGGTAAAACGACAACCACAGACCAAAGCGGTCCGACAGCGCGATCTTGTCTTCCACCGCTTCGCTGGGATGCAGTTCGCCATCGACGCGCTTCCAGTTCTCGTTGTCGCTTTCCTTCTCCGGCACCAGATGGCGACGGTTGGAAGTGGCGTACAGCAAAACGTTGTCCGGTGCCTGCTCCAGCGAGCCGTCGAGCACGCTTTTGAGCACACGGTAATCGCCTTCCCCGGATTCGAACGACAGGTCATCGCAGAACAACACAAAACGTTGCGGCAGTTTGGCGATCTGCTCGACCACTCGCGGCAAGTCGGCCAGGTGATCGCGCTCGATCTCGATCAGCCGCAGGCCTGCGCCGGCATGTTCCGCGAGCAATGCGCGTACCAGCGAGGATTTGCCGGTACCGCGCGAACCCCAGAGCAACGCGTGGTTCGCCGGCATGCCATCGAGAAACTGCTGGGTATTGCGGCCCAGTTGCTCCAGTTGCCGATCAACGCCGATCAGGTCGGACAGGCGCATGTCGAGGCTGACTTCCAGTGGCAGCAGGTACCCGCTGCGGCCGTCACGCTGCCAACGCGCGGCCAGACAAGTGCCCCAGTCGATCACCGGGCGCGGTGCCGGCAACAGCGGTTCGATCCGCGCCAGAACCGACTCGGCGCGTTCAAGAAAAGCATTCAATCGGGAATCCACGTCTTCTCCTCGGGCACGTTCACAGTAATGATGACGATCCAGCGACGACACGCAGATCAAAATTCTCGCCCCGCGCCTTGTTACAAGGCGATTCGGGAACCTCGGTATCGATACATGATCGACTATGCTTGAGCAGCGAAGGGAAACGGAAGTGGTTCAACACCCCATGGATATCAAATTCACCCACCGGCTGTCGTACAAGCAAGCCAGGCTTACTGTGCTGGTCGGGTTCATTCTGGGCACGCTGCTCAGCCTGCTGCAAATCGGCATCGATTATGCCAGTGAAGACGCCTCCATCAACCGTGAAATCCTGTCTTTGCTGGAAATCAGCCATAACCCGGCATCACGCATCGCCTACAACATCGATGCCGAACTGGCTCAAGAACTCACGTTGGGCCTGTTGCGTTCCCCGGCCATCATTTCTGCGCAACTGACCGACAACAACAATACCGTGCTGGCCAGCGTCAAACGTCCCGAGCTGCAAAGCGGCTATCGGCTGATCAGCGACTTCCTGTTCGGCGCCAAGCGCCAATTCGAAGATCGCCTGTATCTGGATCATCTGCCCAATGAATCGCTGGGAGTCCTGAGCCTTGAGGTTGACACCTATGCGTTCGGCAGCCGCTTTCTGCGTCGCGCCGAAGTCACCCTGCTCAACGGTTTCGCCCGCAGCCTGATCCTCACCGGCATCCTGTTGGCGCTGTTCTACGTGATGTTGACCAAACCGCTGGTGCGGGTGATCCGCGAACTCAGCGGGCGTGATCCGCGCAGCGCCGAACCGACCACGCTGGAATGCCCGAGCGGCCACGCCAATGATGAAATCGGCGTACTGGTCAAAGTCGCCAATCAGCAATTCGAGAACATCGCCACCGAGATCCAGCAGCGACGCAATGCCGAAAACCGTCTGACCGACTACCTCGGCCAACTGGAAAACATCGTTTCGGCGCGAACCGCCGAACTCAAGGCGATCAACGCCCGGCTCAGCCAGTCCAATCAGGAACTCGAAGTCGCCCGCAGCACCGCGCTGGAAATGGCTGAAGCACGCTCGGCATTTCTCGCCAACATGAGTCACGAGATCCGTACACCGCTCAACGGTCTGCTGGGGATGATCGCGCTGTCGCTCGACGGGCCACTGAATGCCGAACAGCAGCAACAACTGTCGATCGCCCACGACTCAGGCAAGGTGCTGGTGGAGTTGCTCAACGACATTCTCGACCTGTCGAAATTCGACGCAGGGCAACTGGAGCTTGAGCACATTCCCTTCGATCTCGGCTCATTGATCGAAGACACCGCCAACCTGCTGTCGCAGAACGCGGCACCCAGCGTCGAGTTGACCTGCCTGATCGATCCGCACTTTCCGGCGCTGGTGCTGGGCGATCCCACCCGGGTTCGGCAGATCGTCAGCAATCTGCTGTCCAACGCTCTGAAATTCACCCGTTTCGGCCGGGTGGATGTGCGCTTGTCGACCTACAAGGATGGCGTACGCATCGAGGTCTGCGACACCGGTATCGGCATCGCGCAGGAAGCCCAGGTGAAAATCTTCCAGCCGTTCACCCAGGCGGGTGCCGGCATCACCCGCCAGTACGGCGGCACCGGGCTGGGACTGGCCCTGACTTACAACCTTTGCGAAGCGATGCAGGGGCGCCTGACCATCAGCTCCGAGACCGGCTTCGGCAGCCAGTTCTGCGCCGAACTGCCACTGCCCTGCCATACCCGCGCTCTGCCGCCGACGCAGCTGCACGGCAAAGTTCTCGCCATTACCGCAGCCAGCAGCGGTCTGGCGGAGTTGCTCCGCAGTCTGCTGCCGGTCTGGGGACTTGAATACGAACAACGCACGATCGACGACTCGCTGTTGGGGCTGACGCCAGATGTGCTGATTACCGATTGTCCGGAGTGCCTGTTCGGGCTGCGTCCAACCCTCACCGCGCCCATCTTGCTGGTGACTGCCTATGGCAGTTTTCTGCCCAGCGAAGAAGCGGCGGCGCTCGCCCCTCTGCAGCAACAGGCGCGACCGTTGGCGCGTAATGCGCTCTACCAGAATCTGCGACGGACCCTGCATCCCGAGGTCGCCACCATCAACGATACGCAGTTGGAAACGACGCCATTGGTACGCCGCGGAAAAGTGCTGCTGGTCGAGGACAACCCGGTCAATCAACTGGTGGCCAAAGGCATGCTCGGTAAACTCGGCTGTGATGTCGTCGTCGCCGCCCATGGCGCCGAAGCGCTGGATCAACTGGAGTATCACGCCTTCGATCTGGTGCTGATGGACTGCAATATGCCGGTGATGGACGGCTACGAAGCGAGCCGGCAAATCCGCCAGAGCGGACGCTGGCCAAACCTGCCGATCGTTGCCCTGACCGCCAACGCCATGTCCGAAGAACGCGAGCGCTGCCGGGCGGCGGGCATGAGCGACTATCTGGCCAAGCCGTTCCGCCGTGAAGAATTGGCGGCCTTGCTGGATCAGTGGATTGCGCCTACGACAGCGCCTTGATCTGCCCGAGCAGTTGATCGAGACCGTCGCGCAAGGCATTGAGCTGGTCCAGGTCCACCCCGCTGTCGCAAAGCAATCGCGCCTTGAGCGGCCCGACCTGTTCGCGAAGTGCCAGCCCGGCAGGCGTCAGACTCAGATGCACTTCACGCTCATCACGCGCCGAACGCTGACGCTGAACCAGTTGCAACTGCTCCAGGCGCTTGAGCAACGGCGTCAGCGTGCCGGAGTCCAGCGCCAGACGCTCACCCAAGGCCTTGACCGTCGGCTGCTCCGGCGCACTGTCCTGCCACTCCCACAACACCAGCATGGCCAGGTATTGCGGGTACGTCAGGCCGAGCTGATCGAGCATCGGCTTGTAGCCACGAATCACCGCCCGCGAAGCGGCGTACAACTTGAAGCACAACTGACTGTCGAGCTTCAGCGAATCAACCGACAGTTTATTCATTTGAGCAGAGCTTCGATCTCGCGGCTCAGATCCTGCGGCTTGGTAGCAGGGGCAAAGCGCTTGACCAACTGGCCATCCTTGCCGATCAGGAACTTGGTGAAGTTCCACTTGATGCCTTGCGAGCCGAGCACGCCCGGAGCACGTTTTTTCAGTTGTACGAACAGCGGATGGGCGCCTGCACCGTTGACTTCGATCTTCTTGAACAGCGGGAAGCTGACGCCGTAGTTCAGCTCACAGAACTCGCTGATCGCGCCCTCGTTGCCCGGCTCCTGTTTGCCGAACTGGTTGCACGGGAAACCCAGTACCACCAGGCCCTGATCCTTGTAGGTCTGCCACAACTCTTCCAGACCTTTGTATTGCGGAGTGAACCCGCACTTGCTGGCGGTGTTGACCACCAGCACCGCTTTGCCAGCGTAATCGGCGAGGGTCTTTTGCTCGCCCTTGATATTGGTGACAGGGATATTCAGAAGGTTGTCGCTCATGGGTCGGCTCCGCGGGTTATCGGGAAAGGCCAAACATAGCGAGCAATTAAATTGTGCGCAATTTAATTATCCGAAAGGCGACCCGCAGGTCGCCCACTCAATTACTCGCGGGGTTCGAGATTCAGGCACACCGAATTGATGCAATAGCGCAAACCGGTCGGCGCCGGGCCGTCCGGGAACACGTGCCCCAAGTGTGCATCGCAGCGGGCGCATTTCACTTCGGTACGGATCATGCCGTGGCTGGTGTCGCGGATCTCGGTCATGGCACTTTCACCGATCGGCGCGTAGAAGCTCGGCCAGCCGCAGCCGGAATCGAATTTGGTCTTCGAGTCGAACAGCGCTTCGTTGCAGCAGACACAGTGATAGACACCATCGGTCTTGGTGTCGTTGTATTTGCCGGAGAACGGTCGCTCGGTGGCGCTCAGACGGCACACGTTGTACTGCTCGGGGTCGAGCATGGCTTTCCATTCTTCCAGGGTTTTTTGCAACTTTTCCATCATCACACCTCAGCGGCTGAAAAAGCCCGATCTGTACCTTTTCCACGGATCGGGCGGCACGTATGATTGCGCCTCGTCACGCGCCAGTCTGGCAGCCAGACCGGGCGCATTCAAACGGATTCTCGGCGCCAAGGCGCAAGATTTCGCCTGTGTGAAGACGCAGGAATCCCAGTACGGTTGTCCATCCGCCGCCTGGATCGTTCATTTTCGGGATCACATCGCCATGCAGTTCAGCAAATCGAACAAGCTCGCCAACGTCTGCTACGACATTCGCGGCCCGGTGCTCAAGCACGCCAAACGTCTGGAGGAGGAAGGTCAGCGCATCCTCAAGCTGAACATCGGCAACCCCGCGCCGTTTGGTTTCGAAGCGCCGGACGAAATCCTTCAGGATGTGATCCGCAACCTGCCGACCGCGCAAGGCTACAGCGACTCCAAAGGCCTGTTCAGCGCGCGTAAAGCGGTGATGCAGTACTACCAGCAAAAAAATGTTGAAGGTGTCGGCATCGAAGACATCTACCTGGGTAACGGCGTGTCCGAGCTGATCGTGATGTCGTTGCAGGCCCTGCTCAACAACGGCGACGAAGTGCTGGTGCCGGCCCCGGATTATCCGCTATGGACCGCTGCCGTGAGTCTGGCCGGTGGTAACGCCGTGCATTACCTGTGCGACGAAGGCGCCGACTGGTTCCCGGACCTGGCCGACATCAAGGCCAAGATCACTCCGAACACCAAGGCGATGGTGATCATCAACCCGAACAACCCGACCGGCGCGGTGTATTCGAAGGAAGTGTTGCTGGGCATGCTGGAACTGGCCCGTCAGCACAATCTGGTGGTGTTCTCCGACGAGATCTACGACAAGATTCTGTATGACGACGCCGTACACATCTGCACCGCTTCGCTGGCCCCGGACCTGCTCTGCCTGACCTTCAACGGTCTGTCGAAGTCCTATCGCGTGGCCGGTTTCCGCTCCGGCTGGATCGCGATTTCCGGGCCGAAACACAATGCCCAGAGCTACATCGAAGGCATCGACATGCTCGCCAACATGCGCCTGTGTGCCAACGTGCCGAGCCAGCATGCGATCCAGACCGCGCTTGGCGGTTATCAGAGCATCAACGATCTGGTGTTGCCGCAGGGCCGCCTGCTGGAACAGCGCAATCGCACCTGGGAGCTGCTCAACGACATTCCGGGCGTGAGCTGCGTCAAACCGATGGGCGCACTGTATGCGTTCCCGAAGATCGACCCGAAGGTCTGCCCGATCCACAACGACGAGAAATTCGTCCTCGACCTGCTGCTCTCCGAGAAATTGCTGGTGGTGCAGGGCACCGCGTTCAACTGGCCGTGGCCAGACCACTTCCGCGTCGTCACCCTGCCCCGCGTCGATGATCTGGAAATGGCTATCGGTCGTATCGGCAACTTCCTCAAGTCCTACCGCCAGTAACTGCCCATCAGTGCGCAACGGCCCGAACGTTGCGCACTGTCTGATTCAGCAACACTTCTGCGTTCCCCGCCTCCGCGCGCCTTCTACACTTGCGATTCGTACCCGTCACTTGCGTCTGACGCAATGGCGACGGGTCGCGGCTGTCCGTCGTCCGTGTCGGAGTCTGTCGTGGGAAATGGGTCGTGCGCCGAGGAAACCGCTGTAGGACACAGTTTGAAATAGTCACTCGGTTGAATAGCCCGGTGCAGCACCTTATATACCCCGCAGTACGCTACATCTTTAGCTTGAGGAGATTTCTACAACCATGATGCGCATCCTGCTGTTTTTGGCCACTAACCTGGCGGTCGTGCTGATAGCCAGCATCACCCTGAGCCTGTTCGGCTTCAACGGGTTCATGGCGGCCAACGGGGTTGATCTCGACCTCAGTCAGCTGCTGGTTTTCTGTGCGGTCTTTGGTTTCGCCGGCTCGCTGTTCTCGCTGTTCATCTCCAAGTGGATGGCGAAGATGAGCACCGGCACCCAGATCATCAGCCAGCCACGTACCCGGCATGAGCAATGGCTGCTGCAAACTGTCGAGCAACTGTCCCGCGAAGCCGGGATCAAGATGCCCGAAGTCGGTATATTCCCGGCCTACGAAGCAAATGCCTTCGCCACTGGCTGGAACAAGAACGACGCACTGGTCGCGGTCAGCCAGGGCCTGCTCGAACGCTTTTCGCCAGACGAAGTGAAAGCCGTGCTGGCCCACGAAATCGGTCACGTGGCCAACGGTGACATGGTCACTCTGGCGCTGATCCAGGGCGTGGTGAACACCTTCGTGATGTTCTTTGCGCGGATCATCGGCAACTTCGTCGACAAGGTGATCTTCAAGAACGAAGAAGGTCAGGGCATCGCCTATTACGTGGCAACCATTTTCGCTGAACTGGTCTTGGGCATCCTGGCCAGCGCGATCGTCATGTGGTTCTCGCGCAAACGCGAATTCCGCGCCGACGAAGCCGGTGCTCGCCTGGCCGGTACCAGCGCAATGATTGGCGCTCTGCAGCGTCTGCGCGCCGAACAGGGCCTGCCGGTACACATGCCGGACACCCTGAATGCGTTTGGCATCAACGGTGGCATCAAACAGGGCTTCGCCCGCATGTTCATGAGCCACCCACCGCTGGAAGAGCGTATTGACGCCTTGCGTCGTCGCGGTTGATTCAACCGATGTAACAATGAAAAAGGCCCGCAGTGATGCGGGCCTTTTTTGTGGGCTTGATTAACGGGATGTTCCTGATGGCCCAATCGCTGATTAGCCATCTCCCACAGGGTCCAGGAGGTTTTCAGTATTTCCGATACACCACAGATCACTGTGGGAGCTGGCTTGCCAGCGATGGGGCCGGCAATTCCAGTAAAATTCTACCGCCCGGAAACCCGATAAACCCGCTCCTCCAGCCGCGTCACGCCAGCCTGCAAGAACTTCCAGCTCTCGCCCAGCACATCCTGCTCTTCCAGCTTCTGGACCTGCCAGTCATTCCCAAGCAAGCGCTGCACCTCAGCATCCGGCACGGCAAACGGTGGCCCGGGCATCTTCGCCTGATCGTAGTCCAGCGTAATCAGCAAACCCTGCAAGCATTCCGGCAAGATACTCAGCAAATGCGCCGCATATTGCTCACGCATCGCTGGCGGCAACGCGATCAACGCGGCGCGGTCGTACAGCGCCGTGCAATGAGCGACATCCTCGGCCTTTAACGCAAAGACATCACCGCACCACAACTCGATAGCTCCCGCGCGATAGACCTTGAACGCGCCGCCTTCGCTGACTTCAGGTTGCAAATGCTGCTCGCTGAAAAAATCCTCGACGGCCTTTTCCGACAGTTCGATGCCCAGCACCTGATGGCCGCGCCCGGCCAGCCACAGCAAATCCAGACTTTTCCCACACAACGGCACCAGCACGCGAGCCTGCGCTGCAACCGCCAGATCCGGCCAGTGCCGCTGCAAATACGGGTTGACCTCGGGCTGATGAAAGCCGATCTGGTTCGATTCCCACTTCTTGTGCCAAAACTCAGGCTGCATGTATCACTCCCAAAAAATCGATCAAAAAGCGTTAAAACTTATATTAGATTTAGATCAATGATCTGACTGAAGATGGGCCATCTTAACGCTCAGGAACCCATCATGTTTCCCAGCCTGTTTATTTCTCATGGTTCACCCATGCTTGCGCTGGAACCCGGCGCCAGCGGCCCGGCATTGGCGCGACTGGCTGCCGAACTGCCCAGGCCGAAAGCCATCGTGATTGTCTCCGCACACTGGGAGAGCCACGAACTATTGGTCAGCAGCCATCCGCAACCCGAGACCTGGCACGATTTCGGCGGCTTCCCCCGGGCACTGTTCGAAGTGCAGTACCCGGCGCCGGGTGATCCACAACTGGCTGCTGAAGTCGCCCATCTGCTGAGCGCCAGCAACCTGTCGGCACGTCTTGATCCGCAACGACCGTTCGATCACGGCGTGTGGGTGCCGTTGTCGCTGATGTACCCGCAGGCGGATATTCCGGTGGTACAGGTTTCGCTGCCGAGTCGCGGTGGCCCCGCGCTGCAAACCCGGGTTGGCCGTGCGTTGGCCGGCCTGCGCGAACGAGGGATTCTGCTGATCGGTTCCGGCAGCATCACCCATAATCTGCGCGAGCTGGACTGGCACGCCGGTCCGGAGAGCGTCGAGCCGTGGGCCCGGGACTTCCGTGACTGGGTGATCGACAAGCTTGCGGCCGATGACGAAGCAGCCCTGCATGATTACCGCCAGCAGGCACCAAATGCAGTGCGTAGCCATCCGAGTGATGAGCATTTGTTGCCGTTGTATTTTGCGCGGGGTGCGGGAGGCGAGTTCAGCGTGGCGCATACAGGCTTCACCATGGGTGCGCTGGGCATGGATATTTATCGTTTCGGCTGACGCGATCGCTGGCAAGCCAGCTCCCACAGGGTTTTGTATAAACCCAAACAGCAGGCAAAAAAAATCCCCGAACCAGTCGGGGATTTTTTATGTTCGATCAATCAGCCCAAGGGCGGATCAATCTTCGCGATAGCGACGCAGCTTCAACTGCTTGCCAGCAACGCGAGTGTCCTTCAGCTTGGTCAGGAGTTTGTCCAGACCATCTTCCGGCAGCTCGACGAGGCTAAAGCTGTCACGCACCTGGATGCGACCGATCGCTTCACGGGCCAGACCGCCTTCGTTGAGGATGGCGCCCAGCAGGTTTTTCGCAGCGATACCGTCACGCGCACCCAGCGCGGTACGGCAACGAGCACGGCCTTCGCCCAAAGGCATTGGCGCACGACGCTCGCGATCACCACGATCCGGACGATCACCGGAACGCTCAGGACGGTCGCCACGCGGTGCGTTGTTCGGCACCAGTGGACGCTCCTTCTCGATCGCTGCCAGGTTCAGCGCTTGACCGTTGGTAGCCTTGCGCAGCAGCGCAGCAGCCAGAGCACGCGGCGAGCAGCCGATGTCAGCGGTCAGACGATCGAGCAACTCACCGTGAGTCGATTCGGCATCAGCAACCAGCGGCGACAGGCTGTTGGTCAGTTTCTTGATGCGTGCATCGAGAACAGCCTGAGCGTCCGGCAGGCGAACTTCAGCAACCTTCTGACCGGTTACACGCTCGATCACTTGCAGCATGCGGCGCTCACGCGGAGTCACCAGCAGCAGTGCACGACCTTCGCGACCGGCACGGCCGGTACGGCCGATACGGTGCACGTAGGACTCAGGATCGTACGGCATGTCCACGTTGAACACGTGAGTGATACGCGGAACGTCTAGACCACGAGCAGCTACGTCGGTCGCCACAACGATGTCCAGACGGCCATCTTTCAGCGAGTCGATGACGCGCTCACGCTGGTTCTGGGCGATGTCACCGTTCAGCGCAGCGGCTTTGTAGCCTTTGGCGTCGAGGGCACTGGCCAGGTCCAGAGTCGCTTGCTTGGTGCGCACGAACATGATCAGTGCGTCGAAGTCTTCCACTTCCAGCAAGCTGAGAACGGCCGAAGTCTTCTGGTCAGCGTGAACCAACAGGTGAGCCTGTTCGATCGCGGTAACGGTTTGAGTCTTGGTCTGGATCTTGACGTGTTGCGGATCGCGCAGGTGGCGTTCGGCAATGGCGCGGATCGACTGCGGCAGGGTAGCCGAGAACAAAACGGTCTGACGGGTCGCTGGCAGAGCCTTGAAGATGACTTCCAGGTCATCCATGAAGCCCAGCTTCAACATTTCGTCAGCTTCGTCGAGAACCAGGTGGTTCACGGTCGACAGGACTTTCTCGTCGCGACGCAGGTGGTCACACAGACGACCCGGGGTAGCGACAACAATCTGTGCGCCGTTACGGATAGCCTTGAGCTGCGGGCCCATCGGCGCGCCGCCGTATACGGCGACAACGGTAACGCCTGGCATTTGCTTGGCGTAGGTTTCAAAAGCGGTTGCTACTTGCAGCGCCAACTCTCGGGTTGGCGCCAGGATCAGGGCTTGCGGTTCGCGCTTGGCAGGATCGATGCGGTGCAGAATAGGCAGTGCGAACGCGGCGGTTTTACCGGTACCGGTTTGCGCCTGGCCAATCATGTCCTGGCCGGCCATGATGATCGGGATCGATTGCTGCTGAATCGCCGAAGGCTCTTCGTAGCCGGTCGCTGCGACGGCTGCAAGAATATTCGGATTAAGATTAAAAGCGGCGAATCCGCCGGTTTCCTGGGTCATGGGTCTGCCTCTAAGTGCATCCGCAAAGACCCATGCTCCAAAGCTGCGCATGCCGTGTTGAGACTCAAGAGTCGCCCTGGCAGCTTTGTCGGCGGGGATTTGCGAAAACGTATGAATGAAAAAAAGAATCGTCCGGGAAGAGCCCGCAATGCGGACGTGCAGCCGAAGCTGACTTCGGGAAATTGCGCTACCTAAACGCGGCCCGGTTAAAGGCCGGCGCGCACTATACCGGATTTTGCCCAAAAAGGGAGCTTTTTTTATCGTCTGAATGCGTGTGTCACCGCTGTGTAACGGGGTTTTGCGGATAATCGTGCCAAGGTCTATTTTTCAAAGGCCCGGCCCTGCGGGTGATGACGCTTAAACGATTCACCGATGTGCGGCATACCGTCGCTGCACCCGCCCTTCCCGCCCGAGGATTTATCCATGAATCAGCCCTGCCCCGGCCGCGTCAGCCGTGAACGTCGTGGTCATGTCCATCTGATCGGTCTGGACCGAGCGGCCAAACGCAATGCTTTCGACCTCGACCTGCTCAATGACCTGAGCCTGGCCTATGGCGAGTTCGAGGCCGACAGCGAGGCGCGGGTAGCGGTGGTGTTCGGCCATGGCGAGCACTTTACCGCCGGTCTGGATCTGGTGAATGCCAGCACCGCACTTGCTCAAGGCTGGCAGGTTCCGACCGGAGGTTGCGATCCGTGGGGTGTTTTCGTCGGGCCACGGGTGAGCAAACCGGTGATTGTTGCGGCGCAGGGCTACTGCCTGACCATCGGCATCGAGCTGATGCTCGCCGCCGACATCAACCTGTGTGCCAGCAATACCCGCTTCGCACAAATGGAAGTACAGCGTGGGATCTTTCCTTTTGGTGGCGCGACTTTACGCTTTCATCAAGTGGCAGGATGGGGCAATGCCATGCGCTGGTTGCTGACCGGCGATGAGTTCGATGCGCACGACGCGTTGCGACTGGGTCTGGTGCAGGAGGTGATGGCCAGCGAGGACTTGCTGCCACGGGCGGTTGAACTGGCCGAGCGCATTGCGCGCCAGGCACCGCTGGGCGTGCAGGCGACGCTGATGTCGGCGCGACAGGCGCGTTATGAGGGCGAGACGGCGGCGGCGCAGGCGTTGCCGGCGCTGGTGAAGAGGTTGCTGGGCAGTGAGGATGCCAAGGAAGGAGTGCGCTCGCTGGTGGAGCGCCGACCTGGAGTCTTTAAAGGGATCTGAAAGTACGGTGTCCGTGAGGACGTCATCGCGAGCAGGCTCACTCCTACAGGGGGAGCGCATTCCAATGTAGGAGTGAGCCTGCTCGCGATAGGGCCATCACTGACAACTCAAGTCGCCGGGCGAATCGCCTTGATCAACGACTCCAGCGAATAACCCAACTGCGGCGCCAGCGCTTCCGCCCGGGCGGTCAACGCCTGCATGTCCAGTGCCTGATCCAGATCCGCCGGCACAATCAGAATCACATTGCCCTCCTTCACCGGCAGCTCCCAGTAATGCCGGTGATAGAGCCCGCGCAACAACGCCGCACCGAGCGGCTTGCCGTCATCCGTGGCCCATTGATTGATCACCAGCCAGCCACCCGGATTCAGGCGCTTCTGGCAATCGCCGAGAAAGCTCCAGGCCAGATGCCCGACTCCCGGGCCGACGTCGGTGTACAGGTCGACGAAGATCAGATCCGCTGGCTCCGCCGTCGGCAGCAGCTCAAGCGCATCGCCGACGCGGATGTACAGGCGCGGATCGTCATCCAGCCCAAGGTATTCGATGGCCAGACGCGGCACGTCGGGACGCAACTCGATGGCTTCGACATCTTCCAGCGGCAGAAACCTGAGGCAGGCCTGCGTCAGCGTACCGGCACCCAGCCCGAGGAACAGCGCACTCTCCGGTTGTTCATGACACAACGCACCAATCAGCATCGCCCGGGTGTAGTCGTACTCCAGCCAGCTCGGGTCGGCGGTGAACACGCAGCTCTGCTCGATGGCATCGCCGAACTCCAGAAAGCGGTAATCGGCCACTTCCAGCACGCGAATCACGCCGAACTCATCCTGTACTTCGGCGAGCAATAGCTCGACGCGCTCCTCAGTCATTTCGTCTCCTGGTGGTCACCGGGCGCGGTGACGCGATGACGCCGCTATGGCGCCGTGGCAAAGCGGCGATTGTCGACGAAGGTGCGGGAACAGGTCACGCACTAATTTGCTGATACCATGGCCTTCCGTGCGTAGAAAACTCGAGACCGTGATGAGCCAACCGTGGAGCCCTGACAGCTGGCGTGCCCTGCCGATCCAGCAACAACCCCAATACCCCGACGCCGCGCATCTGCGCCAAGTCGAGCAAACCCTGGCCAGCTACCCGCCATTGGTGTTTGCCGGCGAGGCGCGTGAACTGCGCCGTCAGTTTGCCGAAGTGACTCAGGGCCGGGCGTTTCTGCTGCAGGGCGGCGATTGCGCGGAAAGCTTCGCCGAATTCTCCGCAGCAAAGATTCGCGACACCTTTAAAGTGTTGCTACAAATGGCGATTGTCATGACCTTTGCCGCCGGTTGTCCGGTGGTCAAGGTCGGGCGCATGGCCGGGCAGTTCGCCAAACCACGTTCGGCCAATGACGAGACCATCGACGGCGTGACCCTGCCGGCTTATCGCGGTGACATCGTCAATGGCATCGGCTTCGACGAAAAGAGCCGCGTACCGGATCCCGAGCGTCTGCTGCAGTCCTATCACCAGTCCACCGCGACGCTGAACCTCTTGCGCGCCTTTGCTCAGGGCGGCTTTGCCGATCTGCATCAAGTGCACAAGTGGAACCTCGATTTCATCGCCAACTCGGCGCTGGCCGAGAAGTACAGCCACCTCGCCGACCGCATCGATGAAACCCTGGCGTTCATGCGCGCCTGCGGCATGGACAGCTCGCCGCAACTGCGCGAAACCAGTTTCTTCACCGCCCACGAAGCGCTGCTGCTGAACTACGAAGAAGCCTTCGTGCGCCGCGACAGCCTGACCAACGATTACTACGATTGCTCGGCGCACATGCTGTGGATCGGCGACCGCACCCGTCAGCTCGACGGCGCTCACGTTGAATTCCTGCGTGGGGTGAATAACCCGATCGGCGTCAAAGTCGGCCCGAGCATGAACCCCGACGATCTGATCCGCCTGATCGATGTGCTCAACCCGAGCAACGATCCTGGGCGTCTGAACCTGATCGCACGGATGGGCGCGAACAAAGTGGGCGATCACCTGCCGGCACTGATTCGCGCCGTGCAGCGTGAAGGCAAGCAAGTGCTGTGGAGCTCCGACCCGATGCACGGCAACACCATCAAGGCCAGCAGCGGCTACAAGACTCGCGACTTTGCGCAGATCCTCGGCGAGGTGAAGCAGTTCTTCCAGGTGCACGAAGCGGAAGGCACTTATGCCGGCGGGATCCACATCGAAATGACCGGACAGAACGTCACCGAGTGCATTGGTGGAGCGCGACCGATTACTGAAGATGGTTTGTCGGATCGCTATCACACCCACTGCGATCCGCGGATGAATGCCGATCAGTCGCTGGAACTGGCATTCCTGATTGCTGAAACCCTGAAGCAAGTCCGCCGCTGAGGTTGGACATCTTTATCGCCTGACCTGGCCCCATCGCTGGCAAGCCAGGCTCCCACAGGATTTGCGTCGTACACAGACTTTGTGACCGAACCGATCACTGTGGGAGCCTGGCTTGCCAGCGATGGCGTCCGCTCAGTCGCTCCCGATCTGCGTCAATGCCACCCGCAACCGCCCCGCACTCTCGCGCTGACAATTCAACTGCACCCGCTCAAGCCCCAACCAACTCGCCATCTGCCGCAAATTCACGGCCAACGCCAGCATCCCCTCCTCATCCAGCCCCGACTCCTCCTCGTGCACCGCATGTACCGCCAACCGTCCCGACGCCCGCTCGGCGCGCAAATCCACTCGCGCCGCAATCCGCTCATTGTGCAGAAACGGCAACACGTAATAGCCGTAAACCCGCTTGTCCTGCGGCGTGTAGATCTCCAGCCGATAGCGAAAATCAAACAATCGCTCAGTGCGGCTGCGCTCCCAGATCAGTGAGTCAAACGGCGACAACAGCGCACTGGCCGTGACCTTGCTCGGGACCTTGGGCTCCGGCAGGCAATAGGCGATCTGTCGCCAGTCGGCGACCTCGCACAGCAACAACTGCCCGGCCTCGACCAACTCGGCCAGACGCGGACGCGCGTCAGCCGGACTCAAACGGAAGTAATCGCGCAGATCCTTTTCCGTGCCAACCCCCAACGCCTCAGCCGCATGCACTAACAGTCCACGCTGCGCCTCGGCCTCATCGGGCAATGTCTGCTGCAGGATCGTGGAAGGAATCACCCGCTCCGGCAAATCGTACAAACGCTCAAACCCACGGCGCCCGGCCACGGTCACTTCACCGGCGGCAAACAGCCACTCCAGCGCATGCTTTTCTGCGCTCCAGTCCCACCATTGCCCGGGCTTGTCTTCACGGGTCGACAAACTGCCCGCACCCACTGCGCCGCGCTCTTCGACCGCACTCAACACCCGGCGAACAACATCCTGCTGCTCCAGACCAAACTTTGCCAATTGCTGATAAATGTCTCGGCCCTGCCTGGCTCGCTGCATGCGCCAATTCATCAACGGATACATCGACAACGGCAACAGCGACGCTTCGTGGCCCCAATATTCAAACAAGGTGCGACGTCGCCCCGAACTCCAGGCAGCCTGGTCGAGCAATTCGGAAGAATAGGAGCCCAAACGGGAAAACAGCGGCAGGTAGTGCGAGCGCACCACGGCGTTGACGGAGTCGATTTGCAGCAGGCCCAGCCGTTCGATCAGCCGGTTGACGTGCGTTGCCTTGACGGTCGGCGGCTGGCGCCCGTTGAACCCTTGAGCAGCCAGCGCCAGACGTCGAGCCTGTTTGAGGGAAAAGGACAGTGTCGCGGGCATGAGCATCTCCTTGTCTGCTCGCAACCTACCTCAGTCCAGAAGGTTTTGTGTAGCGATGGCCTCATCATTTGTGCATCGGATCATCCCAGAATGGCCGAACCGACTCGTGCTCGACGTCGGCACGACTGACCCCGATGTCCTTCAACGCTTCGTCGCTCAGACTGGCGAGCATCTCGCGTTCGCGGTGAAGTTCGTACCAGCGGCTAAACTTGTGCAGCAAGTCGGAAACCATGTGGCCATGGCCGGAAAATTTTTCTTCGTCTACATACTCTCTTTGACCTTTCATCGTGTTGACCTCCGTTGTGGATGGCTCAAGTCTCTCGCCAGCGCTAAGATCAATCCAACGAATGTTTCTGATGGCATGCATCACGGAGATTCATCAATTGTCGGCCTACCCCAGTATCGATACCGATGTCTTGCGCACCTTTGTGGCGATTGCCGATCAGGGCGGTTTCACCCGCGCCGGTGAAATGGTCAACCGCACGCAATCGGCGGTGAGCATGCAGATGAAGCGTCTGGAAGAAGACGTGTTGCAACGCCAGTTGTTTGAACGCGACGGGCGTCAGGTGCGCCTGACCGCTGAAGGCCAGGTGCTGCTGGGATACGCGCGACGCATCCTCAAGCTGCACAGCGAAGTGTTCAACACCCTGCGCGAGCCGCACATGGTCGGCACCGTGAAGATCGGTACGCCGGATGATTACGTGATGCGCTTTCTGCCGGGGATCCTGTCGCGATTCGCGCAGTTCTATCCGCTGATCCAGATCGAAGTGCATTGCGAATCGACCAAACAGTTGTTGCAGCGCACCGATCTGGACCTGTCGATTGTCACCCGCGAGCCGGGCAACGAGATTGGCCAGTTGCTGCGCAAGGAGCGCTTCGTCTGGGCCGAGGCGCAAAACTTCAGCGCCCACGAGCAGACGCCGTTGCCCTTGGCGATGTTCAACAGTGACTGTTTCTGCCGCTTGTGGGCCTGCAATGCGCTGGACGCCATGGGCCGCGAATACCGCATCGCCTACAACAGCACCAGCCTTTCGGCGCTGATGGCGGTGGTGAGCGCGGGTCTGGCGATCACCGCGCAACTGGAAAGCCTGATCACCCCGGACATGCGCATTCTCGGCGCCGATGAAGATCTGCCGCTTCTGCCCGAGGCCAGCATCATGCTGATCCGCAATTTGAATAACCCTTCGCCGATCACCGAATGCCTGGCCGAGCACATCGTCGAAGGTTTCAAACTTTAAACGCGAGCATCACTGCGCACAGCACCAGAAACCCGCAGAACAGTCCACGCAGAAGTTTTTCCGGCATCGCGTGGGCGACTTTCACACCCCAACTGATGCTGGCCAGACCGCCGATGGCCAGCGGCAGGCCGATCATCCAGTCCACTTCGTGATGCACCGCATACGTCACCAACGTCACGCCGGTGCTCGGCAATGCCAGCGCCAGCGACAGACCTTGGGCAACGACTTGGCTGGTGCCGAACAGGCTGGTCAAGACTGGCGTCGCGACCACTGCCCCACCGACACCGAACAACCCGCCCATGGTTCCCGACGCCGCGCCGAGAACACCCAGCCACGGCCACGAATAACGCATCTCGGAGGTCGGCGCCGGGCGCTTGCCGAACATCTTCAGCAGGTTATAGGCCGAAAGGACAACGAGAAACGCGACAAAACCGATGCGCATGGTTTGCGCATCGATACCCACAGCCCAGATCGAACCGATCCACGCAAAGCAGAATCCCATCGACGCCAACGGCAACGCATGACGCAATTCAATACGATTGCGTTGGTGATAACGCCACAGCGCCAGCATCACGTTTGGCACCACCATCACCAGCGCCGTGCCCTGGGTAATCTGCTGATCGAGCCCGAACCACACGCCGAGCAGTGGAATGGCGATCAAGCCACCACCGATGCCGAAGATGCCACCGAGTGTGCCAAGGGCGGCGCCGAAAACCAGATACAACAAAAACTCCATCACAGCCGAATTCCTCTTACGTCAGGCGATTCATCCTACGCAGTCACGGCTGGCGGGGAAACGCACAGCAACGCACAATGGCTGTGCCGAATTCGCACAAGCATTGAAATGACATGAATCCCAATCAATTGACCGAACAACTCGGGCTGTTTCTTGATGTGCTGGAAAGCGGCAGTTTTTCCGCAGCGTCTCGTCGCCATCCGTTGACGCCCTCGGCGGTCGCGCGGCGCATCGATAGCCTGGAAAATGCTGTCGGCAGCCAGCTATTTATTCGCAGCACCCACGCGGTACTGGCCACGCCTGCGGGGCTGGCGTTTGCCGAGCGGGCACGGCGGATCGTCGCCGAGTTGCAACTGGCCCGAGCCGAAGCGGTTTCCCTGAGCAATGCGCCGGAAGGCTTGATTCGCATCGATGCCCCGGCAGCGTTCGGACGCAGACACCTGGCACCGGTGATTGCCGATTTTCTGGTTTTGTATCCGGGACTGGACGTGCAGTTGCATCTGATCGACAGCTTTGTCGACATGCACGGCTCGAATCTGGGCAAGGTCGATCTGGTGCTGCGCGCCGGTCAACTGGCCGACACTCGATTGGTTGCCACGCCACTGGCGAGCATGGTGCGCATCGCCTGCGCGAGTCCTGACTATCTCAAACATCGCGGTGTACCCAGCCATCCCGCGCAATTGAGTGAACACGACGGTCTGGACTGGGACGGCCTCGCCCCGCCCTTCGCCTGGCGTTTCGAGCTGGATGGCCAGATGCAACTGCACCGTCCGGCCCGCATCCGCATGAGCGCCAATAATGCCGAAGCCTTGGTCTGCGGCGCGTTGGCGGGACTGGGGATTGCGCATCTGCCGACCTGGTTGGCCAGCGAATATCTGCTGCGTGGCGAACTGCTGCCGCTGTTTTGCGAAAACGGCCTGCCGAAACCTGAGTCCACCGGGATCTATGCCTTGCGGATGGAACAGCAGACGAATTCGCGCAGCCGCTTGCTGCTGGAGTATCTGAAAACCCGCTTTAGCCCTGTTCCGCCGTGGGATCTGGCGTTACAGCGGGATTTTGGCCGGCACTAGCCCCAGATAATTGTCTGGCGCATTAAACATTCGGGCGCTAGATTCATGCCCATCACCGATCAAGGCTTTGACATGACTTCCGAACGCGACACCTGCGATGACTTGCTCCTGGACAACCAGGCCTGCTTCGCCTTGCATTCCACTTCGCTGATGATGACCAAAGTCTACAAACCGATGCTGCAAGCCATCGGCCTGACCTATCCGCAGTATCTGGCGATGATGGTGTTGTGGGAGAAAGATGGTTTGACCGTGGGAGAAATCAGCACACGACTGCTGACGGATCCGGGATCGCTGACACCACTGCTCAAGCGCCTGGAAGGCGAAGGTTTGCTCAGCCGGACCCGCAGCCGCGAGGATGAGCGAGTGGTGATTGTCGAATTGACTGAACAGGGCCGCGCTTTGCAAACCAAAGCCCAAAGCATCCCGCAATGCATTCTCGGCGCCAGCGGCTTCACGATCGAGCGTTTGCAAAACCTGCAATCAGAACTGCAAGCCCTGCGCAGCCACCTGCAAGACAGCCTGGTCTGAATCCTCAATTCAGTTGCAGTACAAAACCTGTGGGAGCCGGGCTTGCCCGCGATGGCGTCCTGTCAGCCTTCATGATTTCGACTGACACGCCGTTATCGCCGGCAAGCCCGGCTCCCACAGGGTCCTCATTTGCTGATGAATGCTTGTCCGACTGAATTTTTTTACAGTCAGCCTCCTTTCCGTCCAGCGCTCTAAATCAATGCTTGCGGTGAAGTAATGCACCACGCCGCGTCATGCATTCTCACTTTCCTCCGAAATTTATCTTGCGCGCAAAATATTAGCGAGCTACATTCAGCTCGCACTTACTTAGCGCGCAAACAATTAGCGCAACACATAACACTCTACGAGGCCCACACCATGCAAACTCTCTACACCGCAATCGCAACGTCCACTGGCGGCCGTGACGGTCGTGCGATCTCCAGCGACAACATCCTCGACGTCAAACTGGCCACCCCGAAAGAACTCGGTGGTGCTGGCGGCGCGGCGACCAACCCTGAGCAACTGTTCGCGGCTGGGTACTCGGCCTGCTTCATCGGCGCGCTGAAATTTGTTGCCAGCCAGACCAAACGTAAAATCCCGGACGATGCTTCGATCACTGCTCACGTCGGCATCGGCCAAATCCCTGGCGGCTTTGGTCTGGACATCGACCTGCACATCAGCCTGCCGGGTCTGGAACAAGCCGATGCACAGAGCCTGGTTGAAGCGGCGCATCAGGTTTGCCCGTACTCCAACGCCACCCGTGGCAACGTTGACGTGCGCCTGCACACCACCGTTTGAGATAAATGCAAAACCCCTGCTCGCGAAGGCGTTCTGTCAGACAACGCTTCATTGGATGTCACACCGCATTCGCGAGCTGGCTCGCTCCCACAGGGGATAGGTGTTGAAGGTGAAATTGCAGGTACAAAAAAGCCCGACTCAATGGTCGGGCTTTTTCTTTCCGCAAAAAGCAGTGCTTATTTGGCACGGCCTTTGTAGGAACCGCCTTCGCGGGTGTCGATCTCGATCTTGTCACCGATTTCGATGAAGTCAGCAACTTGCAACTCGGTACCGTTGCTCAGCTTGGCTGGCTTCATGACTTTGCCGGAAGTGTCGCCGCGAGCCGAACCTTCGGTGTAGTCAACTACGCGCACGATGGTGGTCGGCAGCTCTACGGAAACCAGACGCTCTTCGAAGAACACGGCTTCGCAAACGTCGGTCATGCCTTCTTCAACGAAAGGCAGAACGCTTTCGATGTCTTCGGCGTTCAGTTCGTACATGGTGTAGTCAGTGGTGTCCATGAACGTGTAGGTGTCGCCGCTGATGAAGGACAGGGTCGCTTCTTTGCGGTCGAGGATCACGTCGTCCAGCTTGTCGTCCGCACCGTAAACGGTTTCGGTCTTGTAACCGGTCAGCAGGTTCTTCAGCTTGGTCTTAATGATAGCGCTGTTACGG